>CAYOLR010000058.1:0-13854 GCA_964404815.1 uncultured Halobacteriales archaeon
GCATAGCCGAACCCCACGGTGGAATCTCGTCCCTTCAGGGGCGAGAGGATGTCAAGCGGAGCGAAGCGTACCTGCTTTGTTCGGTCGCCGTCGATCTGAAGATCAACGAGGTGGTGGACGCCCCGAACTGGGTGGTCTCGGCGTATTTACCGGAGAGTCTCTTTCCCGAATAATCGTGTTTTGACCTTTCCATCCCGACAGGCCTATTCGGCTGTCGCTCGTACGGTTACTCATGAATCGCCCGCGTCTCCACCGGCCCTCCAATCCCGTGAAGGGACAGTTGATCTGTCCGACCTGTGGCCACACCAGCCGGGCTGTTGACGGTGACTGGATCGTCCTCGATGGCGATCGATCCGGCCGCCGATTCCGCTGTCCGTCCTGCGGTGCCCGGTTCGGCGATCGACCTCCCCTCCGAGCATACGCCTGACGATCAGCGAGTAAAGTACGGATCGCTTCCCGGGATAAACCGGCCGAGATCGACCATCTGCTGATAGTCCATCGAGCGGAGCGTACGGAAGGCGTCCACAAATTCGTCGCGGTCGTCGTCGTCCCACGACACCGGATCCTTGATCGGCAGCACCAGGAACCCCCGACCACGGATCTGGTGGCCGTGAAGGTCGCCGTCGGCGGGGTCCAATCGGTGGCCTTGGGCCGTGTATTCGTTGATCACGTGCGAGATGGCTCGCTGCCCGACCGGAAGGAGGACGTCGGCGGCGATCGCCCTGAGCTCGGCGTCGAAGAACCGCTCGAAATCCCGATACGCCTCGGGGGAGGGGTCCTCGTCGGCCGGAGGACAACAGCAGTGGTAGTAGGAGAGGTAGCCGGACCGCGGGACCAGTACATCGCCGTCCCACCGGAACAGCTCCACCTCCGTAAGGACCTCCAGGACCCGTTCGCCGGCCTCCGTTCCCGTGAACGGGATCCCGGTCTCCATCCCGCCGTGAACGCCCGGGTGATCGCCGATGACGTGAAAATCGGCGTTCGCGTCCCCGTACCCGAGAACGGCGCGCCGGTCATCGTCCGGCGAGCACTGATGGGGACAGGGGGGCCGCATCCCGAAGGGGTTCTGGACCTCGTCGGTTACGTTCTCCACGCCGCCGAGAAGGCGGTTTTCGGTTAAAACCCGTACGATACCCACCGGTCCGTCACCGGCAAGCCTCGATGCGGTTGTCAACGTCGGCCTTAGCCAACCCGTTCCTCGAGGTCAGCGACGACGTCGGTGGTTCCGGCCGCCCCACCGAGATCGGGCGTTCTCGGCGCGTTCGCGTCCGCCAGTTGATCGGCGACGGCGTCCCAGAGCGTACTCGCGGCAGCCGATTCACCCAGGTGGTCGAACAGCATCGATCCCGAGAGGACGGTCGCCAGGGGGTTGGCGACGCCCTGGTCAACGATGTCCGGCGCGCTGCCGTGCACCGGTTCGAACATCGACGGGTAGTCACCGGTAACGTTGATGTTCGCCGAGGGAGCCAGGCCCATGCTTCCCGTGATGATGGCCCCGATGTCGGTGATGATATCGCCGAAGAGGTTCGAGGCGACCAGTACGTCGAATTCGTCCGGCCGTCGAATGAGGTCCATCGAGGCGGCGTCGACGAGGAGCCGTTCGAGCTCGACGTCGGGGTAGTCCGCCAACACCTCGTCGACCACGTCGTCCCAGAAGACCATGCTGTAGGCCTGGGCATTGGATTTCGTGATGGAGGTGACGTGGCCGGCGCGTTCCGTCGCCGCCTCGAAGGCGGCACGGACGATGGCCTCCGTCCCCTCCTTCGTGAACACGGCCGCCTGGACGGCGACCTCGTGGTCGAAGCCGACGTGTTCGCGGCCGCCGACGTCGGCGTACTCGCCCTCCGTGTTCTCCCGGAAGACGACGAAGTCGATGTCGCCGCCACCGTAGCCCCGGAGCGGGCTCTCGATACCCTCGAAGAGCACCGACGGGCGGCGACAGACCTGTTGGTTGAACCCCTTCCTGATCGGGAGGAGGAGTCCGTTGAGCGTGATGTGGTCCGGGACGTCCGGGTGGCCGACCGCGCCCAGCAGGATGGCGTCGTGGGGTGCCAACTCGTCCAACCCGTCATCGGGCATCATTTCGCCATGCTCGAGGTAGTATTCGGTGCCCCACTCGAACTCCGTGGGGTTCAGCGCGAACCCGTGGTCCGCGGCGACGGTCTCGAACAGCGGCATCGTGGCCGAGACCACCTCAGGACCGATCCCGTCACCGGGAACCAGCGCGATGTCGTAAGCCATGGGACCTCTCCTTCGGGCTCGGGAAAAACCTCGTCGATGTCTCCGTTCGGCAGACCTCTGGGTTTAGGGGTACCGGCAACAATCCCGTGCCTATGGCTGCAGGACTCGACGAATCGGGGCTGTCGGTGGAGGTGACGACCAGCGAGTTCGGTGACGGCAGTATCGAAGGATTGGGCCACCTCCTCGAGGAACGTGGAATGGAATCCGTGCTCGTCGTCTCGGATGAGGGTGTGGAGGAGGCCGGCATCCTCGATCTGGCCCTCGCATCGGTCACCGCGGCGGTCAGTCCGCTGTCGGCGACCACCGAGCCGAGCGTCGACGACTTCGAGGATCTCCCGTCGGGGTCGGTCGACGCCGTCGTGGCGGTGGGTGGCGGCTCCTGTCTCGACACCGCGAAGATCGCCTCGCTCCTCCTCAGCCATGGGGGCTCGCCGGCCGATTACATCGGGGAGGGCGAGGTTCCGGGCCCGGTGACACCCGTCGTCGCGGTCCCGACGACGAGCGGGACCGGCTCGCAGGCGACCCAGTCCGCGGTCGTCACCTACGAGGGTATCAAACGGGGCATCAGCGACGAGAGGCTCCGCCCGGACGTGGCACTCGTGGATCCGACGGTGACCGTCGACCCGCCCCCCGCGATCACCGCCCGATCGGGGTTCGACGCGTTCGTCCACGCCCTCGAATCGTGGCTGGCCAGGGACTATCGTGAGGTCCCCGACCGACCGATCCGCTACCAGGGGGCAAACCCGATCACGAGGCCCCTATCGAGACAGGCGCTCACGCTCGTTCATTCGTCGCTCGAGACCGCCGTCGACGATGGCGGCATCGAGGCCCGGCGGGCCATGAGCCTTGGCTCACACCTCGCGGGGATCGCCTTCTCGAACGCCGGATTAGGGGCGGTGCACGCGGTGGCGAGTACGGTGGGCGGGCTGACGGAACGGCCCCATGGCGAGTGTCTCGGTGCCTCGTTGGCGGTGGGTCTCGCGTACAACCGGCCGGTCCGTGAGCCGGCGTACGCCGAGGTCGCGAGACACCTCGGGGTTGCCGATCCGACGACCGCCGATGGTCGGGCGGCCGATGCGCTCGTCGAGGAGTGTCTCCGGCTCGCCAGCGCGATCGGCCTCCCGACCTCGTTGGGTTCGGTCGGGCTGGGGTCCGACGACGTCGGGACGATCGTCGAGAACACGCTCGTCCAGGAACGCCGGCTCGTGACCAACCCCCGCGACGTGACCGCCGCCGACCTCCGGCGGACCGTCGAGGCGCACCTGCGTTAACCGATGCGTCTGGCGAGGGCGGCCACCGCCACGATGGCGAAGACCGAGCCGATCGCCAGCGTGGGGAAGGCGACGGGGTAGCCGAACGCGTCGAGGGCCGCTCCGAACACTACAGGCGAAACGATCGTCACGGTAAAGCCCAAGAGGGATTGCATCGAGAGGGCGGTCCCCACATGCTCGTCGTCGACGATCTCGGTGATGGCCGTCGAGGTCGGGGCGCTGTCCATCGTGATCGCGATACCGTACACGAGGAGCAACCCGCCGAGGATCGGGAGCGGAAGCCAGCCGAGCGAGCCGAACGTGATCGAGAACAGCGCGCTGACGACCAACGCCAACCCGATCGTGCGGTAGCGGCCGACGCGATCGGAGAACCACCCACCCAGGGCATTGCCAAGCCCGCCGATCGCCATCATTACTCCGGTTAGCGTTCCGGCGACGGCAGTCCCGCCGGCGGCAATGACGGCGGGCGAGGTGACCAGGAACGCCTGCATCCAGTTACGTGCGCCGAAGAGTTCCCAGTTGTGCCCGGAGTACACACCGACCGCGAGGAGGTACTCCCGGTTTTTGAGCACCGAGAGGTCGAAGCCGCCCTCAGCACGGGCGGCACCGGGTTTGTCGCGGGTGAAGAGGAACATGACCGGGCCGGCGACGATGGCCCCGACGCTCGTGACGGCGATCGCGGTCTCCCAATCGATGGCGGCCGCCACGCTTGCGGCGAGGAGGAACGAGAGCCCGCTTGCGAGCGAGAACGTCCCGACGTAGAGGCCGATCGCCCGACCGCGGACGTTCGAGGGGTACCAGTCGGAGAGGAACCGCATCCCGGGCACGTATACCCCGGCCATGAACAGCCCGGCGACGAACCGGAGGATCGTTCCCGAGAGGAAACCCGTCGCGAAGAGCGCGAACCCGAGACTGGCGGCGCCGGTCCCGATCGCCCCGATCGAGATCGTCCATCGGGCCGAGAACCGATCCGCCGCCATGCCCATGGGGACGATCGTGACGAGGTATCCCGCCTGAAACGCCGAGAAGATCACGCCGGCCCTAAGGCCTGAAAGTTCCCAGGCGTCGACGATCTGGGGAAGCACCGCGGAATAGTTGAACCACACCAGCACTGCCGCTAGAAGGGTGATGCTCGTGAGGGTCAACATCCGCGTCCGGTCTTCCATGCGCTAGACCGGTACCCGTCCAGAGATATCGGCCGAGGCCAGGAACTCCTCGAGGGCGTACTCGTCGGACCATTCCCGGATGAATTCGACGCTCTCGTCCTTCGGGCTGATGGCAACGTCGACGAATCCGGCGGCTCCGAGCATCGACTCCAGTCGATCGATCGATTCGGCGCCGCCCGCGCAGCTGGCGACCGCATCGAGGTCGCGTCTGAGCGTCTCGGGGGGTTCGGCCGTCAGGACGACATCGGCGATGGCGAGCCGACCGCCGGGTTTCAGGACTCGGGCAGCTTCGTCGAACACCCGTTGTTTCTCCGGCGAGAGATTGATGACACAGTTCGAGATAATCACGTCGACCGTGTCGTCGGCCACGGGGAGCGATTCGATCTCGCCCAGTCGGAACTCGACGTTGGAATACTCCTCTTCGGTGGCGGTTTGGCGTGCACGTTCGACCATATCCGGCGTCATGTCCACGCCGATGACCTGGCCGGTCTCGCCCACTTCGTCGGCGGCGAGGAAGCAGTCGAAACCAGCCCCGGATCCGAGATCGAGGACTGTTTCACCGGGTTCCAGCCTGTCGATGGCCATCGGATTGCCACAGCCGAGACTCAACTTGGCCCCGTCCGGGACCCGATCGAGGTCCGTTTCCCCGTAGCCGAGGGTGGTGGGGCCGTCCCCAGCCGCGGTCGTCTCACAGCACGAACTCGTGTCCGAGCAACAGCCCGAGTCAGTCGTGGCCTTGTCGGAATACCGTTGACGGACGGCGCTCCGTTGCTCTGTCGGATCGACCCCGACGGACGGATCGTCACTCATCTGTCTCACCCCGTCGGGAATCCATCGCGCTGAGGAGGGAACTGGCCACAGGGGTGATCCGGTAGTACCGCCACCGACCGTCCTTCCGTCGGTCGACAAGCCCGGCGTCATGGAGGTTTGCCAGGGCGTGGCTGATGGCACTCTGGCTCGCTTCAAGGGAGGCATCGATGTCACAGACGCAGACTTCGTCGTGATCCTGCAATAGCCGCATGATTCGATACCTGGTCTCGTTCGCCAACGCGGACCAGACGGCCAGGTCCTGATCGATGCTAGACGGGGGGATATCCAGCGTTAGGTCCTGACAGCGCGTGGGGGCGGCCGTTGATGGGTGGGACGGGGCGTCGCTCATATATGACTATTCAATCATATGAGGGTCCGTTCATATATGGCTTTCCCTCGCCGGTTCCGGCGTGGCTATTCCAGAGCGTCGAACGCGTCGATGTTGGCCTGGAGGGCGACGTCCCGCGTGCTCGTATAGGGAACCCGCCGTTCATGATGGGACCCGTGCGAGCGGAGCGAAACGTCGTCATGGACTCCTTCGTCGAGGGGTCCGAACACCGCGTCGACTTCCCCCAGGACCATGAGGTCGCCGATACGGTCGGGTGGCAGCCTGAACCGTTCGACGGCCGCCTCCTTCGAGAGGACGAGGTCGACCCCATCGGTTGCTGTGAGGCGGTCGGCTGCGGCCTCGACCGACCCGTCGTTGACGTACACGTAGGCTGCGCCCCCCAGGTTCTGGTGGTGATACACGTGTTTGTCACGGATCAATCGGATGACGGTCGCGTCGATCCCGGCCGCCGCCAACAGCCGCTCGGGGTCGATGGCTCGGGTCTTGTCGTTCATCCCGTGATCGGCGGTCGCCACGAGATCATCGGCCCGGTCGTGCAGCTCGGCCAGTCCGGCGTCCAGATCGGCCACCCACTCGAGCGCCCGGTCCTCGGTCGGGCCGAACTTGTGGGGGATGACGTCTGTCGTCGAGACGTAGAGCCAGTCGAGATCCCGGGTATCCAGCACGTGGGTGGCCGCGTCGAGCAGCCACGGACTGGCCTCCCCTGAGTAGATGTCCGGCGCGGGTCCGACGGCGTCCTCGAGCCAGGCCGGGGGGTCCTCGGCGCTGGCGGCGATTTCACACCCCTGGCCGACCATTCGCTTGAGCTTGTCCTTGGCGACCAGCGCTCCCACCGCTTCCCCCCGTTCGTCAGCCCGTTGGAGGTGGGTCGAACACCGGATGAACGATGGGTCCTCCATATAGACACGCTCGTCCTTCTCGGGGTCGTAGTAGGTGTTCGTGGTGATCCCGTGGGTCTCGGGATAGCTCCCGGTCACGATGCTCACGTTGTTGACGTTGGTCACGCTCGGAACCACCCCTTCACACTCGCCCAGTGAGCCATCATCGGCGATAGCGTCCCAGCCGGGCGTCTCGGTGGCATCGAGGTAGTCTGGATCGAGGCCGTCGCAGCAGACGATAACACGCGTCACGGGTTCTCATTCCCGCTTTCCGGAGCGAGGCTATCAAGGTTGTTTTTCGGCGGTTTGCCTGGCGACAATCGGGATTTGTCCCTACACAAGACACTTTATCCGACCGATAGCGCAATCTGATGATGCGCCGAGAATCGGTCCTCGCCCTTGCCATTGCCCTTGTGATGGTGGCATCGCTCGCCGCGGCGGTCGCCGCCCCCGGGGTCTTCGCCGAACAGGAACCGCCCGACGTGCGTCCCGGGCGTGTGGACATCCAGGAGGTGACCATCGCGCCGGGCTCGGTCGGCGGGAGTTCGGCCACGCTCGCCGTGACGACCTGGCTCAGCCATCGGGGCGGTCTGTCGGAAAACGTCACCGTGCGCGTCAGGGCGATCGCGCTGGACTCGGGCCTGCTCGAGACCGAACGCGTCACCGACGTGCCCCCGATCGAGGGCGATCGGGAGGAACCGGTCACCCTCAACATCTCCGTCCCCCGAACCGGTGGCTACCGGATCGAGACGCTGGTTTATCAGGACGGCCGGCGGATCGAGACCGGCTCGAAGGAGGTCCGCGGCGTGGGAACCCTCCAGCCCGATTACGCCGAAACCGGTGTCGAGTTCCACCGGTTCGGCATGACTGGCGCCGACCTTCCGCCGATCCAGTATTCCGTCGATCGAACCGCCAACAATAGGACCACACTGTCGATCGCGGCCTACTTGACCAACCGCGGTGATGCCCCGTCCGGCGACCTCCGCGTCGAATACATCGTCCGGCAGGCGGATTCCAACATCGTCGCCGCGCGGACGGCCAAGACGGTCGGCGAGATCCGCCCGGGTCGGACCGCGACGCCCAGCGTTTCAGTGACCGTCCCGGCCAATTACAACTACTACCTGGATGCCATCCTCTGGAAGGACGGGGTCATCGTCGGGACGGCGCGGAGTGCGGCGAACCTCGACCCGAGCGAGCGACTGCAGACCAACGTCACCGTCCGTGACGTCGGCCTCGAGGTCAGCGATTTCGACCGCGAACAATCAACCAGGGAGCGCGAGGTCGAGCGGACTGTAATGGCGGAGGCGACTCAAACCCCCGGCCAACCAGGCTTCGGCCTCGCGGCCGTCGTGGTCGCTATTATTGCCACCGCCGGCCTGGCGATTCTTCGGAGGCAGAACCAATGAGCGAGAACGAACCAACGCCAGACAGTCGTATCACCCAGGAAGACGCCCGTGACCTCCTCCTCAGGGGGGCGCTCGTGGTCCTCGGACTGATCGCGGTGGTTTCGCTGTTCCAGTTGTACAGCAGCATCGGGGCCTTGATCACCGAATGGGTCGCCCGGGAATACCGCCCGCTGTTTCGGGCCGCCCTCAATCTCGTCGTCCTCCTGGCCGCCGGGATCGGCATCTCGCTCGTCGTTCGTGAGCTGACCGCGGACGGACAAGGGTAATACCTGGTCCGCCGAAGCGGGCAGCATGCCCGAAACCGAACGACTGGCAGGATTCGTCTCCGAGACTGCCTATTCCGATATTTCCGACGCGGCCGTCGCCGATGCCAAACGCGCCATCCGAGACTACGTGGGCGTCGCCCTCTTCGGCTCACAACACGCGGTCGGCGAACGGCTGACACGGTATACGAACCGATACGCCCCCGGCGACCAAGCGACCGTCATCGGTCGAGAAACGGCCAGCGCACCAGGCGCGGCGCTCGCAAACGGCGGTTTCGGCCACGCCGTCGATTACGACGACACGTTCGAATCAATCGTCATTCACCCGACGTCACCGGTCTTCCCAGCCGCGCTTGCCGCCGCAGAGCTCGAAGGGGCGACCGGGACGGACGTGCTCACTGGATACGTGCTCGGGGCGGAGGCGGCCTATCGCGTCGGCCACGCCACGTACCCCAGCCATTACGAACAGGGGTTCCACGCCACCGGGACGATCGGCGCCTTCGGCGCGGCGGCCGCCGCGGGATCGGTCCTCGATCTGACGGTCGACGAGATTCAACACGCGTTCGGTATCGCGGCGTCGTCGTCCTCGTCGCTGAAGAAGAACTTCGGATCGATGACGAAGCCCTATCACGCCGGTCACGCCGCGGAGATGGGGCTGAGGGCTGCCCTGTTGGCGGGGGATGGGTTCACCGCGGATCCGGCGATCCTCGAGGGACCGATCGGGTACGGCGAGGTCACGACCCCAGGCGGGGACTACGATCCATCGGAAATCACTGACGGGCTTGGCGAGTCGTGGGCCGTTCGCGATATCGGCTACAAGCCGTACCCGTCCGGGGTGATCACCCACGCGGCAATGGAGGCGCTCCGGCGGATCGTCACCGAGGAAGACCTCGGACCTGCCGACGTCGAGCAGGTCATCGTGACCCTCGACGCGGCTGCTTCGGAGATGTTACATCACGAACGCCCCGAAGACGCGCTCCAGGCCAAGTTCTCGATCGAGTTCTGTCTGGCGGCAGTCCTCCTCGAACGGGACGTCACCATCCACGAATTCACCGACGATTACGTCCAGACCGAGGCGGTCCGGTCGACGATCGAACTGGTCGATCGGGACTTCGAACCGGACCTCTTCGGCGACGAGTTCGCCGGCTACGGCGCCCGAGTCATCGTCCGAACAGCGGATGGCGAGGAATTCGTCGCCGAGGAACGGCGAGCACCGGGGAGCCCGTCGAACCCACTGCCGGAGTCGCGGTGGGTCGAGAAGTTCGAGTCGTGTGCCGGAACGGTCCTCTCGGACGACAGGGTGGAGACGGTCGCCGCCGCCATCGAGACCCTCCAGGAGCCGGGGTCGTTGGCGGATCTCACCTCGAGCGTCCGCCAACCGTGATTCGGTTATCGTCCGGGAAGGAACGATACAAGTGCGCGAGGCCGAACCGGGGAATATGACCTCGCCGGTCGGGCGTCGGGCGTTCCTCTCCGGGACAGCGGGGGTGATCGCGGCGGCCACCGCCGGGTGTTCGGCGCCCTCGGGGAACGCGGCCGCCCTCGCCGATCGGCCCGTCTCCATCTTCCGGGGCAACGTTGAGCGTCACGGGTACTACCCCGAGCAGACCGTCCCGGAATCGGTCGAGATCGCGTGGTCCGTCCCGGGCGTGAACGTCGGCGATCACACCGCCGCGAAGGCGAGTGCCGTTGTCGCGCCAGGCGGTGACGTGGTCTTACCCGGGGACAGCCGCAAGGTGTACCGGATCTCGCCGGAGGGATCGGTGGCGTGGGAAACGAAGATCACCGACGCGACCCGCGGCATCCACGGAACGCCCGCGCTCGCGAACGGCTCGGTCTACCTCGGGGCCTACGACGGGGTCGTCACCGCCCTCGACCTCGAGACCGGGGCGATCGAGTGGCAGACGCCGCTCGGTGACGCCATCGGCTCGAGCCCGGCGTACATCGACGGGACGATCTACATCGCCGTCGAGTACATCCCGCCCGACGGGAGCCTCTTCGCCCTCGATGCGGCTACCGGGACGGTTGAGTGGGAATCGGCCCGACCGGACGACCACCCCCACTCCACGACGGCCATCGACCGGGCGACGGGAACGATGGTCGTCGGGGGCAACGATGGGTACTGTTACGCTTGGAGTTACCCCGATCACGAGTTTTTGTGGCGGTTCGATACGGGTGAACCGATCAAGGGTCCCGTGGCGACCTACGACGGCGGCGCGTTCTTCGGCTCCTGGGATTCGAACTTTTACCGGCTCGACCTCGCCGACGGGACCGTCGACTGGGTCCATACCGCCCGGGGTGACATCATGTCGGGGCCGGCGATCGATCGGGATGCCGGGATCGTCTACGTCGGGAGTCATGACAATTTTCTCTACGCGCTCGAGATAGCGTCAGGGGCCGTCCGTTGGACGGCAAACGCCGGCGGGATGGTTATCGGGTGTCCGACGGTTACGGCCGATACCGTCCTTGTGGGGTCGCACGACGATACGGGCACCTTGACCGCCTTCGAGAAGGCTACGGGCGATGAAACCTGGCGGGTCACCCACGAGGGCTGGGTCACCAGTACGCCCCGCGTGACTGACGTGGGGATTTACTATGCCGAACGCGCGACGGAGTCCGGTTCCGGAGCGGCCTATAAACTCATCGAACGGTCCTGATAGGTGCTCCCGCTCTCGGGTAAAAAAAAGTAAAGGAAGGATCGGATAGCCTGCGATTTACCGACGGCCGGCTTCCGCGAGCAGGTCGTTGATGTCGGAGGCGGCCTTGTCGGCGGCTTCCTGGACCGGGACGTCCTGCTGCATGATGCGCTGATGCATCCGGAACGGGATGTCGTAGGTGATCGCACCGGCTTTCGGGACGGCCGGGATCGAGCCGGGGGTCGCCTCGGCGAGCGTCCGCTTCATGCCACCGTCCCAGAATCGGGTGTGCATATCCGACTGAGTGAACCAGTCATTCTCTTCGATCGCTCCCGGGTCGACGGGGACGATACCCAACTGTTGGGTATTCGAGAGGGCGTTTTCGGGTTTTGCCACCCAGTAGTCCATCATCGAAACCGCCGCATCGAGGCGGCTCTGGTTCCAGTCGCCTCCGCCGGTGAACATCAGACAGGGGAGCCACATGAGGGTCGCCACGCGACCACCTTCAGACTTGCCGTTGTACGGCATCATCCAACGATAGTCTCCGTTCTCCATCGCGTCGGGCTGCTCCTGGAGGTAGTCCGCCCAGAGGTCGGTGGAGTCCTGGATGTGGTTTACAGCGTGGCGGCCGCCCCATTGCAGGGTGGTGGCCTCCTCGTCACCGATGTTGAGCGCGTTGCCGTTGAAGTAGCCCTTTTCGATGAACTCGACCTGCATCTCGATGGCACGAACAGCCTCGGGCGTGTTGATGGCCGCCGCATCACCCGCCGCGTTGACCGTTCCGGTGAGTGAGCCACCGAACTGCGGCATGTACAGCGCCATGTACTCCTCGTCGGATTGTTTCATCCCGGTCGAGTCCGGGAAATTGCCATCCTGCTGGCCAAGGTCACTTTCCTGGAGTGCGGAGTACAACGCTTGGAGGTCACTTCCAGGATCGCCCGAACCCTCGTAGTATCCCAAACTGTTGGCTCCTGCACTAGCGTCGACGGTGTCCATGGAAATACCAGCCGACTCAAGCCAGTCACGGCGGGCAACCGGCAGGAACGGGCGGATGCCCAAGGGCCACGTGACGAGCGCTCCCTCCGTGCCAGTGGACTGGTAGCCCCACGTCCGATAGAAGTCCATGACGGCTTCGCTGGCGACGGACGCCGTCTCTGACCCCTCGAAAAGATCGTTGATCTGACGGCCGCCCCCTCCAGCCATGAGCTCGGGATGTGTCATGACCTCGACCATGTGGGGAATATTCCCGGATGCCTGCGCCGCCCGGAACTTCTGTGGGGCGTCGACGTACGGAACACCAGTAATGTTCATCCGGACACCGATGTCGGATTCCATCTTGGAATTGAGTTCGTCCGTGTACGCCTTCTTGTTCTCCCCCTCCGTGTAGTAGCTCAGCCAGACGTCGAGAACGGTCGGTCCGGTGTCGCCGGTATCACCGCCACCGTCGCCGCCGTCGCCGCTTGGCGTCGCCGTGTCTCCACCACCACCGTCACCGCCGTCGCCGCCGTCACCGCCATCGCCACCGTCACCGCCTCCGCCGGTACAGCCAGCGAGGCCGGATGCTGTCAAAGTACTACCCGCCCCGGCGACTTTCAGGAACTTTCGCCGGTTAACCGAACCACGGTATTTCGTGGTATCATCAGGTGCCATTGGTAAACTAACCCATGCAGGAGTGTGAGCCAACGGCTAATAAAGGTTAGTGAGATACTTCAACCACTCAAGGCCCTTCCGTTATACTGATTTATAACCCGAAACGTGCCAGGATCATTCGCTCGCGTACTTTCGCTCCCACTCGGAGATTTGGTCTAACCCGGTGATCCGGTTCCGCCCCTCCCAGGTGACCAGTTCGTGCATGATTGGCTGTTGGGTCCCTTCATCGACGATCGTCTCGTACGTGTTTTTTAGGGCTTTCAATGCCGCCTTGAACCCGGTGGCCGGAAACAGGGCGATCGAATATCCGGCCGCCTCGAGTTCGGCAGTGGTGAGCATTGGCGTTTTCCCGCCTTCCGTCATGTTGGCGAGCAGCGGGGCGTCGATTGCTTCGGCTGCGCGTTCGAGCTCATCACGCGACTCCGGGGCCTCGAAGAAGACCACGTCGGCCCCCGCCTCCCGGTATTTCCGGGCCCGATCGATGGCGGCATCGAAGCCCTCCACGGCCCGGGCATCAGTCCGGGCGATGATTTGGAAGGCGTCGTCTCTCCTGGAATCACACGCCGCCCTGATCTTCTGAACCATCTCCTCGGCCGGGATCACGTCCTTGCCCTCGAAGTGGCCACACCGTTTCGGGAAGACCTGATCCTCGATGTGGATCCCGGCGACTCCCGCCGCCTCGAACTCCTCGACGGTTCGACGGACGTTTATCGGATTTCCGTAGCCAGTATCCGCGTCAGAAAACACCGGAATGTCCACCGCGGTCACCGCCTGTCTCGCCCTGGTCGTCATTTCGGTCAGGGTCGTCAAGCCCACGTCCGGATACCCGTGTGTGGACGTCGAGATACTGGATCCCGAGAGGTAGACGACTTCCGCGCCGGCCTGTTCGACGAGAGAGGCACTCGCGGCGTCATACGCCCCGGGAGCGGCCAATATCTCGTCACGACGGATGAGCTCGCGAAATTCCTTGGTGGGGTTCATGCGTGTTCCAGTCAGCGGGACGGCGGGACTTAACCTGCATCGATCCGGCAGACTGCCAAATGTTTATGGTACCTTCGCCGAATACATCCGCTAATGAGTCACGAAACCGAGTACCAGGAATTCCACCAGAAAACGTTGCCCGATTACCTGGATCAGGCTGCCAAGCTGCTCTATGTGCTCGGCGCCGTCCTGTTTCTGGGCGG
>CAYOLR010000059.1:0-8786 GCA_964404815.1 uncultured Halobacteriales archaeon
CGATCATGTCCTCGGGGTCGGGGTCCTCGCTGCCCTCCGGCGTCCAGATGGGGATCGGAATGCCCCAGTAGCGCTGCCGGGAAACGTTCCAGTCGGGAGCGTCCTCGACGAAGTCCCGGAACCGGTTGTCCCGGGCCCAGGGGGGATACCAGTCTGAGTCCTCGATGTTCTCGAGGAGCTCGTCCTTGATGTCCGTGATCGTGATGAACCACTGATCGGTGACGATCTGGATGATGTCGGTGTCACAGCGCCAACACTGGCCGTAGTCGTGGGTGTAGGTCTCCCTGGCGAGCATCAGGTCCGCGGCCTCGAGATCGTCCATGATGGCCGCGTTCGCGTCGCGGACGAACGTCCCCGCGTACTTGCCGGCCGCTGCCGAGTACACGCCGTCGCCGTCCACCGGACAGAACGGTTCGAAGCCGAGTTCCTGGCCGCGGGTAAAGTCCTCTTCCCCGTGGCCCGGGGCCGAGTGGACGAGGCCGGTGCGGTCGGCCTCGACGTAATCGGCGTGGTAGACCTCTAACGCGCCGTTCCCGGATGGATGATCCGGAACTTCCTCTTTTAGCGGGTGCTCGTATTCCCAACCGATCATCTCCGTGCCGCTGACCTCCTCGATAACCTCGTAGTCCTGGTACCGTCCCTTTTTGAGGACGTCCTCGACGAGGGATTCCTCGATGTAGAGCACCTCCGGCTCGCCGTCGGATTCGGCACGCACCCCATGGTATGTCAGCCCCTCGTCGACGGCGACGAACGTGTTCCCGGGGATGGTCCACGGCGTCGTCGTCCAGATGACGAGGCTGCCCTCACGGTCGACCAGGGGGAACTTCACGTAGATCGAGGGGTCCTCGACCTGGTGGTACTCGACCTCGTTCTTCGCGATCGCGGTCTCACACCGGGGGCACTGGCTGATGGAGCGCTTCCCGCGTTCGACCAGCCCCCGCTCGTGAGCCTGTTTGAACCCCCACCAGGCCGCCTCCATGTACTCAGGACGAACCGTCTTGTAGGGATTGTCCCAGTCCATCCAGACACCGAAGGAGATGAAATCCTCTTGGAGCCCATCGAGCTGTTCGTCGGCGAAGTCCTTGCACTCCTCGATGAACGATTCGATACCGAACTCCTCGATGTCCTTCTTGTTCTCGAACCCCAGCCGTTCCTCAACCTTCGTCTCGATGGGGAGGCCGTGCATGTCGTAGCCCGGCCGGTCTTTAACGTCGTATCCACACATCCGGAGATACCGGATGTAGGCGTCCTTCAACGTCTTGTTCCAGGTGGTCCCCATGTGGGCGGCGCCGCTGGTGTAGGGCGGGCCGTCGACGAAGAAGTAAGCCTCACCGTCCGCCCGGTGGGCCTTCGTCCGTTCGTAGGCGTCGACGTCGTCCCAGTACGTGAACACCCGGTCCTCGACGGAATGCGGGTCGTACTGGTCGTCGACTTCGGCGAAGCGCTCCATGGCAGATGCGACTGGCTCGCGGATAAAAGGGTTCTCGGTTGGCCGGGTCGATCGCCACGGGAGTTATGCGGCCATCAGTCGATGGGGGCCTATGCCCAGTTACGAGTCCATCGAGGTTGCGGCCGATACCGACGACGAGCGGATCCGTCACGTCCGCCTGGACAACCCGCCCCACAACGTGCTCACCGAGGTGGTCGTGCTCGAACTCGGCGAGGCCATCGATCGGGCAGACCGCGATGATGACGTCGACGCGATCGTCCTCGGTTCGGTTGGCGAGCCGTTCTGTGCCGGCGCCGATCTCGACGAGCTGGCCTCCCTCGATGTCGAGGCCGGGAACCGCTGGCTCACGGCCTATGTCGAAACCGTCGACCGCCTGCGGGAGACGAGCAAACCCACCATCGCCGCCATCGAGGGCACCTGCGTGGCCGGGGGCAACGAGCTGGTGATGGGCTGTGACCTGATCGTCGCGGGCGACACGGCGCGGTTCGGCCAGCCGGAAGTGGGCGTCGGTTCGACCGCGGCTGGCGGCGGCCTCCAACTGCTCCCCCTCGAAATCGGGACCCGTCGGGCCCGAGAACTCCTCCTCACCGGCCGACTGCTCGATGCGGACGAGGCCGTCGAGTGGGGCATGATCAACCGCGCCGTCGAGGCTGGGACTGCCGAATCGGTCGCGGTGGACCTCGCCCGTGACGTCATCGATAACTCGAGCCCACAGGCCTACCGCGTCATGAAGTCGGTCATGAAGAGCTGGACCAACCTGGCCATGCACGACCGCGAGGTTACTCGTGAACTGACCGCGTCGGTATGGGCTTCCGACGAGTTCAAAGAACGAGCGGCGGCGTTCACTGCCGGCGAGGATCAGGAGGCCCGGCGATTCCCGGGCGTCCGCCCGAACGAGGAGTAGACCTACGGTCCCGGCGCCAACCGGTGTGGCTATGGCCACGAACGTTCGGTCCGACCGCCGTGGACCGGTCACCGTCATCACGCTCGACCGACCCGACCAGCGGAACGCCATCGACCGTGAGACCGGCGATGAGCTGCTGGCCGCGTTCGAAAACTTCGATGACGATCCGGATGCCGCCGTCGGAGTGGTTACCGGATCGGGGGAGGACTTCTGTGCGGGCGGTGACCTCGACGAGATCGCCGAATCGGGGACCTTGGAGGGCCGCGAGCAGGGCGCGATGGGTTTTTCCCACGCCGAGATCGACAAGCCGCTCCTCGCCGCCATCGAGGGGCATTGTGTCGCCGGCGGACTCGAGCTTGCGGTCTTCTGTGACCTCCGCGTCGCCGCTCGCGACGCAATCTTCGGCTGCTTCGAGCGGCGCTTCGGCGTCCCATTGGTCGACGGGGGCACTCAACGGCTTCCCCGGATCGTCGGCCTCGGGCGGGCCCTCGAAATGATCCTCACAGGCCGTCCCGTCGAGGCCGAAGAAGCCCACGACTGGGGCCTCGTCAACGCGCTCGCCGATCCCGGCTCGGCCCTCGAGGAAGCCGTGACGATGGCCGAGAACATCGCCGATTTCCCACAGAAGACCGTCCGGACCGACCGGCGGGCCGTTTACGAGGGGCTCGGGGTTCCGCTCGATCGGGGGCTGGCGATCGAATCCTGGCTCGGGACCCATGCCCTCGAAACCGGCCGGGAGGGAGCCCGTCGGTTCTCCGACGAGGGGGCGTAAGCGATCAGCGGAGGGCGAGGATCCCACCGTGGACGGTTGAAGCGTAAACGGTCCCGTCGACCAACGCGACTGAGGCGATCGGACTCTCGGTCGGGATGCGCCACCGCTTACTCCCCTCCGAGCGATCGAAGGCCTGTATGGCCCCTTTCTGCGACGCGGTAGACTCGCTCGGAGCGGCCGTTCCGACGACCACGGTTTCGGTACCGACCGCGAGGGTCCAGACGCGTTGGTCCACGTCACGGCGCCAGTTGACCTTCCCCTCGCCGAGGTCGACACTCGCGACCGCATACCGACGATCGTCATCGTTTCCACTGCGAATCCCGACAAACCCATCGGACTCGACCACCGCCGGCGAGGAGACGGTTAAGCGATCGTCCTCGGGACGTGGTTCTATCGTGCCCCACACCTGCTTCCCGGATGTGGTGTCGAAGGCGACCAACCCAGGTCGGTGCTCGTCTCCGACGGTGTGTCTGTTTCTCCCGAAGACGATCCGGTCGTTGATACCCGTTGGTGGATTCATCTCATCGTAATAGTCCGTCTCCCATCGAATCGACGGGCCAGAAAACGTAACCAGATCCAGCAAGCTCCGTGACTCGAATCGAACCAGCCGTTCGAGGCCACCGAAGAGCGTTCCGTCAGAGATCATGGGATATGTTTCGGCATCATACCCGTGTTTGACTGCCCAGCGGCGGCGGCCGGTTTGTCGGTCGAATGCGAGCAACCGACCATGATCGCCAACGAAGAGCGCGTTTTCACTTGCGACGATGTGATAGATCCGCGTGAGCCCGTCCGCCTGCCACTTGGGCGAGCCACGCTCCACATCGATCGCGACCGGCCCGACGGTATCGGCATCAAAACCGTTCGCGACCGATGGGGAGGCGCCGAAGAGTGTCTCATCGACGAACGAGAGGAAGTGACCAGGTGCCTCGACTCGCCACTGACGAGTCCCGTCGGTCCGGTCGAAAGCGACGATGCCCGACCCGCCGAGGTAGATCCGTTCCGGCCCGACGACGACCGTCGTGGCGTAACTCGGCGGCAATTCCGCCGTCCGCCAGTCGATCGAAGCCCCGGCCGGCACCTCGACGCTCGGATTTCCGGCAGTGTTGGCCGGCCCGTACAGATCCTGCGGCCAGGTATCGGGGGCGGGTTCGGGTGCCGTGACTGGGCCGATATCAACGGCGTCGGCCAGGCCGGCGGCGGCGGTGAAACCAACGGCTCCGACAAGAAGGGCGCGTCTGGAGGGCATTGTCTCGCCTCACGACGGGTCCTCAATCAGTGTTGCGGTGGTTCACCCGTCAGAAACCGTGCCGCCGTCCGTCTGAACAGATCGTCATACACCCCCGTCGAGAACGCCCGATCCAGGAGGTGGCGGCGCTCGGCTGCGTAGGTGTGCGGCAGGTTCGGCAAATCCGACCCGTACATGATCGACTCGGATTGTGCTTCGAACACTCGGTCCGGAATGTCATCGGGCGAGAACGCCATCGACTCGCCGGCTGCCGAGGACATCGCGAAACTCGTGTCGAGGTAAGCGTTGTCATAGGTCTCCGCGAGATCCACGAACGCCTCCCACTCGTAGGTCCCCATATGCGCACAGGCCGCCCTGACCTCCGGGTAGGACGCCAGAAACGACTCGAACCGATCGGCTCCCACGTACGGGCTGTCGCTGAACATCGGGGCCGTCCCGGCATGGAAGAGGATCGGGCGGTCATACTCGGCTGCGAGTTCGAAGGCGGGGGCCAGCCGTTCGTCGTCCGGGGCACACTGCTGGACCGGGCACTGGAACTTGAGGCCCTGGGCCCCTTCCTCGAATGCGGCCTTTACCACGGCCCCGACATCGTCCGCCGGATGGACCGTGGCGAAGGGGACCGCCATCCCCGACTCGCCCGATCGCTCGATCACCCACTCGTTGAGGTCGCTGGCCATCCCGGACTTGTGAGCGTACGGGAGCGCGAAGTAGCGGTCCACGCCGGCGCTGGTCAGCAACCACTCGATCCCCTCACGGTCGGTCGGGTGATCGAACGTCCAGCCCGCTTGCTCGCCGAGAACCCGATGGATCGCGGCGATCAGCCGGTCGGGCATGAGGTGGACATGGACGTCCGTCACCGACGAGAACGGGCTGTCCGAACCCATCGACGTGTGGTATTCGGTCGGTGCTGAAAGCCCTTCCTACCCCAACCGGTCGGCCGCCGATGGCGCGAGCAATAGCCCACCATCCACGAGGAAGTAGCCCCCGGTGACGTAATTGGCGGCCGGGCTCGCGAGGAAGAGCGTCATCGTCACGCAGTCAGCCGGCGTTCCGAAGCGGTCGGCCGGGATGTCGGCCAGGAGTTCGTCGGGAAGCCCGCCGCCCATGGCCTCGGCCAACCCCTGCGTTTCAACGATCCCGGGTGCGACGGTATTCGCCCGGATGCCGCGGTCGGCCCATTCGCTCGCGACGGTCTGCATGAGGTTGTGGACGCCCGCCTTCCCAGCGCCGGAATGGGCGTGATAGGGGGCGCCGGTCTGGCTGTTCGTGGCGCCCATCGAGACAATGGCCCCGGTCCCCTCCCGTTCGAGCATATGCTCGCCGACGCTGAAGGTGCAATAGGCCGTTCCGTCGAGGATGGTCCCGACGACCGACCGCCAGCCGTTCGCCGATAACGACTCGGCCGGCGAGAGGAAGTTCGCCCCCGCGTTGTTGACCAAGATGTCGATTCGACCCAGTTCCTCCAGGACGGTCTCGGTCATCTCGTCGACCTGATCCCGGTCGCGGACGTCGACGGTCGTGGCACAGGATTCCACGCCGCGCTCCCGGATCGACTCGGCGACCGGCGCCAGGTGGTCCATGGTCCGGCTGGCGATCGCCACGTCGGCACCGTGCTCGGCGAAGGCCAGGGCCACCGCCCGGCCGATACCCGTGCCACCGCCGGTCACGAGGGCGACCTGGCCGTCGAAGAGGTCTCCAGCGAAGACGTCGGTCGACGGCGGGGTATCCGGGAAGGCGTCCATCCGTGATCAGAAGTGCTCGCGGGCGGTCGCGGCGTACTCCTCCGGCGGACTCGCCACCACGCCCTCGTCGTGGAGGACGGTGAAGAACGGCGAGTCGCTCCAGTAGTACTGATCGAAGACCGATCGACCGATCAGGTTGATAACCGGCCGGACGGCGGGGTCGTCCTCGACGAGATGGAGCGCCCAGTTGAAGCTGTTCAGGCCGAGTTCGGCGTAGGCGTCCAGCAGGTTCGTCAGGCCGTCGGCCAGGTCGGCCACTGCGGCATCCCCGGGCGCTGGCAGTCCGTCCGAGCCGAGGACGCCTTGGACGTGAAAGTGGTGTTTCGGCGCGAAGGCGGTGACCCACTCGACCGACCCGGTGCTGCCGATGTATCGATCGCCCTCCCGCTCGGCAGCCAGCAAGTCGTCCCAGTACACCGATCCGTTCCGCTCGTGATAGCGCCGGGCGCTGTCCAGGACGACCGTTTGCTCGTTCGTTCCGCGGTCGTCGACGAGCGTCTGCATGTGGGGGTGGACGATGCTACTGCCGGCCGCTCGGAGAAAGTTCATGTTGATCGACGCGATGCCGGCCGACGGGTCGTGATCGAAAACCCCGTGAACGTATTCCAACGCAGCCGTGAGGCCGTCGGTGAAGATCTCTTCGGTAAACCCGTCGATCGGCCGGTAATGTTCTTCTGTCAGCGCGACCACGTTCGAATACCCGGCGTAGGGGTTGAGGTTCGGGAAGGAGGTCGCCGCGCCCACCGACCCCCGGTCAGCCCCGAACCATTCGGGATACTCAGGCGTGACCTCCTCGACCGACCCGGGACAGAAGAAACACCCCTCGTCATCCTCGACGAAGTCGGCGATGTCCGGATCGTCCTCGGGCATCACGAAACTCCCCTCGGCGATGCGGGCCTGCCGACCGGTCAGCGGGTCCTCCCGCACTTCCACGTCGGCATCGACCAGCTCGAAATCCTCCAGCGGACTGTGGAACTGGGCGGTCTGGGTCTCACGCTCGAAGTTCATATCCGGATCCTCTCCCGGCGGCCGCAAAAAGGTATCCGGGGTAGCAGGGCCGAATTCTAGACGGAATCGGGGAACGGTTTTTGGTCCGAGACCGAGGCATGTCCACTATGTCGTGTATCTTCTGTCGGATCGTCGACGGGGAGGCCCCCAGCTCCACGGTCTACGAGGACGAGACCACGATGGCCTTCCTCGACGTCAATCCCCTGAGCCGTGGACACACGCTCGTCATTCCGAAGGCACACCACACGCGGCTGACCGACCTCCCGGCCGATCTCGCGGCCGATCTTTACGAGACCCTCAACAGCCTCGTCGCGCCGATCGAGTCAGCGGTCCAGGCCGACGGAACCACCGTCGCCTTCAACAACGGCCCGGCCGCGGGACAGGAGGTCATGCACGTTCATGGCCACATCGTTCCCCGGTTCGACGACGATGGCGGCGGGCCCATCCATCGGGCGTTCGGCCGCCGGCCCGATCTCGACGATGCCGACCTGGACGGCATCGCCGAGGCCATTCGTACAGCCCTATGAGACTTCACAAGTCGACGCTCTGGACCCTTGGCATCGCTGGGATGGCTGCCTTGGCGGCATCATACCTCGTGAGCGGGCCCTCTCAGGCGTTCATCGGGGCGGCCGTCGGGTCGGTCGTCGTCGATCTCACGCCGGCAATAATCGTCACGGTCTCCATCACGCAGCTCGGCGACCTCGGGCAAGTTTTGGCCTTCTCGACAGGCCTGGCCATCGTCATCCTCGGCTTTGCCGCCATCACGTACGGCGGGATCGCACTCGGTCGCCGGTCCGAAGTTCCACACAGCGATGCGTTCTTCGCGGGCGTCGGGGGCTGGTGGGCGACGATCCTGTTCACCTGGACTCCCGTAAAAGCGATCGCACCGGGGGTGGCGATCTTTCTGGTCGTGCTTCTCGCCTCGCTGGCGCCGGCGAGCCCCGGCGAGTTCGCCCCGCGGCGACGTCGGGTGCTCGAACTGGCCGGCGGGACGGCGGCCCTCGGCGCCGTCTCGTTCTTCGCCCATCTCGGCGAGCAGGGCCCAGACACGACCGAGCTGGCTCTCGACGAGAGCGATCGGGAGGCCATCAGCACGAAGCTCGACACCGCCGCGGGCGAGTCGCTCGATGTCGAGGGTCTCGATACACTCGTGAGCCAGTCGTTTTACGAAGTCGACATCAACTCCGTCAACCCCCGTGTCGACGCGACGGGGTGGAACCTGAAGTTGACCGGCCGGGTCGACGGTCAACGGTCGGTCACCTACGACGATCTCCTCGGCTACGCCCCCGAGCACCGGTTTATGACGCTCCGCTGTGTCGGTGAATCGCTCAACGGCCACAAGATGGACAACGCGCTGTGGACCGGCGTCCCCGTCACGCGCCTCCTCCGGGACGTGACCATCGATAGCGGATGCGAGTGCGTGATGCTCCGTGCTACCGACGGCTATTTCGAGGAGTTTCCCCTTGCCGCCCTCCGGCGCGGATTCCTCGCGTACGGCATGAACGGGGCGGCCCTCCCGAAACGTCACGGCTTCCCGGTCCGGGCGCTCATTCCCGGCCACTGGGGCGAAATCAACGTCAAGTGGCTCACCGAGATCGAGTTCCTCGAGCGGGAGGCGGACGGCTACTGGGAGCAACGCGGCTGGCACGGGACCGGCCCCGTCA
>CAYOLR010000059.1:8796-13833 GCA_964404815.1 uncultured Halobacteriales archaeon
CGGTCGTGTCCAGGTCGGCGGCCACGCGTACGCCGGCACGCGCGGCATCGCGGCGGTGGAGGTCTCGACGGACGGCGGCACCTCCTGGCAGGCAGCCCGACTTTCCGAACCGTTGCCTGGCGACGACGTCTGGCGACAGTGGGTGATCGACCTCGACCTCGACGGCCAGACCGAGGTGATCGCACGGGCGATCGAGGCCGACGGCACCGTCCAGCCGAAGCGGACGAGTCGGGCGTTCCCGAGCGGGCCGACCGGCTGGGTGTCAAAAACCGTCTCGCCGTAGCCATTACCGGGCCGGTTATCGATTTCCCGGACCGCATGCCGACTTTATCTCAGCAAGATAACGGGTTAATTTCTTTGATTTCGTGTACAAAATTTTATTACCTGAATCGAAGAACCGGGGGTTGCGTATGAGCGGGACTTCATCTGTCACGGCATGCCCGGAATGCGACGGTCGACTCCACCCTGACCGAGGGGAAACGGTCTGTGCAGCCTGCGGACTTATCGTCTCCGAGGATCACATCGATCGCGGCCCAGAATGGCGCGCCTTCGAAGAGGCGGAACGCGAGCGGACTGGCGCCCCGCTCACCCGCGCCCGGCACGACCGGGGGCTCTCGACCGAGATCGGACGTGGGTCCCGGGGGCTTTCCGGTCGCCGGCGCCGCCGGATGGCTCGGCTCCGCCGACAGCACAACCGCGCCAGGATCGCCTCGAAGGCCGACCGCAATCGCGTCCACGCGTTCACCGAGATCCGGCGGATCATCAGCGCGCTCGAACTCCCCGAACGGACGCGTGACGCCGCCTGTATGCTCTTCGAACAGGCCCAGGACGCCGACCTGCTCCGCGGGCGATCGGTGGAGGGGTTCGCCGCCGCATCGCTCTATGCCGCCTGTCGCATCGGGACGCTGTCGCGGACGATCCGCGAGATCACGGCCGTCGCCCAGGCCTCGGAAGCCGAACTCAGGGCGGCCTACGACGCGATGAACCGCGACCTCGGCCTCCCGACCGGCCCGATCGATCCCCGCGAATACATCCCCCGGTTCGCCAGCGAGCTCGATCTCCCACCGCGGCTCGAGAACCGGGCTCGCGAGTACGTCACCCACCTCCGTGAGGACGGTCATCTGAACGGCCGCCATCCGGCGGGCGTGGCTGCCGGCTGTCTGTACGCGGCGGCGATGGCCGACGATTACGAGCTCACCCAACGGGAAGTGGCCGAGATCGCGGACGTCACGCCGGTGACACTCCGTGCGACCTATCAGGCCATCACCTGACCGGTCCCCCAATACTGGACGTCTGCCGAACTGACGACGATTCGTCCAACGATTACTGGACGATTTTTGAACATGTGAGAGGAAACTTTGATACCCGTCGATCTCGAACCGGTGAGACACGCTCCCACATCACATGGCACCTCAGCTTTCCACCGAACCGATCGACTCCGTGCCAGCAGACGCACTCGTCGCCCATTACGACGAGCTGAGCGACTCGGCCAAACGGGCATTATTCGAACACCACGAACGCGACGATTCGGACCGATTGGACCGGTCGCTGTCGGCCGAATTCGGCCGATTGGACGTCATCAAATTCACCGACTATCTCGCCGTCTCCGTCGACTGCCCGGCCTGACACTCACGTCGTCCGGAGCGTGTTGTTCGACGGCTCGTAGACCTCGCCCCTCTGCTTGAGCTTCTCGATCTCGTGTTCGGCCTTCGACTCGTCCATCCCGAGCTCGCTTGCCCTGTCGAGGACCTCGCCCACGGGCGCTCCCTCGTCGTATTGCTCCTCGATCTCCTGGATGAGCGTCCGGAGGTTCTTGATCCGTTCGCGCTGGCTCTTCGACGTCCCGGTCTCGATCATGTCGACGTCGAACTCGCCGGTCTCGGGGTCGATGCCGATGTTCCGGAGGCTGGACCGGACCACGTCGATCACCCGTTCGGCATCCTGCCGTTCGACGGTATCCGAGAGCCTGACGCGTGCACTGGCCTCCGAGAGCCGGACGATCGCCTCGAGTTTCCGCGCCGTGACGGGGACCGGCGCGTCGTCCTCGGCCCCCCGCGCCCGGAGGTCGATGTAGAAGTCCCTGATGGCCTCGCGGGCCTCGTCGGTCATGGTCGGGAAGCAGTTTCGCTTGGCGTAGGCGATGTATTTCCGGAACAGCTGCGGGTCGATGGCGGGTTCGACGTCAGTGCTTGCCGCCTCGACCTCTTCCACGCTTGCGTTTGGCGCGCTGAGCTCTGTCCGTTGGCTGTTCAGTTCGCCGGCGTAGTTGGTCTGGAGGATGTGATCGGCGAGGTTCCGATCGCGTTCCTCGTCCGGCTGGTCGGTCACCGTGAAGATCAGGTCGAACCGCGAGATGAGTGCCGGATCGAGCTCGATCTGTTCGGCGATCGGTTCGTACTGATCGAACCGGCCGTACTTCGGGTTGGCCGCGCCGAGGAGCGAACACCGGGATTTGAGGGTGGCGTTGATTCCGGCCTTGGAGATGCTGATCTCCTGCTGCTCTAATGCTTGATGCATCGCTGACCTGTCTTCAGAATTATGTATTACCATCCCGTTCGCGATGAAATTGTGCGTCCCTTCGACCGTTAAGTCATAGACATGTGCTTGATTTCGGTGATCGATCTCGTTAAGCAAATTGGAAAGGTGACGACGCTTACTTTGGATTCGTTCGAATGCCACTTCTCGGATTTCTTCGAAATTACCGACGTCCACGACCCCCGAAAACCACCGAGAAATCGTGGCGCTACTTACTCCATGCTCATCTGCTATCTGTTGGAGAGAAATGGCATGGCGGTCTAGCTCGGAGCGAAGTTCATGCCACGATTTTGCGGTCGGTGAGGTTGCAAGGACAGAACGCGCTTGCTTGATGGCCTCAATCTCGGACGAGAGATCAAGAAGATCCGCAATTTCATGTCGGATAACCGGAATGCGGTCCTCAAACACTGAAGTCGACGACACGCGATTTACTTCACTAATTCGCCTCCATTTCACATCCCCGTAAATGAGTTCTTCCAACGAACTCAAATCGGTATTTTTCGGTGCGAAAAGCAGTTCTCGAAGACGAGTTCGAACCAATTCTCGGAAAACACGATCTCCTCCCCAGTGTTCAGAGACGTATTGTTGTGACTTCGAGAGCCCCTTAGCTATCTCGCGTTGTGAGATATGGTACCGCTGGCGAACTTTCTCTAACTCTGTCCATGAGGTTTCGGACTGTAGTCGAGAATAGTCCTCTTCGATCTGCTGTTTTTGAGTATCAAACGCCCGCAAAATCTTCTTCGCGGCGATAAACGAGACGTTCGCGACACCGTTTTCGAAATTACAATATGTTGCATCGTTAATTCCGCATTCAGATTGATATAACCGGAGCTGCTGCCGGGCTTGTTCGAATAGATCTCCACAGTCTGGGAGAACATCGATGATTGTTCGATCTCCTGTCACCGAGTCGCAAACGGAATCCAGTGCGTTTTGTTTTCGATCGAGGGTAAACCCGATATGCGTTCGGTAGTTCTCCAATGCGGGCTTGGCGGTTATGGCCAGGAGGTAAAGATCCCGTTTTTCCTGCCGGTTACGACTTTGAATCTGACTCGAGATGCCTAACTCCGTCAAGAGCTGTTTGACCCCGAGGAGGAGTCGGTAGCTCGATGATGCTATCTTGATGTTATTGCTGTGTTGGTCGACAGTCCCTTCCGAATCCGCGAGCGCCCGAATAAACGCCGCCTTGGACTCCTTTGACGCCGTTGTCACGCTTTGCGGGAGGCACTTCCGATCGAAGATTTCGAGGTTCGCACCGGCCTCTACGACATCTTCAACGTAGGATTTCCCTTTGAGTTGGATCGTGACAATACCGTTGTCTTTCCGGTCGCTGGGATAGATTACCGGTGTTGCATTGAACGTCTCAATACATACCTCCCGGAAGTGTTCGATTAGTTGATCCTCTTTATTTGTAAAACGGATCCCGTATACGCCCGCATCTCGATCGTATGTAATGTTTCCATCGCCGGCAAGGTATCCTAAAACCGCCGCTAGCGAGGCATCGAGTTCTGACCTTTCGATGGTCGGTTCCATGGATTCAGCGGCCATTGTTCCCCCATCAGAGGCGATCCTCGGGACTTGGTCCGGAACGTAAGTCCAATCCCCTTTCGACAGTTCGTCTGCGGGGCGTTGGACACGCTCGCCGTCTTGCATGACGAAAAATGGATGATCCTCTGTCGACCTGATTGTCTCGCCCGACTCGAGCGTTACTTCGATCAAGTCGTCTGGGGCATTATATTCGTGGACTGCTGATATCGGCCGACTTACGATTCGGCCATTATCTGCCATCGTAAAGGCCTTAGCGTCGATTCCTCGGATCGTTCGTCCGTTCTCGAGTGATTCAATATCACCCTTTTCAGCCATCTTGTTGGCGAATTCTCGGATCGGAATGATACCGTTTTCCGGGGTGTGTATAAACGTGTCACCGGAAACACAGCGCATCTTGTCGAGCTCGTCGACCGCGGCGACGCCCTTATCGGCAAGCACGAGCGCACCGGCCTCGAGGGTCCACTGGTTGCCCTCGGCGAAGTCGTCGCGAACCGCAGCGGCGGTGATCCCCGCCGCACTGCTTCCTTTCCCCGACGTATACACCGACCGGGGCGAGATGTGGCGGATGTACTGGAGGATCTGGGAGTTGTGCGAGACGATGTTGTTCGAGACGTAGGCGTGGGTTCCCGCGACTTCGAGGTCGTACACCCACTCATACTCTGGATCGACTTCGGTGATCTCGACGATCTCGTCCGCCCGGACGGTTGAATCCGGCAGGGAGGCCGTTGGCGAGATGGTCCGCCCGCCGTCGGTGAGCGGGAGGCGACCGCCGGTCGCTTCGACGGCGGCGATCCGGTCGCCGACGTCGAGGCGGTCGGCCCGGACGGCCAGGTAGCCGATCCCGGAGTCGATGAAGAGGGGATGGGACGGCGTGACTTCGATCTCGTCGCCGGCCGCGGTCCGGATACGGTACATCGTCCCCGGTGCCTCCCGTTTCCAGACCTTCGTCGCCTCGCC
>CAYOLR010000060.1:0-13803 GCA_964404815.1 uncultured Halobacteriales archaeon
GACGTTGATCGTGTCGTAGTCGTCGCCGCCGGTGCCGCACGTGTCGACGAGCGGTCCACGATCGGGATCGATCGTCCGGGCGGCCTTCCGCATGCCCTGGGCGAAGCCGGCGATCTCGGTCTCGGTTTCACCCTTCGCGCGAAGCGCGGCGAGAAGCGCACCGATCTGTGCCGGGGTGGCGTCCTCGAACACGGCGGTTGCGACGGAGCGGGCCTCGTCGAGCGAGAGATCCTCGCCCTCGGTCAGTCGTTCGATGGAGTCCTGCATATTGAGTCACCAATGGACGGTTTCGCGTTATGATGTACACATTCGTACATCCACTTAAACGCATCGGGTTCTCCCGGCGGGTATCACAGCCTATTCCAAGGGCGCCCGCGATCCGGCCGATATGACGCGGTTCTTCGAGGATCTGGAGGAAGGAACCACGGGACGGACCGGTTCGTATACCGTGACGGAGGCAGAGATCGTCGAGTTCGGCGAGGCGTATGACCCCCAGCCCTTCCACATCGACGCCGACGCCCCGGAGACGAGCCAACACGGCGGCCTCATCGCAAGCGGCTACCACACCTTGAGCATCGCCAATCGGCTGCTCGTCGAAGACCATCGCCGTGACGTCGCCAGTATCGCCGGGCTCGGGGTCGACGACCTCCGGTGGCACCGGCCGGTCCGGCCGGGAGACACGCTGACCGTCGAGTTCGAGAACACCGAAACCCGGCCCTCCGAGAGCCAACCCGAGGCCGGAGTCATCAGTCAGCGGATCAGGACGCTGAACCAGGACGACGAGGTGGTCATGACGTACGAGACGGCCGGTTTGATCAGGCGGCGGTCGGCGGCCGACTAGGCCTCCTCGCGCTCGCGGAGCTTCGCCCGCTGGATCTTTCCGGTCTCCGTCTTCGGCAGCTCCTGGATGTACTCGACCTCGCGCGGGTATTTGTACGGGGCGATGCGGTCCTTGACGTAGTCCTGGAGGGCCTGGGTGAGGTCATCGCTGGGGTCGTAGCCGTCGGCCAGGACGACGAACGCCTTGACGATTTCCCCGCGTTCCTCGTCCGGCGAGCCCACGACGGCAGATTCGAACACCTCATCGCGTTCCTCGAGAACCGCCTCGACCTCGGGGCCGGGGACGTTGTAGCCGCCGGTGATGATGAGGTCGTCGTGGCGGGACTTGTACTCGAACCGGCCGTCATCGCGGTGGACGAAGATGTCGCCCGGGATGTTCCAGCCGTCCTGAACGACGTCGTCCTGCTTGTCGGGGCGGTCCCAGTAGGTGATGCCGGTCGGACCGCGAACGAGAAGCAGGCCCGGTTTGCCGCGATCGACCTCCTCGTGGGTATCGGGATCGACCACTTTGCATTCGTAGCCCGGGACCGGAAAGCCGGTCGCGGTCGGGTCCATCTCGTCAGTGAGCCGGTGACTGATGAAGATGTGGAGCATTTCGGTCGTCCCGATCCCGTCGGTGGTCTCGACGCCGAGGTCCGCCTTGATGCGCTCGTAGGTATGTTCCGGGAGGGGTTCGCCCGCGCTGATACAGAGCCGGAGGGACTCCAGGTCGTAAGTCTCCCGGGCGTTCGGGTTGTTCGAAAGCATCTGGTTGTACGCCGTCGGCACGGTCGAGAGGATCGTGACGCCGTAGCGGTCGATCCCCTCCAGCAGGTCGGTCGGTTCGGCGTCCTGGATGAGGGCAGTGCTGGCACCGAACCGGAGGGGGAAGGCGACGAGGACGCCGTACCCGTAGGTGAAGGCGATCGGGGGGTTCCCGCTGAAGACGTCGTCCTCCGTTGGTTCGAGGCAGTACCCCGCGTAGCCGTCGGCGATCGCCAGCATCTGGCGGTGGGTGTGGGTCGCCCCCTTCGGTCGGCCGGTCGTCCCGCTGGTGTATGCCATGAGCGAGAGGTCGTCCCGGCTGGTCTCGTACGGATCGAGCTCGGGGCTTGCGTCGTCGATCAGGTCGTCGAAGCTGTGGAAGTCGTGATCGGCGCCGGTCCGTTCGACCACGAGGATCTCGTCAAGGGTATCAGCGACCGCGTTCGCCTCGACGACCTCGGGCAGCAGGTCGTCGAAGACGATGGCCGCCCGAGCCCCGGAGTCCGAGAGCATGTACTCGATCTCCTGGGCCCGGAGGAGCTTCATCGACGGCAGCGGGATCGCCCCGACCTTCTGGACGGCTAAACAAGAGAGGATGTATTCGGGGCGGTTCGGGAACCGGACGAACACGCGATCCCCCGGCTCGATACCGAGGTCCCTGAGGACGTTCCCGAGCCGATCCGTCTGTTCCTTGAGGTCTGCGTACGTGTATTCCTGGTCCTCGAAATAGACAGCGACGTTGTCACCACGGCCCTCCTCGACGTGGCGATCCACCATCTCCACGGCGGCGTTGACCTGCTTCGGATAGTGGACCTCAGGGACGGTATGGATGAGGTCCGGCATCTGGTCCGCGTCCGGCAGTTTCGAGGTCGGGACCTTCTCTTGCATAGGTTCGATATTTGAGTGCTCGCTTACCCCCTTAATCATTGTGAATGAAAGAACTACACCGCCCGAAACCGGCCGACGACAAGGGGTTCAGGCTTCGTATACCGTCTCGCCACCGATCAGCGTCCGCTCGACCGAGACCTCACGAATGTCGTCTGATGGACAGGTGAGGAGGTCGGTGTCCAGAACTGTCAAGTCCGCCCGCTTGCCGGGCTCGATGGAGCCGATCTCGTCCTCCCAGTTGAGGGTGTAGGCGCTCCCGATGGTCCACAGGCGGAGCGCCTCTTCGATGGAGACCGCCTGCTCCGGCCCGAGGGTACCGGCGGTGACAGTCCCGCGCGTGACCATCCACCAGAGCGACTCGAACGGACGCCAAGGGACGACCGGCGCGTCAGTGCCGCCACCGGTCGGGATGTCCTCGTCGAGCAGGTCCCGTACGGGGATGGCGTACTCGGCTCGCTCCTGGCCCCACCACCGCTCCATGTTCGCCCCGAGGTACGTCGGGTGATTCTGGACGGTGCTGACGAGGTCGAGATCTCGCATGGTCTCGAAGCTCTCTTTCGGTGGGAGGAACGCATGGACGACCGCCCAGCGGAGATCATCGATCGGCGATTGCTCGTGGGCCTGTGAATACGCTTCCATGAGGTACTCGATCGTGGCATCGCCCACCGCGTGGGTGTGCATCTGATAGCCACGCCGGGCCGCCTGGTCCAGGATCTCCTGGAACTCCTCCTTTCCGCCCGGTGGGAGGGTGAGGTGGCCGTGGTAGTCGGGGTCCTCTTGGACGCCCTCGACGACCTCGTATGGCTCCCGGAGGGCGGCGCCCTCGACACCCCCATCGAGGAAGTACTTCAGCCCGTCGACCCGAAGCCGGTCGTTGCCGAACCCGGGGGCGAAATACCCGGCGGCCGCCCCGACGTCGTCCGCCTCGTCGACCTTCACGAGCACCGAACTCCTGAGCGTGGCCCGTCCCTCGGCGACCAGTTCCTCCAGGGCACGGATGGAATCACGGTAGAGCCCTGGAATTCCCACAGTCGTCACGCCCCGTTGGTTGAGCTCCGCCATGCCCCGGCGGAGGTCCGCAAGGGTGTCGTCGTATGACCGGTCGGGGAGATGGGGTTCGACCAACTGAGTTCGGGCCGTCTCGAGGACGACACCGGTGATATCCCCCTCCGCGTCACGGACGATGGTTCCCCCTTCCGGGTCAGGGGTGTCGTCGTCGATTCCCACTGTCTCCATGGCGGCGCTGTTGAGCACCGCGACGTGCATGCCACGGGGGACGAACAACGGCGTGTCCGGGGCAGCTCGGTCGAGCTCCTCGCGGCGGGGAAGCCGGCCCTCGGCAAGCTGGCTTTCGTGCCAGCTCGAGGCGGCGAGGAGCCAGGCGTCGTCCGGCGTCCGGGCCGTCGCCTCTTCGATCGATTCGAGGACGTCGTCGATACTCCGGGCGTCGAAGAGCTCGATTCGGTCGAGCGCGATGCCCACGCGATCGAGGTGAATATGCGAGTCGACGAGGCCCGGGATGACGGTCCGGCCGTCGAGATCGATCTCGTCGGTCTCGGGGCCCACCAGGGTTTGCATGTCGTCGGTCGAGCCCACCTGGAGGAACCGACCGTCCCGGATCGCGACGGCCTCGACGATCGAGAACTCGGGATCAACCGTGACGACCTTGCCGTCGTAGAGGACCGTATCCGGCCACTCGACGACCTCGTCCGGGATGGTCCCAGCCGCGCCGTTCACGACCGACCCTCCCCGGTCCGGAACCTGACCCAGCACCCAGATCGCCTCGGGTTGGCGTGCTCACATGAGTGCAGCATACTCGTGGACCGATTTCCGTAGGAGGGTTAGCGTTTTTTATAATATAGTTGTCAGCTATCCCCGGAGTTACCGGCGGACAGGCGGGAGCCGGACTTCCGAGGCGATCGGAAGATCGAGGGGGAGCCGCATTTCGAGTTCGTTGAAGGTTCGCTCGACCACGTCGAACCCCACGTTCTGATAGACCGCCAGTGCGTTTCGGTTGTCCGACATGACCTCGAGCGTTATAGCTTCCCTGCCCTCGGCACTGACGTGGGCGATCGCCTGTTTGATGAGTTCGGTGCCGATCCCACGGCCCTGCCAATCGGGATGGACGAAGACCACCAACTCCGGGGATGGAGAGGACATCGGGACCACACCGATATGGCCGACAACCGAACCCGCACATTGGGCGAGGAGGTTGAGGCCTCTCTCGACGAGCGAGTCGATCCATCCGGCCGTTCGCTCGCGGGTATGCGGGGGGAGGCCCTGGGCACGGTCGTACTGGGTGAACGAGTCGTACATGTCGAGGAGGGCCTCCCGGTCGGATGGTTCATATGGCAGAACGAGGAGCGACCGACCCTCCTTGTCCGTGAACCGCGGGCATCGAGGTGGGCAATAGGGAGTCCCCTCACAGTCGGCGTTGCTCCATAACCCCTCACAGGACCCCATGATATGAGGGGACTACGATGGCGGTCCGCCAAGCAACCCACCCTCCATATACGCGGTCTTTAAGTAGCCCAGCCGGGCAAGAGTCAAGCTCGGGACGCCGGAATCCGGAGACATGCGGAAGGAAACCCTTTATCCGCAGGGGCACCCCGGTGGGCGACGATGATCACTGATGGACTCGACCTCGGCGGGCGTGTCGCGGTGGTGACCGGTGGGAGTCGGGGTATCGGACACGCGATCTCGGTCGGACTCGCGGAAGCTGGTGCCGATGTGATTCCGACCTCGCGAACCCGATCGGATGTTGAAGCGGCTGTCGCGGACGTCGAGGCGACTGGAAGCGACTCGCTGGCCGTGACCACGGACGTGGCCGAGGAGGACTCCGTTGACGAGCTATTCGACGCGGTCGATGCGGCCTTCGGCCGGCTCGACATCGTCGTCAACACCGCCGGAATCAACCCGGCCGCCGCGCTCGGTAAGCCGACGGACGTTTCGGCCGAGGCGTTCGACAAGTCGATCGACGTCAACCTTCGGGGGGCGTTCTTGTGTTCGAAAGCTGGCGGCGAGCGCCTCCTCGAGGACGGCGGCGGGTCGGTTATCAATGTCGCGAGCGTCTCCGGTCTCGTGGGCCTTCCCCGTCAGCACCCCTACGTGTCCTCCAAGCACGGCCTGGTCGGGTTGACGAAGAGCCTCGCCCTCGATTGGGCGCCCGATGTCCGGGTCAACGCCATCGCCCCGGGCTACGTGGCGACGGACCTTACCGAGCCGATCATGGAGAACGACGACCTCTACGAGTCGATCCTCGACCGGACGCCGATCGAACGGTTCGCCGAGCCCGAAGAGATCGCCGGGCCGGCGGTCTTCCTTGCAAGCGACCTGGCCTCTTTCATGACGGGGTCGTGTCTGGTCGTCGACGGCGGCTGGACGACCCGGTGATCGGATCCCGCCAAGCTATTTTACGGTCGTCGGTGTCCCCGGGGTATGAGCAACGTCAGGTTCTCCGTCGAAGACGGAGTCGGGGTGGTCGAGATCACCCGGGCCGACGCGCTGAACGCGGTCGACCTCCCGATGAAACAGGACATCATTGACCAACTCCAGTCCTACAAGACCGATGACGATGTCAGGGTGGTGCTCTTCAGGAGCGAGGGCGACCGGGCCTTCTCCGCCGGTGGCGATATCAACGAGGTGAAGGAGAGGGATTTCGCCCTTAGACCGTTTACGGAGAGTTGGGGGGAGCTGTTCGACGTCATGTGGAACCTGGGCAAACCGACGGTCGCTCGGGTGGAGGGGTTCGCTCTCGGCGGCGGATTCGACCTCCTCCTACACACCGATGTCGTCATCGTTGCAGAGGACGCGAAACTCGGTCAGCCGGAGGTCGGCCTCGGCATCGTCAACCACTTCTCACCGCCCTTGTTGATGCGAATGGTCGGCTTCAGGCGCGCAATGGACCTCATGCTCACCGGCGAGCCCATCTCCGGCGCCGAGGCCGAGCGGATCGGCCTCGTCACCCGGAGCGTCCCGGCGGCAGACCTTGACGACGAGGTGGAGTCGGTGATCGAATCGATCCGGTCGAAGAGCCCCCGAATCGTCCGGAAGCTCAAGGACGGCATGTACACCGCGCTCGACCTGTCGCCGCGGGCGGGCCAGGACTACCTCGAATCGATCGCCCTCGAGAGCGCACGGGTGGATCCGGACTACCGTGAGGGGGTTCAAGCCCAGCTCGAGGGACGTGATCCGGAGTGGCCCGATTGATCAGATTTCTCCATTAGTCACCAACGTTGGGTGACGCTCCCGGTTCCCCAGCGATAGTTATAGAAGGGTCGCCCCGGGCGTTCAGACAACCATGCAAGTCGGGATAGGGCTCCCCAATACGCTGGCCGGCGCCGATCGCGAACTCACGCTCGATTGGGCGACGGCGGCCGAGTCAGGGCCGTTCACCAGTCTCGGCGTGTTCGATCGGGTCGTCTACCACAGCCTCGATCCGATGGCGACGCTGGCGACCTGTGCGGGCACGACGAGCGATATCGAGCTCGTCACCTCGATCATCGCGGGGCCGCTCCGGCAGGACGCCATGTTGGCGAAGAAGGCCGCCACGATCGACGTGCTCTCCGGCGGTCGTTTCACCCTCGGCCTGGCCCTCGGCGCCCGGCAGGACGATTACGAGGCCGTCGGCGCGGACTACCGCGGCCGCGGCCGGCGGTTCACCGAGCAGCTCGACGCGTTGCGGCGCTTTTGGGAGGGAGACGAGGTCGGACCAGACCCCGTCCAATCGGGGGGCCCCACGGTCCTAGTCGGCGGTGAAAGCGACCGTGCGTTTCAGCGTGTGGCCCGATATGCCGACGGGTACATTCACGGCGGTGGGCCGCCGCGGGCGTTCGCCAGGCAGGCCGACCGGGCCCGGCAGGCCTGGGACGAGTCCGACCGCCCCGGCGACCCCAGACTCTGGGGCCACGGCTACTACGCCATCGGCGACGAGGAGGTGATCGAGGCCGGCCGCGAGTACCTCCGGGAGTACTACGCCTTCACCGGGCCGTTCGCCGAGCGGATCGCCGAGGGGTTGTTAACGAGCCCGCAGGAGATCATCCAGTTCATTCGCGGGTACCAGGACGAGGGGTGTGACGAGCTGATCCTCTTCCCGACCGTTCCGGGGATGGACCAGTACGATCGTCTCGCCGAGATCGTCGGCGACGAGTGGTCGGGCTAACCGATGAGCCTGACGATCAACGTCATCGGCGGCGGTCCCGGCGGGCTGTACGCGAGCCTCCTAATCAAGAAGGCCAATCCCGATTACGATATCACCGTGTACGAGCGCGACCCCGCCGACAACACCTACGGCTGGGGAGTGGTGTTCTCGGACGCCACACTGTCATCACTGCGTGAGGCCGATTACGAGACTCACGAGGCCATCACGGACGCGTTCGTCCATTGGAATCCGATCGACATCTACTACCAGGGGACCCATCACCGATGTGGCGGACACAGCTTCGCCGGGATCATGCGGGCCGACCTCCTCCAGATCCTTCAAGAGCGCTGTGCGGAGCTCGGGGTCGAGATGCACCATGAATACAACATCGAGGATCCCGAAACCCTCCGGGAAGGGGCCGACCTCGTCATCGGGGCCGACGGTCTCAAGAGTGTCACCCGGGAGCGGTACGAGGAGTCGTTCAAGCCACGCGTCACCGAAGGGTCGGCCAAGTTCGCCTGGTTCGGTACCGAAAAGCCGTTCGACGTCTTCACGTTCATCTTCCGCGAGAACGAACACGGCCTCTGGCAGATCCACGCCTATCCCGGCCCGAAGAGCACGTTCATCGTCGAGTGCCAGGAGGACACCTGGCGGGCCGCCGGCATGGACGAGAAGGACGAAGACGCGGCCCTCGCCTATTTCGAGGACCTCTTCTCGGACCACCTCGGCGATTACGAGCTGCTCAGCAAACTCTATTCCTGGCGCAACTTCCCGATCGTCAAGAACCGCTCGTGGAACCACGAGGGGGAGGTCGTCCTCCTCGGCGACGCCGCCCACACGGCCCACTTCAGCATCGGGTCCGGCACGAAGCTCGCCATGGAGGACTCGATCGCCCTGTACGAGGGGTTCGAAGAGAAAGGCGAGGACGTCCCGGCCGCCCTTGACTGGTACGAGAAGGAGCGTCGACCGCGGGTGAACGCCCTCCAGGAGGCCGCCAAACGGAGCCGTCGATACTTCGAGCACGTCCCCCGGTACCTCCACATGGACCCCTACCAGTTCTCCGTCCACCTGTTGACCCGGAGCGGCCGGATCTCCTACGACAACCTTCGGATCCGCGACCCGGAATTCGTGGACGGCTACGACCGCTGGTTCGCGACCGAAGCGGGCGAGGCGGCGACGCCACCGGCAGTCGCGACGCCGCCGCTGTTCAAACCCCTCCAGCTGCGGGAGGTCAGGCTCCCGAACCGGGTGGTGCTGACGCCCGACCTCGACGATGCCGCGAGTGATGGCCGCCCCTCGGCCGGGCATCTGGACGCGGTCGTCGACCTCGGGACGACGGACGCCGGGGTCGTGCTGACGGATCCCGTGGCGGTCTCGGCCCAAGGTCGGATTACCCCGGGGACGGCCGGGCTCTATGCCGACAGCCATGCTGACGCGTGGGGCGAGGCGATCAGTCGGATCCGGGACCGGTCGGACACGAAGGTCGGGGCACATCTCGTCCATGCCGGCCGACGTGGGGCCACCCGTGGACGGGCGACCGGCCTCGATCGGCCGCTCCCGGCGACCGACGCGTGGGAACTCCTCGCCCCGTCGGCGAAACCCTACACGTCGGCGAATCAGCGGCCGAAGCGGATGGATGAGGAGGACTTGGCGGCCGTCAAGGACGAGTTCGTCGCGGCGGCCGACCACGCGGATGCGGCCGGGTTCGACCACCTCCAGCTCCACTGGGGCCACGGCTACCTCCTCTCGAGTTTCCTTTCGCCACTCACCAACGATCGCGATGACGACTACGGTGGAAGCCTCGACGACCGGCTCCGCTTCCCGATGGCTGTCATGGAATCGGTCCGCAAGGCATGGCCGGCGGACAAACCCCTGGGGATCACGCTCCAGGCGACCGACTGGAACAGCAACGGCTTCACGTTGGCCCAGTCGACCGAGACCGCCAGACGGCTCGCCGAGATGGACTGCGATCTGCTCGCCGTCGTCGCGGGCCAGACCTCGATGCGACAACGCCCGGATTACTCGGCGACCGCCCTCCCGGACTATACCGATCGACTCAGAAACGAGTCCGAACTTCCGGCCCTCACGACCCACAACGTCACCACCACCGACGAGATCAACACGCTCGTCGGCTCTGGACGGGCTGACCTCTGCACGTTCCACCCCGCCGCGCTCGAGTGACGGGTGAGACAGGTACTATAGGCCCCCGGTGGGTTCGTCGTGAACATGCAACGAGAGATCGTCAATCCTGAGGAACTCCCCGACCCAGTCGGGTTCAACCACGGAATCCTCGTGACGGGTGGAGAACTGCTGTTCCTCGCGGGACAGGACGCCTCCGGAAGCGACGGCGAGATCGTCGCCAAGGGCGATCTGCTCGGGCAGTTCGACCAGGTGCTCCACAACCTCGCGACGGTCGTGGAGGCGGCGGGTGGCGAACCGGACGATATCGTGAAACTCAACGTGTTCGTCGCCGACCGCGACGACTACCGCTCGAAGCTGGAGCCGCTCGGCGAGATCTTCGGCGACTACTTCGACGAATATCCGGCAATGGCGTTGTTCGAGGTGACGAACTTCTTCAAGGACGACGCGCTGATCGAGCTGGAAGGGTTTGCCGTCGTCGAACCATGATTACGCATTTCGAGCTCGGTGATATCCATCGGGAACAGCGCGACGCCGCCCGGACGTTCTGCGAGGAGACCATCGAGCCACGGATCGAGGAGTTCGAGGATGGCGGGACGTTCCCCCGTGAGCTGTTCGAGGCGATCGGTGAGGCCGGGTTCGGCGGCGTCTCCTATCCGAGCGACGTCGGGGGTGCCGGGGAGGACTATCGATCCTACGCGGTCACAATGGAGGAACTCGCCCGGTCGTGGAAACTCCTCGCCGGTGCTGTCAACGTGGCTTGCGGCCTGGTGGGATACCCGATCAACACCTTCGGGTCGGATCGGCAGCGTGCGGAGTGGTTGCCCGGGATTTTCAACGGAACCACGATACCGGCGTTGGCCATGACCGAACCGGAGTCGGGGAGCGACGCCGCCTCGATGGAGACCACCGCCCGTCAGGAGGGTGACGAATGGGTAATCGACGGCCACAAGGTCTGGATCACCCACGGTTCGATCGCCGATTTCGTTCTCGTCGTCGCCAGGACCGAGACCGACGCCGACCACTCGGGGCTCAGCCTGATCGGCGTCCCCGATCCCCGTGATCGCCAAGGGTTCGAGGTCGTCCGTGACATTCCCTGTATGGAAGGCGACGCCGCCGTCGAGTCGGAACTCCGGTTTAACGGGCTCCGGATTCCCGTCGGGAACCTCGTGGGCGAGGCCGGTCGGGGATTCCGGTACGTGATGGAAGCGCTCGATATCGGCCGAATCGGGACGGCCGCTCAGGGCGTCGGGGTGGCCCAGGCGTCGCTGGAGGCGAGCCGGGAGTTCGCCGGCGACCGCGAACAGTTCGGCCAGCCCATTCGGGAATTCCAGGGGATCGGGTTCAAACTCGCCGATATGGCCATCAGGACCGAGGCGGCCCGGCTGCTCACCCTCCACGCGGCGAGCGAGCGGGATCGGGATGAGCGGGTGACACAGGAGGCCGCGATGGCGAAGGCCTATGCGACTGACGTGGCGATGGAAGCCGCGACGGAGGCCGTCCAGATCCACGGCGCGCGAGGCTACTCGAAGGACTACCCCGTTGAGCGCTTCATGCGCGAGGCGAAGGGGATGCAGATCTACGAAGGGACGAACGAGATCAATCGGCTGGTGATCACGAACCGTCTTTACGAGTAATCGACTCCTTGCACTGTTCAGTGGCTGGTTGAAGACGGGCGGATGGGTTACCAGGTGTCGTATCCACGCCCGAAGACGTAGGCCGCCGCGATGAGCACCGTGATAGCGACGTCGGCCAAGGCCGGAACGAGCGCGCCCATCGCGCCGCTGATCGCCGTGACGAGCCCGAACGCCCCGAGGCCCACCCGGTGGAGTATGGCCAGCTCGAAGACAACCGGGTACGAGCGGGGGCGAAGCCCCAGCAGGACGAACAGTGCGGCGAAGAAGACGGCGCCGAGGCCGGCCTCCATCCGGGCATCAAGGGCCGGGCCGCTGGCCCCCAGGGCGGGAATGGCCGTCGTGATCAATCCGAGTACGGCGATAGCGGCCAAGACCATGAGGCCGAGTGTCACCCGGTCACGCCACGGTTCGATCTCGTCGGAGCCGGCAGGTGTCGACATGAACTGGTAGCCTCCGGTGGTGGATCGGTACGCGGCTAGTCAACGGTAGGCTATAAATATCATGTCCCTGAACGTAATCGCGAATGGTACTGTCGTATTTCTCTCTGGGGATTTTCGATGCCGTTTTCCGGCCATCGACGTTCGTTCAGGCCCAGGTTGACAATTACACCAACAGCCGGATCGGACAGCTTTTCGTCGGGGGGCGGCTCGCGGTCTTCTACCTGTTCAACCTGCTGCTGTACGCGGGACCGCTCACGCTGTCGGGGTTCGGTCAGTCGACGGTGGCGATCGTTCCGGGACCGCTCCTCGAGGGGTTCCTGCGGCTCTTCGTCTCGGATACGGCGGCCGCCTTCGATTTCGGTGTTCGGCTGCTGCAGAACTCGGCATACATCTTCGTCGCCTCGATCCTGGTCTTCGTGATGTTCCACCTCGGGATCCTGCTTGCGAGGAGTTCCGAAGGGATCCTGCAATCAGTCCATACCGTCACCTACAGCGTCGGTATCTACCTGGCGGCCATCTTCACCCTCGCATGGTACCTGTCGACGGCTGACGCCATCGCCGTCGCGGATGATTGGCTGGTGGCGATCCAGAAACAGTACATCTACTTCTTTATCGATATCCTCCAGGTCGGGGTCGACCTGCCCACGGGCCGGCCCGCTCCGGTGGGGTTGAGCCGATTGACGCCACAGGGAAAGTTCGCCTTGGGCGGGCTCTTCCTGTCGCTGATCTATTTCCTCTATACCCTCTACCTCGGCGCTCGAATCAATCACGGGGCCACCAGGGTCGAGAGCCTGATCGCGGTCGGGACGGTGAGCGTCGCCCCGGCGGTTTACGTGATCGGCTCGATCGCCCTGGTCGTCTTCATCGACATCCAACAGATCGTAACCGCGATCCTAACATGAGCGAAACATCAGCAACTGACGACGAAACAGCCGACGAAATGGGGCGGAAAACCGGACGGACCGTCTTCGAGACCACGCCGACGATCAGGCCCACCCTCATCTGGTTCGGGATCACCGTCGTTATCGGCGGGGGCATTCTGCTCTATCTCATCGCCAATCCGGAGTTGTTCGGGGAGCGCCAGCTCACCGACATCGTCTTCTGGGTCGTCTTCCTGCTCTTCGCGGCCATTCTCCTTCGGTTCGGCATCAAGATGTTTGTCCTCACACGGACGAGCTACGTGGTGACGACCGATGATATCCGCCGGGAATACGAACTTGTCTACCACCGCCACGCCCGGGAGCTTCCGATCGAGAAGATCCGGGGGATCCAGTTTAATCAAAGTCGGATCCAATCCCTCCTCGGGTTCGGCACGTTGTCGTTCCTCGCGGGCGGAACCGACCAGAGCCTGGGCTTCGTCGAGTTCGAGAACCTGAAACAACCCCACGAAGCCAGAGACCGGATCAGGACGCTGATCGCGAAGCGGTCTGACAGCGATTAATCGGCCGTCGCGGCGCCGGCCAAATAGGCACCGACGATCCCCCCGACGATCCCGAAAACCACCGTGTAGAGGAACAGCAGGACGAACAGGGAGAAAGCGAACAGGATGGCGTTGAAGGGCATCACTGGGACGCCGAAGGGAGCGAAGACGAACAGCGGGACGATAAAGAGCAGCGAGAGGAACAGCGGGACGGCCGCGAGGAGGCCCGAGAGTCCCCCGGCCTTGGCCCCTTCACGGTGGTTTCCGCGCTGCAAGTAACCGGCGACGCCACCACCCAGGACGGGCGAGAGCGGGAGCCAGGAGAACACGATCGTGACGACCCCACCGACGACCGCGTTCATGAACGTCTTCCCGCTGGTAGTCATGCCCGTTAATATTCGTAGCCAGACATATTAGGATTCGGGATTTTCGTCCACCGTTCCGAAACCTTGAATTACCAGAACAGGCAAGGTTCGTATGCACGGGTTCGTGGTCTAGACTGGTTATGACACCTCCTTGACATGGAGGAGGCCGGCGGTTCAAATCCGCCCGAAC
>CAYOLR010000061.1:0-13616 GCA_964404815.1 uncultured Halobacteriales archaeon
TTGATTGATTCAGGTCCGTCGTCAGCATTATCGGTCTCGCCAGTTCGGGTCGTCGAGGTGTCATCCGGGCCAGGATCCGTGGCGGGGTCGGTCTTCCCGCCGGTGCCGCGTCGATGCACAGTCCCGACGGACTCCCGGATCCGGTCCGCCCACGAGACCACTCCACCCGGGCTATAGAGGACGATCCCGATCAGGAACAGCCCGTAGACGAGGTTCTCGAGGCCCGGCTGGTCGACGACGTGTCGAGCGACCTCGCTGGCGACCGTCAGTGCTAGCGACCCGAGGATCGGCCCCAGGACGGTCCCCAGGCCACCCACGATGGCCGGCAGGAGGATGTCGATATTGACCAGGACGTCGAACACAACGTTGGGGCGGATCGAGGTGAAATACATGGCCCAGAACGCCCCGGCCAGTGCGGTGAAGAACCCGCTGATCGCGAGGGCGGTCAGTTTATATCGAACCGTGGGAACGCCGATCGACCGGGCCGTTTTTTCGTTTTCGCGGATCGTCATCAGGTGCAGCCCGAACTGGGACCGTCGGATTCCCAACGAGACAACCGTGACCACCGCGAGGAGCCCGAGGATGACGAAGTAATACGGACGGGTCGACGTGAACTGTAGCGCCGCGAGGCCGTACTCGGTCCCATAGGTTTCCGGCAGCGGCCGAACGTACCCGCTCGCGGCACCCAGCACGGGCGCATTGATGAACAGGTATCGGAGCAGCTCTGCGAAGGCCAACGTCGCCAGCGTGAAGTAGTTACCCCGGAGGCGATACCGAAAACTGAGTGCTCCGATGGCGATGCCGACGGCGCTGGCGACGAGCCCCCCGATGACGGCCCCGATCCAAGGGTTAACCGCAAACTCCCGGATCAGGACGATCGGGAAGTAGGCACCGAGGCCGAAAAAGGCGGCATGGCCGAACGAGAACTGGCCGGCATACCCCGAGAGGATGTTCCACGCCTGGGCCGCCACTGCCCATATCAGCGCCACGGTGAGGATGTGGACGCTCAGTACCGCTCCGATGTGCAGGCCGGCCACCGACACCGCAAGTAGACTCGGGAGAACCGCGAGGCCCAGAAACGTGAGCACGATGGTGATGACCGGATTGGACGCCCGGGTTCGATCGGCCGCTCGGAGGCGCTGCCACCACTCATCTATGGGCATCCACCGCGGCGCGTCCGTCCCGTCACCGGCGTTAGTCATGCCGCCCCCGTCCGAACAACCCGGTCGGTTTGAACAGCAATACCAGGATGAACACGAGGAAGATGAGGATCTGAAACGTCGAGCCCGGAAGGTAAAACGAGCCGAAGACGTGAATCATGCCGATAACGAGGCCGCCGAGGATGGCGCCCCGGATCGAGCCCAGCCCGCCCAGCACCACGACTACGAACGCGATCGTCAAATAGTGGTTCCCGAGATAGGGATCGAAGGACTGAACAAACGGGAGCAGTGCGCCGGCAAGGCCGGCCAACCCGGCACCGAGGCCGAAGGTCAGCGCATCGATATAGGGGACGTCAATGCCGACGTAACGGGCACCTTCGCGGTTGTCTGCCGTGCCCCGGATTGCCCGGCCGGTTCGGGTCATGTGGAGAAAGCCCCATGTCAGCCCAAAGACGATCACCCCGACCGCCAGCGCGTACAACTGGCCACGGAGCACGTGGATACCGCCGATAGAGAGCGATCCGAGGTCGACGTCGAGCGTCCGTGGAGTCGGGGAAAACAGGACCTCGACCGCGGCGACGATGATCAACAGGTGGGCCAGGGTTACGACCAACGAACTACCTGCCCCATCGTCCATGACGGGGGCGATCGTCACCCGGAACAGCCCGACTCCCAGAACGATGCTGACGAGCACCGCGAGCGGGATTCCCAAAAACGGTGACACCCCGCCGGCCGTCGCCGTGACCCAGACTGTGTACATCCCCACGACCATGATCGCCCCATGGGCGACGTTGATGATGTCCATGACCCCGAAGATGATGGTCAACCCGAGCGCAGCAAATCCGTAGATTCCCCCGAGGAGGACGCCGAAAACGAGGAGTTGCACGAAGATCGTCGGCTCGATGACGACGGAGCCCACTATCGCGTCGCTAATATCGGCCCAGTGCCCGACCGAGGGCCAGGTCATCGATGGCTGCACGACAGGGTTCGAGGTCATACGTTTCGATCAGACCGCCCCCCGAATCAGAGCTGCCGCGTCACCCCCCGTCGAACGATACGAGGTCGGTCTCTGCGTACTGTTCAGGGTAGACGATATGTGGTTTCAGCTGCTGTGCCTGGTGAAGTACCGAGAGCGGGTTCTTGTTTTCGCCGTTCGCGGTGAAGGTGATCGGCGGCATCGCCATCACGTGGTCGCTCACCTTGATGTCGGCCAGAGCGTCGTTCAGGGCCTCCGTATCCGTCGATCCCGCCTGTTCGAACGCCTCGATCATCACCTGGGCCGTCGAGAACGCCATCCCAACGTTCGAATCCATCGGTGCGTCGTACGTTGACGTGTATCGGGACTGGACCTTCGTGGCATACTCGTCGTTTGGATCAAGCGCGTAGCCGGTGGACACGGCCCCGTTGATAATCTCGCCCATCTTCTCGAACGTCGGCCCGTTCCACCCCGCCGTCGCACACCCCGCCAGCAGGGGTGGCCAGTAGTCTTGGTCTTGCATCGCCGTGACCAGTTCGACCAACTGGCCGGTGAACACGGTCGGAATGACCACGTCGGGGTCGGCCTCCCGGAACCGCGTGACCTGCGTGTCGGCCGTTCCGCCGAAGCCGATCGTCGTCTCCTCCACGATCTCGATGTCCCGGTCCGACACTGCCCGCCGGAGCCCGTCGCGGATGGCCTGGCCGTAAGTGGTATCGATGTAGAACAGTCCGAGGGTTTGGATGTCGAGGCCGTTGTCCGGCGCGGTGGACGTGATGTTATCGATGTGATCGGCGGCTTGACTCCAGGAATTGGGTTGGGCCCGATATACGTACTCGAGGGGCGTTTGCTGTAGGATGTCGGCTGCGACGGAAATGTCGATGACGAACGGGGTTCCCGTGGATTCGGCGACCCTCGTCGCGGCGTTTGTGACCGGGGAGGAGAAACAGCCCGTCATGATCTGGGCGCCCTTGTCGACCAGTTCCTGGGCGACCTCGCCCCCCAGTTCGGACTTGCCCTTGTTGTCGCCCTTGACGACGGTCACCTCTGCCCCGTCCAAAGCCTCGATTCCGCCTTGTTCGTTTTTGAGGGTCGCGGCGAGTTCGACGGCTTGATGCAGGCGTTTGCCAGACCAGGCGAGGTTCCCGGTCAACGGATGATTCGAACCCAGCACGACCTCGTCGGGCGCGGCGGTCGTGGTCGCCGTCGGGGTCGATCGGGTTGTCGGTTGCGGGGTATCTGAGTCAGTCGAGGGTGTGTCGGTCCCGCCAGGCGAGCCCGCCCCGGTACACCCGGCGAGGCCGACGGTTCCAGCGAGTCCCGCAGTCCTGATGAACTGACGTCGGTTCAGCATGGATTGAGGGTCGTGCGAGGAGTTGCTACGGTGGTCGGTCCTGATCCGGTCGTGTCGTGTATGTGAGCCATCGTGTACACGTTGACTGTCGGCCGGTCGTTCCTTAAGGGGGAAGCAGTATTCCAAATGCTGAGAATACGGGGCCGTCGGGCCGACACGGTCGGCTCGGTCTCGGTCGAGAAACGGGGGGTGTGGTTAGTCGTGGCCAGCGTCCGTTCGCGAGATCGAGACATCGATCTGGCGCTGCTGGTCCACGACGATCCGGACGGCCTCAAAGTCGGGCAGATACAACGACGAGTGGTTGCCATCGGCCCGGACCTCGGTCGACTCCGTGAGGAGGCCGGTCTTGACCAAAAAGTCGAGTTTGCGGTAGGTCGACGAGAGCGGGAGTTCGGTTGCCTTGGCGATCTCTTGAGCGCTCATCGGATCGTTGATCTCCCGGAGAATGCAACGACATGCCGAGTCTCCGAGCGCATCCAACACGGACGGCGACGGCGAATCATCGTGAGGGCTTGCCTGGTGACCGGACTGTGACGAGCCCAGAACCCGGTCCGATGACGTCCGCTCGGAGTCGGACATGACTAGACGTTGCCCAGCGTCGGTTGATAACCCTGTACGATGATTCCCAGAATCTGAAAATCGGTCGGAGTGGTCCCCCGCCGACGGTCTCGCGGCTATTCAGTTATCTCGAACGTGAAATGCATGGCAGGCAGCTGTCGGACGGGATGGTTGTCGGCGTAAGAGAGGTGTGGCTTGGTGGTGAAGTCGAGTTCGTCGGTGTCGAGTTCCGGGAAGAGGCTCGGGTAGATATCGATGAAGTGATAGCCCGGCTCGCCGGCCGCTTTGAGGGTCGTCCACTTCTTCGGGAGGTCCTGGCCGCACATGTAGCCGAGGAGCTTGTTGTCGTAGACGACGAACGGGGCCATCTCGAACTCCCCCCAGCCGATCCCGGTGAATTCGATCGTGAACTCGGTGCCGACGGGGCCCTCCGTCGGCCCGAAGTCGAGGATCGTCGGCTGGAGCATGAAGCCGGTGACGGCAACGGACTCGCCGTCGACCTCTGCGGTGATTGGCCGGGTCGCGCCCACGTCGTCCGGGATGGTAATCTCCTGCCGGAACGTCCCGTCTCCGTCGGTCCGCACCGAGGGAATGACGTCTCGTTTGGGCTCCGGGGTCATGGGGATCCCCTGGACGTGCTCGCCCTCGTGCCGATACCAGACGAGGTCGACGTCGGTGGTCGGGGGAAAGTGTCGGCCCTTGATGACGGCCTGCTGGCCGGCCTGGCCATGCGTGGGCGTGATCTTGATTTCCGCCTCGGATTCCTCGTCGTCGATGTCAGGATAGTGAACCGCAAGCGGCTCCTCTTCGGGAAGCGGGTCGACCCAGGCTTCACGGGGCGGCGTGTCCGGCTCGGTCACCGTCACGGTCCACTGCGATTGTCGGCCGCCGGCCACGGGCCCGTACGGTGATTGAGTGTTGTTCTGGAGGTACGGGACACCGTGGTAGTTCCGCCAGACTTGGACCAGGTGCGTGCCGGGTGGTCCAACGGCCCGGAACTTCGCGGTCGCCGTGCCTTGGTTTTTCACGCCGGTCATGAATCCGACCATGCCGTTGTCCCAGGCGATCTGGTAGTTGTTCGTGAGGAAGTTCGGCCCGAGCCCGTAGCCGGTGACGGTGAACTCCCCGCCGAGTGGCGCGCTCGTGGACTCGATCTCGAACCAGGGAACGATCGAGAGCTGAACCTGGGTGATCGTCTCGCCCTCGGGCGTTCGGGCCTCGATGGCGTGGGCCCCGCCGTAGTCCTCGGGGACGGTCCAGGTAAACTCGAACTGGCCCCGTGAGTCGCTCGTCACACTTCCAAGGCGCTCGGTCCGGGCGCTGTACTGCGGACCGATCACCTCATTGGCCGCGATCACGCCCCACTGGCCGTTCGCGGTCTGCCAGTAGAGCTCGACCTCGGTTTCGGGACGGAAGTTGGCCCCGAACACGATGATCGTGTCGCCGACGTACACCTCGTCGTCGCTCACCGAGAGGGTGCCACTTTCGGGTTGCTGTTCCTTGAATTCCTCCATGGACTCACGGAGTTCGGGCGAGAGGTCGACGTCGTCGCCGTCTGGTGCCATGCGAAAAGGGCCTCGCGGGGAGGCCTTAACTCCGGAGCACCATTCCCAAAACTTGGAATTCGATGCTGGCGCGGGCTTCAAGCTGCCGCGTGCTGTCTCCAGCGGTTGCCTCACAAGTTCGCCACCCCCGGAGACCGTGTCGATCGAAGGCGGCCAAGGTCGGCGCAGGCCCCGGTCAAAAGGCCGACGGACACAACCGCCGATAAGTACGTTCCCGTGGGGTCATTCCCAGATTCTGGGAATTGCAAGTCTGATTCTTTTACTCGAAGCCATTTGTTCCAGGTAAGGACCCAGCACCATGTCACACGACCACGACGACGAGGGCGAGTGCAAAGGACCGACGATCTGCTGGAAAGAGCTATCGTCCGTCGAACGGCGGCGGCTCCTCGCCGCGATCGGGAGCGGGGGATCGCTCTCGCTCGCGGGCTGTGTGGGTCTGTTCGCCGAACCCGAGTCGAAACACGGGGTGACCCACGATGAAGGACCGATCGAGACCCACGCCATCGACTTCAGCAAACAGGAGACCACCGTTCCGATCGACGAAGACCAGTTCATCCTGAACGCGGGCGAGGAGGCGGGATTGGATCTACCGTTCTGGTGCCGGTCGGGGATCTGTGGGGCGTGTCTGGCTCAGGTCGACGGCGACGGCCACGAGCTCGTCGAGATGACCAACAACGAGTACGAGCCGCTTGATGACGAGGCGATCTCGGAGGGCTACGTCCTGACTTGTATGGGCCAGCCCCGGGAGGAATTCTCGATCGAGACCGGGGTGAGCGGCGCGCTCACGCAGACACCCACGCCGACGCCCGCGGAGGACCAGGGCACACCGACGGGAACGCCCCAGCCCTTGCCCGGCCAACGGCTCGTATTCGCCGAGGAGACGACGATCGAAGGAACGACCTACGCTGAGGGCGACATCGTCACGGCCGACTCGATGACAGCGCCCCATGGCGCTCGGGCGTTCCCCGAATCCAGCCGGACGGAAGACAACACGATCCTGGTGCACAAGCTCGAACCGGAGAAGATTACGGAGCCAACGAACACCGACTGGACCGATCAGGGCTTCGTGGCCTACAGCGCCATCTGTACCCACCTCTCGTGCGTGTGTGAATACACAGAGGGGAACGGTCCGGACGACTTCTGCGCCTGTCACGACGCCCACTTCGACCCGTACAAGGGCGCCAAAGTAACGGGTGGCCCGGCGCCGTCGCCACTCCCGCAGATCGGCGTGGAGGTCAACGACAACGATGAACTGCAACTCACGACCGAGTTCGAGGGAGGTGGGTGACATGGTGTCACCGATCGCCGAATCGGAAGTGGGGGGATGCCGATGGTAGACGACTGCTGTGGTGGCAACGACCCAACCTGCGGCTGCGGAGGCGAGGCCTGTGGCTGTAGCGGCGACGGGCGGGCGATCGGCGACGGCGGGGCCGTCGTCGACATTTCCACCCCGGCCGAAGAGGAGGCGATAGGGCAGCCGCCGGCGCTGTCTGGCCCGGAATGGGAGGAATGGGCCGAGGCGGTTCTTGACGAGACGGAGTTTGATACGGACCTCGGCAAGGACCTCGCGCGTGACGCTCTCAACGTCGCCGAGGGCAAGCTGTCGAAGGCCGAATTCCACGAACGCCACGGCGACGACGTGGAGGCCGAGTTCGGGATCGACGAACGGCCGACGAAGGACGCGGTAGGCGATCCCGACGAACCCGTCCCCCGCGTCCCGTCCGTCTCCGAACCGTCGGAGAAGACCCGCCGGAACATGCTCAAACTCGTCGGCGGCGCGGCCGCGATCGGCGCTTCGGGTGGCCTGGCGGGGTGTATCGGGTCCTACGACTCGGAGAAACTCGACGACGCTCGTGAAGAGGAGGTCCCGAAAACCACCGGGGCCCAGGAGGACTCGATCGGCGACCCTGATCGCGAAGTCCAGCTGGGCATGGTTGTCGACACCGATGCGTGCATCGCGTGTTTGCAGTGTTCGCTCGCCTGTAAGGAGGAGAACAACACCTCGGTGGGTGTCCACTGGCCCTACGTCTTCCGGTACGAGGATGAGGTCGAGGGCGAGACCCGGGAGGGAGAGTTGACCCGGCATTGCCAGCACTGTTCCCGGGCATCCTGCACTTTCGTGTGTCCGACGGAAGCCCGGCACAAGCGGGAAGAGGACGGGATTGTTCTCACTGACTACGACCTCTGTGTCGGGTGCAAGTACTGTCAAGTGGCCTGTCCGTACGGGGTGAACTACCTGGGGGCCGACAATCCGACGGACCTCTCGGACGGGTTCAATTACTACAAGACCGACCGGAACGGTCGGCGCGTGGCCGGACCCCCGCCGAAGGGCGTGATGGGGAAGTGTACTTACTGTGTCCACCGGCAGGACTCGGACAACGAGAACCTCCAGGGGACCACCGCGTGCGAACAGCGGTGTCCCGCCAACGCCATCCACTTTGGCGACATGAACGATCCCGAGAGCGACCCGCGGACGTACCTCCGTGGCGAGTCGCCCGGTCGCGAGGACATCCCGGAGAAGAATTGGTTCAAGCTTCTCGAACAGGTGGGCAATGAGCCGAACGTCGTCTTCGTGGGCAAGGAGCCCTCGAACGACGCAGAGCCGATCGAGGGGCCGGTCGCTTACGAGGACCACGGGATGGTTGGTGGTAACTACGACTTCGACGAGGAGGGTGAGCACCAATGAGCACGGCAATCGAACCGGAACGCGTGTTGAAACCGCTCGAGGAGACGACCTGGCGCTACTGGGTCCTGTTCGTGGTCCTGGGCCTGGGGGTCCTCCTGTTTCTGGAGGCGTGGGTTCACCAGTTAACCTATGGCCTCGTGGCGGTCACGGACATCCACGATTGGGGGATTTCCGGCGGCGTCCCCTGGGGTCTGTACATCGGCGGGTTCGTCTGGTGGGTCGGGATCGCCCATGGCGGGATCGCGATCTCGGCCGCGGTCCGCGTCCTGAAGATCGAGCGGTATCGGCCTATCGCCCGGATCGCGGAAGTACTGACCGTGCTGGCGTTAGGCATGTCGGCGCTCAACATCGTGTTAAGCATGGGCCGGCCCGACCGGATCTTCAACACCATCTATCGGTGGCCGCTCACCGTCTATCACTCGCCGCTGGCGTGGGACATCACGGTCATTACGCTGTACCTCGTCCTGTCGCTCACCTACCTGACGCTGTCGCTCCGGCCGGAGGTGTACGGCCTCCGGGATCGGCTCCCGAAGTACTTTGCGCCGCTGTATTGGCTGATCACGCTCGGCTACACGCCCGAGGAGGACGAGAAGGTCGAACAGATCCTGTGGTGGCTCGCCATCACAATCCTGGCCCTCGTACCCCTGCTGTCCGGTGGCGTGGTCCCGTGGCTGTTCAGTCTGGTGGCTGCCCAACCCGCCTGGTTCGGGGCGGCGGCGGGCGCCTCGATCCTCACGGAGTCGCTCACCAGCGCGCTCGCCATGGTCATCATCATCAGCGCGATCTTCCGGTACGCCTACGGTTGGCAAGACCTCATTCAGGATCGGATCTTCAAGGAGCTCGCCATCTTGCTGGCGTTCTTCGGCATGGCGACCGTCTGGTTCGTCCTCCACGATGTGCTGACGGGGTTCTACCTCGCCCCGGTCGCCATCCAATCGGTGACCCTCGCGGAGCTGCAGTTGACCTACTTCCACGTGGCAATCATCGGGTTGGTCGGCTCGGTCGTGGCGCTCCTGATCGGGATCGCCCTCCGAAACTGGTACTTCAGCATTCCGCTATTGGTGGTGTTCGCGGTGTCGCTCACGTTGACTATTCTGAACAAGAAGGTCATGTTCGTCGTCGAGGGGCTGCAACACCCAACCAGACCGCCGCTGACGAACCTCTATCCGGCTGAGCCGTACTTCCCGACCCTCGTCGAATGGGTCCTGTTCGGGAGCACGATCGTGCTCGCCGCATTCGGGTTCCTCGTGCTCACCAAGGTGATACCAATGATAGAACTCGATCCGACGGAGGTGCAATAATGGCCGCGCCGACGACCAACATCGGGTTGTTCCTGATTTACGGCATCGTGCTGCTTCCGGTGTACGTCATGTTCGCCGGGTGGCTGGTCGGGTCGCCGCGCGAGTACCGCCCGGTGGCGATCGCGTTCGGCTATTTGATTGGCTTCATCGCACTCGTCGTGGCCAGCCTGGCGGCGCTGGATATCGTTATCACGATGCTTTCTTGAGCCCCCGGGCCCATCCCTCGGCAGCGAAACACACTCACTGTCCAATGCTCACCCCCCGTCGATGGTAACCACGGTGACCGTCCTTTCCCGCTCCGACTGTCATCTCTGTGAGGAAGCCGTGGCGGCGATCGAACGCGTCGCCGCCTCCATCGACACGCCGGTGACTATCGACGAGGTGGACGTCGACGAACATCCGCCGCTCGCCGGTGCTTACGGCGAACGGGTCCCGTACGTGCTCGTCGACGGTCGGCCGGCGTTCAAGTTCCGCGTGGACGAGGGCGAACTTCGCTCGCACCTCCGGTCGTAACCCGACGGCGAGTCTATCAGGGTTGGGCGGAGTATCGGGAGGGCGGAAGTGGTGATTACTCAGTCAACTCCTGGTCCTCGATTGCCGCTGTAAGGTTCTGAAAATACGTTTCGATATCGGCGGAGAAAACCTTGGTCAACATCGTCTTCGGGAGCGACGCAACGCCACCGGTATAGGAGACCTCGGCGGTATACGCCAGCTGGACCCGTTCGTCATCGAGGGCCGTCATCTCCATGGCCGCGAGCAGCTCGAAGTCGCTGTGAGTCTTCGGATCGTGGGCCGATCCCGTCGCGAGCACCCAGTCGGGTTCGTTGAGTTCGACGAGATCGACCTCACCGGCGAGCGTCAGGGTCAGGTGGCTGATGCCACGGGTGATCTCGCAAGTGTATTTGCATTTCGAGACGCGTTCGACTTCCTCGGCACCCGGGAGGCACCGCGCGAGAACCTCGGGGTTCGAAATGACGGACCAGACGCCCGCCTTCGTGCCGGGCACGACGAGGGTGTCCTCGAATTCGAGCGTGGGCGTGGCGTCGCTGGCGGTGTCGGACGGGGTGTCGCCGTGGGTGGTCATCGGGTTGGAGAAAATCGCTCGACTTGCGAGTCGTTTCGGGTTAGCTGCTGGGCGTCGGGGTCGGCGTCGGCGTCTTCGTCGGGACGCTTCCGGACTCCATCATCGTGAAGGTGTTCTCCCAAATGCCGACCTTCCGGAACTCCGCGTCTGAGTCAGAATCGGTGATATTGACCGTCCAGGTGTACTGTCCGGCCGGAGCGTCACTGGTTTCTCGCCAGGAGGCACTCCACTGGTCGGCCGGGTGTTCCTCGTTGTCGCCGTCCCATCCACACTCGAGCTCTGTGTTCATGGGTCCCTCGACGGTGATGGTTACGGCGTCGAGGTCTTCATTGGTGAGCTGTTCGCCGGTGTCCGGGTCCCAGATCCCGACCCGGAAGCCGATGGTCTGACCGGGGACGAACTGGTACTGTGGAGCACACGACGCGGCAAAGTGCGTGTGTTCGAAGTCCTCGATGTCACCCGTGACGAACACGTGGCTTGTAACGACGTAGTCTTCTGGCTGTGGTGTTGGGGTGACCTCGACCGTCCGTTCCTTGACCACGGTTCGGGTTTCTTCGATCACCCTCGGGGTCGGGCTCTGCTGGCCCCCACCCCCGAGGCCAGAACAGCCGCTCAGTCCCGCCGCCGCCCCGACCCCACCGGTCAGGAGGATCTTCCGCCGGGAGACGTCGTGATCGGTGACCGACTGCAGCCGCGTCGGCGACTCGGTTTCGTCCGTTTCGTCGGGATCGTCGGTTGGTTCTGTCATCTACACATGAGAATGGTACCCCAGTAGAGTATAAATCGGAATCCTCATTCCCAGAGTCTGGGAATGACCCAACCCGGCGAAGCGACCTCACCATCGTCGTTTAAGGTCGGCGCCCCGGCCCGTCGGTCCGACGACACGGTCGAGGGCAATTGGGGAGCCGACGCGAGGATCCCGCTGGCACTCGAATATTGCCCACATGCGGAACCGCGCCAGTCCGGTGGCATCGATCTGACCCCGGCGGACCCGCTGCGAGCCCCACGGGCAACTTTATGCCAAGGAGGCGACTATCCCCACTATGTGGAAATCGCTTAGCTGGGGCGAGAGTGGCCGGGCCAAACTGCCGGGTCGGCCTGGGTGGTAAGAATGGACCGTCGGACGGCCGATCGGCTCATCGTCCTTTTGCTCGGGGTCGTCGGGTTCGGTGGTATCTATTCGAGTTGGCTCGCCTACCAGCGGTCACGAGCGATGGACGGGATGATGGGGTCAATGATGGGCGGATCAATGCCGACGGGCGCCGGCGGCGTCTCAACGGCCATCGGGACCGTGCTCGCGATCGTCGTCGTTGGGGGACTGTACCTGGTCGTCAGGGAGGCGATCACCGAACCGGCTGCAAACGTTGATTCCAACCCCTCGACGAGCGGACTTGTTCCGTCTACGAGCGGTACGGGCGAGGAGGCCGACGGCCCCGTCGCGCGTCCGGCCCTGCTCGACGTGCTTCCGGACGATGAACGGCGCGTCCTCGAACCCGTGGTCGAATCGCCTGGGATCACCCAGATCGAACTCCGCGACCGTTCGGGCTTTTCAACGAGCAAGGTCAGCCAGACGGTGAGCGACCTCGAGAAACGGGGCTTGCTGTACCGGGAACGACAGGGCCGGACGTACCGCGTGTATCCCGACGCGTCCGTCACCGACGGTGACCCCGGCTGAGCAACGGGTCGAGCCGTCGACGACGGCTCACCGGCGAATCCGGGCCCGACGAACGGTCGCGTCCATGAAAAACGGTTAGCAGGCGGTAGAAACGCTCTCGGACGATCTCCTAGCTGAGTTCACGCCCACGGGGGTAAATTCTCCAGGCTCCTCTTCTCGGACGGAGATGCAACTGAACAGCAAATGGATCGGCATTATTGGCATCGGAGTGGTCGCGGTCCTCGTCCTTGGCGCGGCCGCGCTTGCCTCCGGGCAGCCCTTAGTAGAGTCCGGCGGCTGGATGGGAACGGCGCATTACGGTTCGATTGGCCCGATGGGCGGGTACGGCTGTCACGGGGGTGCCGCCGGGGGAACGGCCGGTGGCGGCTGGGGCATGGCCGCGCCCGGGACGGGCTCGTTCGGCGTGGTATGGCCCTTGCTGGTCCTGGGAATCGTCCTCGGCATCGGCTACCTCCTCTTACGGTCACCGGATCGCGGATCCGATGAGGCGCTCGCGGCGCTGCGGGTCCGGTATGCGTCGGGCGAGCTCTCCGAGGAGGAGTTCATCGCTCGGCGGGACACGTTACAAGGGTAGGACCGCTGTATCGGCTCACAGCGACGCGATGTATGACAGGTTCCAGAGGATGACCGTGGCGCCGTAGACAGACAGCCAGAGGGGAATGAGGATTCTCGCGGGATGGTCGATCGTGCGATAGAGCCAGTAGGCGGTTCCCAGTTGGGCGGCAATGGCGAACGAGAGGGCGACCGCCGTCGGGAGGTACATGAAGACGTACCCGAGGACAGGATTGAGCTCGGTGCCGCCCCGATGGATCATGGCCGTCGTCGTGAGGAGATCACCGACGCCGAACAGGAGGATGGCGAACGCCCAGATCAGCCCACGGTGCAGGGGTACCTCGAGCACCGTGGGTTCACGGGCCAGGGACCAGCCGTTGAAGGGTTGTGTCGCCATCCCTATCTCTAGTACCAGGTCCACAATGCCTAAATCATCGTGCTGATTCCCAGGATCAGACGAGCCGGACGGTGGGGGTTCGGCGATTCTCAGTTCGTGGGAACAGCTCGGCGGGACCGATTACCCTTCTCAGATTCTAAGAAAATGAGAACTGTCAGCCGGACGATGCCCAGAATCTGGAAATCTGGGACGCCTTCATGACCTGATCCACGGTAGAATCACATGGGTGACACCGATGTCGATACAGACAGCCAACCCGCTCTCGGAGGAGTTCAGCTTCGAGCTCTCCGGGCCGCTAGCGGGCTACT
>CAYOLR010000062.1:0-13428 GCA_964404815.1 uncultured Halobacteriales archaeon
ATATCGAGGCCTTCATCGACTATCGCGACGACCTCCTCGCGGTCAGGGACGACCTGAACTACGAGATCGACGGGGCCGTTGTCAAGGTAAACGACCGGGCCGCGTGCGACGAGCTCGGGAGCACCTCCCGGGCACCGCGCTGGACCTATGCCTACAAGTTCCCCGCCCGCTCCGAGATCACCACCGTCAGGGATATCGTCGTCCAGGTCGGCCGGACCGGCCGGTTGACGCCGGTGGCGCTGCTCGATCCGGTCGACGTCGGCGGTGTCACGGTCTCTCGGGCCAGCCTGCACAACCCGGACATCGTCGAGGAGTTGGGCGTCGGCGTCGGGGATCGGGTCCGGGTCAGGCGTGCCGGCGACGTGATCCCGGAGGTCGCGGAGGTAGTGGAGGACGACGGCAAGTCCTTCGATTTCCCGGACGAGTGCCCGGTGTGTGGGAGCCCGGTCGAGCGGGACGGGCCCCTGGCGTTCTGCAGCGGCGGGCTTTCCTGCCCCACCCAACTCTCCCGCGGGATCGAACACTACGCCAGCCGATCGGCCCTCGACATCGAAGGGCTCGGTCCGGAGCGGATCGACCAGCTCATGGAGCAGGGGCTGGTCACCGACGGGATCGCCGACCTCTACGAGTTGACGGCCGACGACCTCGCCTCCCTCGAGGGGTGGGGCCAGAAAAGCGCGACGAATCTCCTGGACGAGCTGGAGGCGTCTAAGACGCCGCCGTTACCGGACTTTCTCGTCGCGCTCGGGATCCCCGAAGTGGGTCCCGCCGTGGCTCGCGACCTCGCCGCTGCCTTCGGGACGTTCGATGCCGTCATGGGCGCGTCACGGAGCGAACTCGAAGCGGTCGATGGAGTGGGGCCGAAGATGGCGGCGGCCATCGCGGACTTTTTCGAGGGAAAGGCCAACCGGAACGAGATCGACCGGCTTCGCGACCACGGGGTCGATCCCCAAGGCTACGAAACCGGTGGGGACGAGCTCGAAGGCCTCACATTCGTCTTCACGGGGTCGCTCGAAGGATACACCCGTGACGAGGCCCAGGAGCTCGTCGAACGACACGGTGGCCAGGCGACCGGTAGCGTGTCATCGAACACCGATTTCCTCGTCGTCGGGGCGAACCCTGGCCAGACCAAACGGGACGACGCGGCAGCGAACGACGTCCCGACACTGGCCGAAGAGGAGTTCGAGGAACTCCTCACGGACCGCGGCGTCTCGGGGTAACGGGAGCTCTACAGGTCTGCCTCGTTGAAGATGTAGTACCCGACCGCCGGCAGGGTGACGAGCCAGAGGACCATCAACAGGAAGACCGCCGGATCGGTGAGATAGACCGGGAGGGAGTCGCCCAGGGCCTGGGCATACATCTGGCGGTTCAGCTGGCCCTGGATGCCGCCACCGCCGACGAGGCTCACCCGCGCCTGGGTGGCCGTGTCAGTCACGAGCCTGATGGTCAACGTCTTGTAGGCCTGTGACGGATTGAGCACCTTGATCAGGATGTGCAGGCCAACCAGCGACTCCCCGCCCATGTCCGCGTACTCGGAGAGGAGGTTGATGAGGCCGCTCGCGAAGCGGTTCCAGAGGAGGGTGAAGAGCACGTAAATGCCGACCGTCCCGATCATGGCCCGTCTGGCGGACCGTGCCGCCGCCGAAAACCCGATGGCGATCCCCACGTAAACGACCGCCAACAGGGCGGTCAACAGCGCAAACAGCGCGTAGTTCGTGAACCCGAAATCGACCGGCGTGACGAGGAAGATCCCCGCGGCCACGATGAACCCCACGAGGACCGGGAGGGCGACCACCGCCCCGCGACCGAGCACCTTCCCGATGACCACGTCCAACCGCGAATGGGGGAGCGAAAGCAGGAGCTTCAACGTCCCGGAGTCGCGTTCCCCAGCGATGGCGGCGTAGGCGATGACGATCGCGATCACGGGGACGAAGAAGGCGTTCACCTCGGCGAGGATGTTCAGGAAGGCGTCCGTCGACAGCTGCTGGCCCTGCTGCTGGGCCGCGGACCCGACCCGATCGGCGAAGAAGTAGGCCGGGACGCCGAAGAAGACGATGAAGAGGACCGAAAGACCCCACAGCCAATACGACCGGATGGCGTCCTGGAAGTCCTTCTTTGTAACGGCTTGCCAACTCATGTGTCGACCGCCTCCATCTCCTCGTCATCGCGCGTATAGGCGGCGAAGAGCTCCTCGAGCGAAGCCTCCTCGGTCTCGAAATCGGAGACGGCCATCCCGCCTTCTTCGAGCGTGGTGAGGACGGCCGTCTTCGCGTCGTCGGAACAGGCGACGTCGATCGACTTCTCCGCCGCCGTCACCGACGTCACGCCCTCCAAGTCCCGCACCTGGTCCAGGACGGCCTCGTCGACGGCATCGACGCTGATCCTGAGCGTGGATTCCGTGCCGACGGCGTCCCGAAGGCCCTCGACGGAGTCCTGGGCGACGAGCTCGCCGTCGCGGAGGATTCCGACCCGATCGCACACGGCTTCCACCTGTCCGAGGATGTGACTGGAGAAGAATACCGTCGCCCCCCGATCGTTCTCCGCACGGACGATCTCCCGCATCTCGCGGGCACCGTTCGGATCCAAGCCCGTCGACGGTTCGTCGAGGATGAGGAGTTCCGGTTCGCCGACGAGGGCCATGCCGAGGGCGAGGCGCTGGCGCATGCCCTTCGAGTACTCGCCGGCCTTCCGACCGGCGGCATCGTGGAGTCCGACCCGGTCGAGTACCGTCGACGGGTCCCCGTCGACCCCCTTGGAGTCCATCGCGAACTCGATGTGTTGGCTCCCGGTGAGCCGCTCGTAGACGCCGAACGCCTCCGGAAGTACCCCGGTCCGACGGCGGACGGCGACGCTGTCCTCGTGCGCATCGTACCCGAGGACGCGAACCGACCCCGTCGTGGGACGGACGAAGTCGAGGAGGAGATTGATGGTGGTGGACTTGCCGGCCCCGTTCGGGCCGAGGAAGCCGAAGACCTCCCCCTCGGGGATCTCGAGGTCGAGGTCACGTACGGCGACGATCTCGCCGTATCGTTTGGCGACGTCCCGCAGCTCGATTGCCGTCATTACCTCCGGGTTCCGGGAGCCGCGGTAAAGGTGTTGACGGTCTTCGCCGCCCTCAAACGGCCTCGTCGGGGTCGTGTCGGTCGGCCATTCGGTCGACCTCGGTCCGATACCGATCGCGCGTCGCCTCATCGGTGACTGGCTCGAGCCGATCGGGATCGGCATCGATGGCCGCCGTCACCTCGGTGCGGCTAAGCATGGCCGCCGAGCGTTCCTGGACGATCCGGCGGTCGCCGGCGGGGGTCGCATACACGAGACGAACCAGCCCCTTGTCGTCGTAATCCCGCTCCACGAGCCAACAGCGCATACTTGATCGATCGTGGGGACGGGATTTGTATCTGGCGTGGCGGATCGTTATCATAATAGATATTTGATGAGCAACGTTTACTTTCTCTTAGAGATCCTGGCAAGCCATGGTTATTCGTCTGTCTGTTGCTGTTTTTTCTATCTGGAAGACCCTGAAGTGGGGCGGGAAGGGGTTGACCGACGGCGCTTATTATCATCTAGGATTTTTAATCGGGGGTGTGACCGAATGAGCGAACCCTCCCTCGCCGACCGCCCGGAAACCGACAGCGACGATGGAATCGAGACCCTCCGAGACCAGCTCTACGGGGACGAAGTAATGGTCGATACGGCCGCCATCGACGACGTTCTGATCGGGATCTCGACCCATCCCGTACTCACGCTCGCCCCGGAGGCCACGGGCGGGCCAGTCCTCCAATCCGTCACCCTCCCGAATGTCGTCGGGTTCGGGATGGCAGCGGGTGGCAAACAGGCGTTCGGCACGCGAGCGGTTCGAACGGGGATCTACAGCGTGATCCTGCTCGGGGCCGATCTCTTCGTTGACCTTGAGGGGCTGATCGATCCGATATCGCCCCCGTCCGGCGCCGGAATCGGTGGCGTGTTGAGTCTGGTCGATCTCCTGATCAACGCTATCGGCCTCGTCGATGACGGCCTGCTCGTCCTCGGGTTGCTGGCGCTGGTTGCGACGCTCTATTTCGCCGGCCGGTACCTTGGCAGCCGCGACCGGTATTTCGAGGTCACTGTCGCCGGCGGGGACCACCTCCGTGTCCCGGTCGGGAGGGGCGGCAATCCGCCGATCGACCGGCTGGAAGCCGCGGTTGAGAAAGCGTCAAACGCCTCCGTGTCCTAACCGGTCAACGATGGATGCGGCCGCGATCCGCGAGCGTGCCGCGGACCTCCCGCGGGATCCCGGGATCTACCAGTTTCGGACCGAGGAGGCGGTCCTCTACATCGGCAAGGCGGTGGACCTCCGGTCGCGGGTGCGGTCGTATGCTGACCCCCGAAGTCCCCGGATCAAGCGGATGCTCCGTGAGGCGACGGCCGTCGAGATCGCGGTTACCGATACCGAGACCCAAGCCCTCCTGCTCGAAGCCAACCTGATTAAACGCCACCGGCCGCGATACAACGTCCGACTGACCGACGACAAGTCCTATCCCCTGATCCAATTGACCGATCACGAGTTCCCCCGAATCCAAGTCACCCGGGATCCTGCTGACGACGCGACGGTGTTCGGCCCGTTCACGAACAAGGGCCGGGTGGACACGGTGGTGAAGGCCCTCCGGGAAACGTACGGCGTCCGGGGGTGTTCGGATCACAAGTTCGCCAACCGCGACCGGCCCTGTCTCGACTTCGACATCGGGCTCTGTACCGCACCGTGTACTGGCGAGATCGGACGGGCGGCGTACCTCGAAGACGTCGATTCCGTCCTTGAATTCCTCGAAGGATCGACGGGGGTGCTCCTCGAGCCGCTGCGGAACGGCATGGCGGAGGCTGCCGAACATCACGACTACGAGCGGGCCGCGAACCTCCGGGATCGACTGGCGGCGGCCGAGGCTTTTCACTGCGGGGGTGGCGACGCCGTCCAGACCCGGGAAGACCGACGGACGATGGACGTCCTTGGGGTGGTCGTCGAGGGCGATCGGGCGACGGTCGCCCGGCTTCACACCGAAGGCGGCAAGCTTGTTGAACGGGAACAGCACCCTCTCGAAACGCCAGGGGAAACCTCCGCCGCGGCGGTCCTCGCGGCCTTCATCCCCCAGTTCTACGCCGACCGTGACCTCCCCGACACGCTCGTACTTTCCCATCATCCCGAGGACGATGAGCTGGAGGACTGGCTCGCCGGCGAAGGTGTGACGGTAACGGTGCCCGGTACCGGGCGCGAGGCCAGACTGGTCGATCTCGCGCTGAAAAACGCCCGCCGAGGGGGCGATCGGGAGGGGGTGCCGCTCGCCGAGGCCCTCGGATTGGACCGAGTAGACCGGATCGAGGGCTTCGACGTTAGCCACGCCCATGGCAAGGCGGTCGTCGGGAGCAACGTGACGTTCTCCGGCGGCACCCCCGACAAGTCCGGCTACCGGCGAAAGAAGCTCGACGACCGGAACGACGATGTCGCCAACATGCGGACCCTGATCAAATGGCGCGCCAGCCGGGCCGTGGAGGGCCGTGACGACCGCCCCGACCCGGACCTCCTCCTGATCGCGTCGAGCAGGTGCGACCCGGAGTCCGAGAGCTGACCGCCGCCCGAGAGGCCCTCGATGCCGTCGGGTGGTCGGTCCCGGTCGTCGCCCTCGCCAAGGCGGACGAGGTCGTGGTGACGGCAGAGGGCACCCACGACTGGGCGTCGAACGCCCCCCAGCTCCACCTCCTCCAGCGCGTCCGCGATGAGGCCCATCGCTTCGCGGTCCAGTACCACCAAACAGTCCGGGAGGACCTCTCGACCATCCTCGACGACGTGCCCGGGGTGGGACGGGAACGCCGTAACCGGCTACTGCGACGGTTCGGCAGCGTCGACGGGGTCCGGGCCGCCTCTCGCGATGAACTCCTCGACGTCGATGGGATCGGCGAACGGACGGCCGAGGAGATCGCGGCCCGGCTCTGATCTAGAACAGTGGTTCGCGCTCCGGGGCCACGCCGTCGTCGGCGGTGTCGAGATCGAACTCGTCCCGGATCTCCCGGATACGGTCCCTGATATCCGCAGCGAGTTCGAACTCGAGGTTGTCCGCTGCCTCGTGCATCCGGGCTTCGAGCTCCTGAACATATCGGGCGGCCTCGTCGTCGTCCGCCGGCGAGCCCCGGGCGACGCCGTCGGTCTCGGTCTTGGCGCCGGGCAGGTCGGACTCCGAGACCGCCTTCTCGATCGTCCGTGGCTCGTGCCCGTGTTCCCGGTTGAACTCCTGTTGGATCCGGCGGCGGCGCTGGGTCTCCTCGATCGCGGCTTCCATGGCGTCCGAGACGTCGTCTGCATAGAGGACGACTTCCCCGTGGACGTTCCTCGCGGCCCGACCCATGGTCTGGATCAGTGTCGTTTGCGACCGGAGGAACCCTTCCTGGTCGGCATCGAGAATCGCGACGAGGGAGACCTCCGGGATGTCGAGACCCTCCCGGAGGAGGTTGATCCCCACGAGGACGTCGAACTCGCCGAGCCGGAGGCCACGAACCAGCTCGTGCCGCTCGAGGGTATCGGTCTCGTCGTGCATGTATTCCACTTCGAACCCGGCCTCGCCGAGGTACTCCGTGAGATCCTCCGCCATGCGCTTCGTGAGAGTCGTAACCAACACCCGCTCGTCCCGATCGATCCTTTCGTCGATGCGGGCCATGAGGTCGTCCACCTGGCCCTCGGCCGGGGAGACCTCAACCTTGGGATCGACGAGGTAGGTAGGTCGGACGATCTGTTCGACCACCTGTTCGGAGACCTCCCGTTCGTACTCGGCGGGCGTCGCACTCACGTAGAGGGTTTGGTCGGTCCGCTCCTCGAATTCCTCGAACCGGAGCGGCCGGTTATCGTACGCCGTCGGGAGCCGGAAGCCGTTGTCGACCAGGGATTCCTTCCGCGACCGGTCGCCCTCGAACTGTCCCTTGATCTGTGGAATGGTCTGATGGGATTCGTCGATCACGGTGAGAAAGTCGTCCGGGAAGTAATCGAGGAGGGTATAGGGGGCGTCGCCCGGCTCCCGGTCGTCCAGATGGACGGAATAGTTCTCGATACCGGTGCAGTACCCCGTCTCCCGGATCATCTCCATGTCGAACGTCGTCCGCTCCTCGATGCGCTGGGCGGCGACGAGGTCGCCCTGCCGCTCGAAGTACCTGACGCGGTCCTCCATCAGCTCCTCGATCTCCTGGAGGGCCTGTTCGAGCTTGTCCTCGGGGATGTTGTAGTGTTCCGCCGGGTGGATGAGGACGGCCGGTTCCTCGCCCTTGAGTTCGCCCTCGAGCGGGTCGAGCTTCGTGAGTCGGTCGATCTCGTCACCCCAGAACTCGATCCGAACGGCGTACCGACCGTACATGGGATAGACCTCGACGGTATCGCCCCGTACACGGAACGTGCCCTGTGTGAAGTCGACGTCGTTCCGATCGTAGTTGAGGTCGACCAGCCGCTTGAGGAGGTCGTCACGGTCGAGGGAATCGCCCGGTTCGACCCGGAGGGCCATCGACTCGTAGTTCGCGGGGTCACCGAGGCCGTAGATCGCGGACACCGAGGCGACCACGATGACATCGTCCCGGGTGAGCAGTGACCGCGTCGCCGAATGCCGGAGCCGGTCGATCTGGTCGTTGATGTCGGCGTCCTTGTCGATGTAGGTATCCGTCTGTTCGACGTAGGCCTCCGGCTGGTAATAATCGTAATAGGAGACGAAGTACTCGACGGCGTTGTCCGGGAACAGCGAGCGAAACTCCTCGTAGAGCTGGGCCGCGAGGGTTTTGTTGTGGGCGATCACGAGCGTGGGCTTTTCGAGCTCCTCGAGCACCCAGGAGACCGTGTTCGTCTTGCCGGACCCAGTCACGCCGAGGAGGGTCTGTTTGTCCATGCCGGAGCGGAAGCCATCGACCAGCTGTTCGATGGCAGCGGGTTGGTCGCCGGCGGGGTCGAAGGGGGCGTCCACCCGAAACGGCCTGGCGACGTCCGGGCGATCCGGCTGGAGCGGTCCCGACTCGGTCATCAGAGATCACGTACTGGGCGGAGGGGTTTACCGGCACCGGTTCTCCGGATCAGTCGGGTTATAGGAAAAGCCGATCGGTCAGGTTTGTCCGTGGCGTGCAGGCGTCGATCGGCGCGTCGACGGTGCACCGTCATGGGATTTTCGCTGCAGGGCTCTCGAAAATCATGGCTTGGCTCTGTCAGCAGGGCCTGCCGCCGACCCAAGGGCTATTTTCGTTGGCGTGGTACGTCGTCACATGGCACGTGAGAAACTCGAAGAGGCGGCAGAAGTCCTTCAACAGGCAGTGAACGCGGCCACCGGCGAACTCCGGGAGCGTCTCGAAGCCGAGGCGGACCAAGTTGCGACGCTCGCCGAACGGGATCGCGGCCCCGACCATGGCCGACTCGACCGCCACCAACACGCGCTCACCCGGATTCGAGAGGAGGCGGAGGAAGAGGTCCGGAAATACGTCGACGAGGCGAACGAACTACTGGAGAAATACCGGGAGACGGTCGAGGGAGTCTAGCACCACTCCTCCAGGCAGGCCGACGCCGATTCGGAGATCGAGAGCCAGGCCCCGTCCTCAGAGATGTCGGCAATGACTAATCGGCAGTCGGCGCCGTTTGAGTCGATCGAGGCCATGATCTCGTCGGCGGGTTCCTGTGCCGTCGCCGGATCGGTAACCATCTACCGTGGCACTTGGTGGCACGCCTCATATAAACCCGTCGAAACGACGGGGACCCGTTCGTAGGGTACAAGACCTCGGAAGGCAAAGCCGGGGTTACTATGAAGGTCGCGGAGGCGATGACCCCGCGGGACGAGGTGGTGACGGCCTACCTCCCGGGGACTCGCGATGACGTACTTGAGCATTTCCAGGAGCGGTCGTTCTCGTCGGTGCCGGTCCTCAAGGAAACCGAGGACGGCGAGGAGTTCAGGGGGCTCGTTTCCCGAGACGACCTCATCGAACGCCCTGACGAGGACCAACTGGCCATTCTCATGCGAGAGGTGCCCACGACGACCAGCGACACCTCGATCGAGGAGTTGGTTCGGACCATGGTCGACACCGGCTGCCGGCGGGTCCCCGTCGTCGACGGAGAGTTCGAGGGGATAATCACCGTCACCGACGTCGTCCGAGCCATCGCAGACGGGGCCGTCGACGTCGACCAGACCGTCGGCTCGGTCGCCTCCAAGGACGTCAATACGACCTATAGCGGGACGCCACTGACCGTGGTTGAACGGGAAATCTACTACGCGAACGTCCCGTACACGGTGGTGCTCGACGAGAAGGCCGACATGATCGGTATCCTCACCGAAGTGGACGTGATCGACGTCGCCCGGGTCGTCGAGGGGGAGGCCGACACTGGCGAAAGCATCGCCGACGAGGACGACGACTGGATGTGGGAAGGCATCAAGGCCGTCGGCAACCGTTACCTCCCGACGAGGAACGTCGAGATACCGGCCGATCCTGCAAGCGAGTTCATGACCGCTGACCTGGTCACGATCTCGCGTCGACGCACCGTCAAGGATGCCGCCCAGCTCCTGCTCACCAATGACATCGAACAGATCCCGCTCGTGAGCGGCGATGAGCTGGTCGGTATCGTCCGTGATGTGGATCTCCTGAAAGCGGTATGAGCGAACGCGACCGGGTAACCGAACTCGCGAAACGGCGCGGCTTCTTCTTCCCAACGGCCGAGGCCTACGGAGGCGTTGCCGGGTTCTACACCTACGGCCCTGCCGGCGCGGCGCTGAAGGAGAACATCGAAGACGCCTGGCGGGAGCGCTTCGCCGTCCGCGAGGGACACATGGAGATCGACTCGCCGACCGTCATGCCGGAACCGGTGTTCGAGGCTTCCGGCCACCTCGATACCTTCGACGATATGCTGGTCGAGTGTCCGGAATGTGGCGCCTCCCACCGGGCTGACCACCTGGTCGAGGGCGCGACTGACCTGGAGGAGGCCGAAGCGCTCGAGCCGGAAGCGATCGCCGAGATCCTCGCCGACCACGACATCGCATGTCCCAACTGCGGCACCACCCTCGCCGAGCAGCCGGTCGGGGAGTTCAACCTCATGTTCGAGACGAACATCGGACCCGGGAGCGCGTCGCCCGGCTACCTCCGTCCGGAGACCGCCCAGGGGATCTTCGTCGAATTCCCCCGCCTCAAGGAGTACGCCCGGAACCAGCTACCCTTCGGCGCCACGCAGGTCGGCCCCGCGTACCGAAACGAGATCAGTCCCCGCCAAGGCTTGATCCGGCTTCGGGAGTTCGCCCAGGCCGAGCTAGAGCTGTTCATCGACCCGGAGTCCGACGAACCACCGTTGGAGACGGTCGAAGACGTGAGGCTTCCGCTGTATTCGGCCGCGGCTCAGACCGATGACGACGGCGGGGTGGAGACGATCCCCGTCGGGGAGGCCGTCGACGAGGGGATCGTCGGTAACCCGTGGATCGGTTATTTCCTCGCCATCTCGCTCAAGTACTACGACCGGATCGGGATCGACCGCGACCGGTTCCGGTACCGACAGCACCTTGCCGGCGAACGGGCCCACTACGCCAGCGACTGCTGGGACGCGGAGACCGAGGTCGACGGGGACTGGATCGAGGTAACCGGCTTCGCCTACCGGTCCGATTACGATCTCCGGAAACATGACGAGTACTCCGACGACGACTTCACCGTGTTCAACCCGTACGACGAACCGCGAACGGTCGAACGGGCGACCGTCGATCCGGAAATGTCCGCCCTAGGCCCCGAATTCGGCGCGGACGCGACGGCGGTGGCCGACGCTCTCGATGAGCTCGCCAAGCGGGATCCCGACGCCTTCGATGCCGAATCGGTGGAAGTCGAGGTCGACGGTGAACCCCGATCGGTGGCCACGGAGATCGCCGGGTTCGAGATGACGACCGAAACGATCCAAGGGGAACATCGACTTCCCCATGTGGTCGAACCCTCGTTCGGGGTCGATCGGCTGGTCTATTCGGTCGTCGCACACGCGTATCGGGAGGACGAACTGGCCGGTGAGGAACGAACCTATCTCGACCTGCCACCAGCGGTCGCACCGACCTTCGTCGGGGTCTTCCCGCTCATGGATCGCGACGGGCTCGGGGACCGGGCGGGTGGTCTCGCCAGGCGCCTCCGGGAGGCCGGGTTTTCGGTGGCCTACGACGACGCCGGGAGCATCGGCCGTCGATACCGGCGACAGGACGAGATCGGCACACCCTACTGCGTCACGGTAGATTACGACACCCTCGAGGAGGACACCGTGACGATCCGTGACCGGGATTCGGCGGCCCAACGCCGTGTGTCCATTGAGCATTTAGCCGATTACCTCCGAGACCTCATGGCCGGGACCCAGGAGTTCGAGGATATCGGCGTCCCGATAACCGACGCCTGAGATGAGTACCGCCGAGGCGGCCCGTCGGCTCGTCCATATCGGCGGCGTGGTGTTCCCGTTGTCATACCTCCTTGGAGTCGTCACCTGGCCCCAGCTTCGCCTGATCTACCTCGGCGGTTCCATCCTGGCGGTCGTTCTTGAGGGTCTCCGCCTTGGGCTCGGCCTGGAATGGTCGGTGTTCGACCGGTTGACCCGACAGTACGAACGAACCAACGTCGCCGGCTACGCGCTGTATACCTTCAGTTCGACGGCGATCATCTTCGCCTTCGAGCCACGGATCGCCCTCCCGGCCGTCCTTATGTTGGTGCTCGCCGATCCGGTGAGTGGCTCCCTTGGAGCAAGCGGTCCGGGCGAGACAAAGGAACCGGTGGTCCTCGCCGTCATGTTCGTCCTCTGTTTCGGGATCGGACTCGTGTTCATCGATCCGTTGGCCGCGGGACTTGGCGCGGCCGCCGCGACACTCGCCGACGGGACGACCCCCGTGCTCGCCGGCCACGTGATCGACGACAACCTCACCATCCCGCCGGCCGCCGCGGTCGTGATGTGGGCGATCGTCCAGATCCTCTAGGTAGGAAGGCGCCGTTCGAACGTCGGCGAGAACCGCATCAGGAGGGTTCCCAGGATACTCATGATCAGTACGTACCCGACGGCGAGGGCGGGGATTTCGGCAGCGAGCCGGCCGGAGGCGGTGGCGGCCACCGCCGCGACGACCAGCGAGAATTCCCCCCGCGTGACCATGGCCAGCGCCATCCTGACCGATCGTCTCGGCGTGAGATCGTAGGCCCGCCCCCCGAGGTAGCCGCTTACGCCCTTGCCAACGATGCTGACGGCGACCGCCGCGACGAGGAGGGTTCCGGCCCCCATCACGGCCCCGATATCGGTCCCCAGTCCGATGGCGAAGAAGAAGACGGCGGCAAACAGGTCCCGGGCCGGTGCCAGGACGCGTTCAATCCGGTCCTTGTGGCGGGTCTCACTCACCGCCGCCCCGACGAAGAACGCCGCGACGGCCTCGCTCACACCGACTGAGAGCGCCGCACCGCCCAGGAAGACGGTGATGCCGACGATCCGCAGGAGGAACAGCTCGTCCGACCGGGTATCGAGGACGCGGGCGAGGGAGTCGCGACCGACGGTGGCCAACAGCGCAAGGGCCATCAAGAGGAGGCCGGCTTCACCCAGGTTGACGAGCAGCGTCTCGGGCGTGCCGCCGATCGCGATCCCCGCCAGGATGGCGAGATAGACGGCCATGATCACGTCCTCGACGACGAGCACGCCCATGATCGACTCGCTCTCGGGGTCGGCAATCCAGCCCAAGTCGACGAGGGATTTCGTGATGACGGCGCTCGAGGAGGGATAGACGATCCCGGCGATGAACAGTGACTCGAAGAGCGAGAACCCGAAGACCAGACCCAGGGCGACCCCGATTAGGACGTTGATCACCAGATCCACCCCACCCGCTCGGAGGAGGCGACCGGGTTTCGCGACCAACGTGGCGATGGAGAACTCGACGCCGATGAAGAACAGCAGGAATACGATCCCCAACTCGGCAAAGAGGTCGATGAACTCCCCGGGCTGGACCAGCGTGAACGAGACCCCGCCGATGGTCGGGCCGGCGGGGCCGATGAGGATCCCTAGGACGAGATAGGCGGGGATAACCGAAAACCGGCCACGCCAGGCGATCGACCCGGCGAGGGCCAACCCGACGAACACGATGCCGGCGACGAGCAGCAGGTTGGTGGCCATCAGTCGAGGAACTCGTCAAGGGCAGCCTGCTCCTCGCGGGTCCCGAGGGTGACGAGGATGTCACCCGACTCAATGGTGAAATCGGCCGGCGGGTTCGGATGGGTCTCGCCGGCCCGCTGGACCGCGATGACCGACACGCCAGTCTCGCCCCTGATGTGGGCCTCCTCCAGCGTCTGGCCGACGTAGTCAGACTCGGCCGAGACCTCGCGCCACTCGATGATGGCCTCGCCCAGGGGTGCGGACAGCGCCTTGACGTCGACCGTCTCGAAATCGGTTCCCTGCAGGATCGCGGCGAGTTGTCGAGC
>CAYOLR010000063.1:0-1630 GCA_964404815.1 uncultured Halobacteriales archaeon
TGACGTCGACCGTCTCGAAATCGGTTCCCTGCAGGATCGCGGCGAGTTGTCGAGCACTACCGATCGAGACCTCGAACAGCTTCTGGGCATCCGCATCGGGCGCCGGGCGTCGGTAGACCTCCCGCAACCCGTCGTGGTGAATGATCACCACCAGCGTGCCCTCGTCCGTCTCGAGCTCGTATTTCCGACCGACCCCGGGCAGGTCGCTCTCGTAGACGGTCATATCCCATCCACTGCTCGACGATATTTATAGTTGGCAGCCCCCTGTGAAACGAGCGGTTCGTGACTTCCATCGGATCGCCCGATGGAAGTCACTTTCACCCCGGCACACGAAGCCTTAACCACGGTCCCGGCCAAGGTCGGTTCGGATGGGCGCCCAGGAAGCCGCCTACGTCGAGCATCCGCTCGTGACAGCGGGAACGATCGAGCGACGTGACTACCAGCTCCAGCTCGTCGAATCCGCCCGCGGCAACCACACGCTCGTCACACTCCCGACGGGGTTGGGCAAGACCTCGGTGACGCTACTCGTCACCGCCCACCGCCTCGAGGAATTCGGCGGGAAATCGCTACTCTTGGCGCCAACGAAACCGCTCGTCCAACAACACGCCGACTTCTACCGCCGGTTACTGACCGTTCCGGACGAAGAGATCGTCGTCTTCACCGGCGAGGTTCGTCCGGATGATCGGGCCGATCTCTGGCGATCGGCGACGGTCGTCATCGCGACGCCTCAGGTGATCGAAAACGACCTCATCGGCGGGCGGATCTCCCTCCGGAACGTCGTCCACCTGACCTTCGACGAGTGCCACCGGGCGACGGGCGACTACGCTTATACCTATATCGCCGAGCGGTATCACGCGGACGCCGAGACCCCCCTTGTCACCGGGCTGTCCGCCTCACCGGGGGGTGACGAGGAGGCGATCCTGGAAGTGTGTGAGAACCTCGGGATCGCCGAGGTCGAGGTGATGACCGAGGACGACGCCGACGTCTCGGAGTTCACCTACGCGACAGACGTCGAGTGGCAACGGATCGAGTTACCCGACGACATCATCGAAATACGGGACGCCCTCAACGACGTCATCGCCGACCGCCTGGCCGATCTCAAGGAGCTTGGCGTGTCAAAGACCACCGATCCGAGCCTTTCCGAATCCGATCTTCAGCGGATCCGCGGTCGGCTCCAGGACCTCATCGATGCGGGGAAACAGACCGGATACGAAGGGATGTCGATCCACGCGGAGATCCGGAAACTCAAGACCGCCGTGACGTACATCGAGACCCAGAGCGTAGAGTCCTTCCGGCGGTACCTCGAACGGCAGCGAAACGCCGCCCGATCCTCGGGGGCCTCGAAAGCCAGCCAACGGTTCGTATCCGATCCCCGTGTGAAGGAGGCGAAACGCCGGGCCGAGGCGTTCGACGACCTCCATCCGAAGTACCGCCGGGCGCGGATGCTCATCGCCGAAACCCTCGGCATCGACGGGGGTGATCGGGTGATCGTCTTCACGGAATCACGCGACACGGCCTGGAGGCCGAACATCTCATCACCATCGGCCCGGCCGGGGAGAACCTCGTTCGGTTCGCGTCGGTCATGACCTACGATTCTCGGGCCTTCGGCCGGGGCGGTCTTGGTGCGGTC
>CAYOLR010000063.1:1640-13351 GCA_964404815.1 uncultured Halobacteriales archaeon
TGTTCAGGAACCTCAGACCCCTGAACTGACCAACGAACAGCAGGAAACGCTCGAGGCCTTCCGGTCGGGTGAGTTCTCCGTCCTGGTGTCGACCTCGGTGGCCGAAGAGGGGCTCGACGTCCCCGAGGTCGATCTCGTCCTCTTCTACGAACCGGTCCCGACAGCGATCCGATCGATCCAGCGCAAGGGCCGGACCGGTCGGCAAGACGAGGGACGAGTGGTCGTCCTCATGGCGGAGGATACCCGCGATGAGGCCTACTTCTGGATCTCCCGCAACCGGGAGGAGACGATGCGTGAGGAGCTCCGGGCGCTCAAGGGCGTCGCCGACGAGATCGAGGCGGAGCTCGACGATGGCCAGACCGGGCTCGATCAGTTCGAGGGGGCAGAGTCCGCCTCCGCCCGCGCCGACGGAGATGGAGGCCAACCGGCGCTGGAGGAGTTCTCGATGACCGAACAGTCCGAAACGGAGACGACTGTGAGCCCTGAAAAGGAGGAAGATCGGGTCGAGATCGTCGCCGATCAGCGGGAACTCAACTCGACGATCTCCCGTGACCTCTCCGCCCGTGACGGGCTAGGCATCCGACTCGAAACCCTCTCGGTCGGCGATTACGTCTGCTCTGACCGGGTCGTGGTCGAGCGCAAGACCGTGTCCGACTTCCTCGATACCCTCACCGGGGCCGACCGATCCCTGTTCGAGCAGGTGGGCGACATGGTGAGCCATTACGAACGCCCCGTCATCATCGTCGAGGGCGAGGGTGACCTCTATGAGGAACGTAACGTCCATCCGAACGCGATCCGCGGGGCGCTCGCCTCGCTCGCAGTCGATTTCGGGGTGAGCCTCCTCCGCACAAGCGACGAATCCGATACCGCCGACCTCCTGGGCGTCCTCGCCAGAAGAGAACAGGAATCGAGCGACCGGGAGGCGAGCGTCCATGGCGAGAAGACCGCCAAAACGCTGTCAGAACAACAAGAGTACGTCGTCTCCTCGATCGCGGAGGTCGGCCCGATCACCGCCCGGTCCCTCCTCGAGGCGTTCGGGAGCGTCGAGGCGGTGATGACGGCCGAGAAGGAGCCACTCCTCGATGTCGAGGGCGTCGGAGGCGTGACCGCCGAGCGGATTCGCGAGGTCGTCGCGAGCGAATACGATCCCTGAACAGCGCACCGACAATCCTACCTATGCGAGGGGGTCAGGGAACGATCGTGACGGGAAGCTCGTGGGCGTTGATGACCGTCTTCGCGACGCTCCCGAGAAGGAGCTGATCGACCGCGCCCGCACCATGATGGCCCATGACGATGTGATCGAAATCTTGGGTGGTCGCGAGTTCGATAATGTCGTTTCCGATACGGCCGCTGCCATGGAAGGTCAACTGGACGTCGATGGATACCGACGGCTCGCTATCGACGCCTTCATCCGCCAAAACCCCGCGGGCCCGATCCATGATCATCTCGGTCGCCTCCGTTTCGACGTCGGTGATATGCACGACACGGAGGGTCCCCTCGTAGCGCCGGGCCATGTCGGCCGCGAACCGGAGGGCGCGTTCCGAACAGTCGGAGCCGTCGACCGGGACGAGGATCCGCATGATCAGCGACGCGCCTTCTCGAGCGCCGAGATGGCTTCGGCCGCCTCCCGTGCAGCCGCGAGGAGCTCCCGGGACCGACCGACATCGTCCGTCGCTTCGGCCTGTCGGGCAAGGGTCGAGAGTTTGCGGACGAGTGAGGCGCGGGCCTCCCCAAGGTCACCGGCGGCTGCCGGCTGTGACGATGGTTCGGGTCGGGATGGGGTCCGTGTTCCCATGGCTGATGGGTCGGATTGCTGTGATGCCGTTTCTTGTTCGATCTCAGGGTCGGTGTCCGGGTGGGGCTCCGGTTCTGGCTCGGCCGACGGTGAGGGTCCCTCGGCGGATTCTTCGGCGGCTGCCTGTTGGCCGGCCGAGTCCCGACTCGCGACCGTCTGCTGGCAGGTCGGGCAGAACTCCTGGCCCTGATATCGGAACACGGGGTCACCACACTGGTCGCAGTGTTTGTTCGTCATGGTGGCCCCCTTGAGGAGAAGTTCGCTCATCTGCTGGGTGGCTTTGCGGTCCTCCTCTTCTTCTTCGAGTTGCCGGCGGAGCCGTTCCCGCTCTGCTTCCCGATCGAATTCTTCGCTCATGGATGAATCGACACGCCGTACGTGGAAAAGCGCTACGGCAAGGGTTTGCGGACGCTCGCCGGGATGTTACTGCCGATGATCCCGATCGGATTTACCCGTCACACCCGTCATTCGAAGCGTTTAACGAATCCGCAAGAGGACCTTCAATCATGGTGAAAGTCAGCATCGTGGGAGCCGCCGGAACGGTCGGCGCCGCCACGGGGTATAACCTCGCCCTCCGCGACCTCGTCGACGAGCTCGTCTACGTCGACATTCCCGAACAGGAGGACGTGACGGTTGGCCAGGCAGCGGACACGAACCACGGGGTGGCGTACGATGCTAATACCACCATTCGACAGGGATCCTACGAGGACACGGCGGGGTCCGACGTGGTCGTCATCACCGCCGGGATCCCGCGACAACCCGGACAGACCCGGATCGACCTGGCGGGAGACAACGCCCCCATCATGGACGATATCGGCTCCTCCCTCGCGGAGTATTCGGACGACTTCATCTCGATCACCACGTCGAACCCGGTCGACCTCCTCAACCGGCACCTCTACGAGACGGGTGACCGGCCGCGAGAACACGTCATCGGTTTCGGCGGCCGGTTGGACTCGGCCCGGTTCCGATACGTCCTCTCCCAGCGATTCGACGCCCCGGTCAAGAATGTCGATGCGACGATCATGGGCGAGCACGGCGACGCCCAAGTCCCCGTGTTCTCCAAGGTTCGCATCGACGGTCGGGATCCCGAGTTCTCCGATGCTGAGCAGGAGGAGATACTGGCCGATCTCCAGGAGAGCGCGATGAACGTGATCGAACGCAAGGGCGCGACCGAGTGGGGTCCCGCGACGGGCGTTGCCCATATGGTCGAGGCCGTCATCCGTGACACCGGCGAGGTCCTGCCCGGATCGGTCGTCCTCGACGGCGAGTACGGCCTCGGCGACGTCGGCCTGGGCGTGCCGGTCAAGCTCGGCAGCGGCGGGGTCAAGGAAGTGATCGAATGGGAGTTGGCCGATTCGGAACGCGAGCTGCTCAACCAGGCGGCCGAGAAACTGACCGAACAGTACGACAAGATCGCCTGAATATCAAGCCTGAACCTCGGGGGCCCAACTGGTTGCTGACGATTGATAAACGGCAGTGGCGTATTAGGGAGCGATCTGCTCACCCTCGTCGTCATAGACCGTGATCGCCTCGACCGGACAGGTCCGGGCGGCCATCTCAGCGTCGAACTCGGCGTCCGCCGGGACCTCTCGGACGAACAGGTCCTCCTCGACCTCCTCACCCCCGGCGAGATCGGCCTTTCCCGCGTCCAGGTTCTTCTCGAAGGCGTCCCACTCGTGGACGCATTGAAACATCCCGGTACAGGTGTCCCGATCGAACTCGATTCGCATGGTTCGAGGTATCGCCGGGGCGGGTAAAGCCCTACCGCCAGCCAGTTTGGGTCCGGGGCGACAGTTTAAACGACGGCGGGTCCCTACCCCGGATCAATGGATGTTGGCGAGCTATCGGGACTTCCCGATAGCGCGATCGAACGGATCGAAGCGGATGGAATCGACGAGCTCTATCCACCCCAGGAAGCCGCCGTCGAAGCCGGAGTACTCGATGGATCGAACCTCGTCGCCAGCGTCCCGACCGCCAGCGGGAAAACCCTCATTGCCACGCTCGCGATGCTTGCCGCGATCGAACGGGGCGGGACGGCCCTTTACATCGTACCCCTTCGGGCACTCGCCTCCGAGAAACAGGACGAGTTCGCCGCGTTCGAACCGATCGTCTCCGTCGGGCAGTCGACGGGCGATTACGAGAGTACGGACGAGTGGCTCGCCTCGAAGGACATCATCGTCGCGACCAGCGAAAAGGTCGACTCGCTCATCCGAAACAACGCCTCCTGGATCGAGAACATCACGTGTGTCGTCGCTGATGAGGTCCATCTGGTCGACGACGCCGGACGCGGACCGACGCTCGAAGTAACGCTCGCGAAGCTCAGACAACGCCTCTCGCCGCTCCAAGTCGTCGCGCTGTCGGCCACCATCGGCAACGCCGACGAGATCGCCGACTGGTTGGAGGCCGAACTCGTCGACTCGACCTGGCGACCCATCGAGCTTCGACGGGGTGTCTACTACGGGAATGCCATCTCGTTCGACGACGGCGAGCAATACGAACTCCCGAACGGAAACGAACGGGAGACCGCCACCCTCGTCAAGGACACACTCGCTGACGAGGGGTCGAGCCTGGTGTTCGTCAACTCCCGACGCAACGCCGAGGCGGCCGCCACACGGCTAGCGAACGCCGTCGAACCGTTTCTGGATTCGGCTGAACGCCGATCCCTCGAATCGGTGGCCGCGGATATCCGGGATGACAGCGATACGGAAACGAGCGCCGACCTCGCCAGGGCAGTCGAACGGGGCGCCGCCTTTCACCACGCGGGGCTGTCCTCGACACAGCGTTCGTTGGTCGAGGACGCCTTCCGCCGCCGGGACATCAAGGTGGTCTGTGCGACCCCGACCCTCGCCGCCGGAGTGAACACGCCGAGCAGACGGGTCATCGTCCGGGATTGGCGGCGGTACGACGCGAACGTCGGGGGGATGGCCCCGTTGTCGACGCTCGAGGTCCACCAGATGTTCGGCCGGGCGGGACGGCCGGGCATGGACCCCTACGGGGAAGCGATCCTGATCGCCTCGAGCCACGATGAGCGGCAGGAACTGTTCGACCGGTATATCTACGCCGACCCGGAGCCAGTCCGGTCCAAACTCGCCACGGAGCCCGCGCTCAGAACTCACGTCCTGGCCACCATCGCGACCGGCTTCGCGACGTCGCGGGAGGCGTTACTGTCGTTTCTGGACGATACCCTCTACGCCGCCCAAACCGATGAGCCGGGGCGACTCCAACAGGTCACCGATTCCGTTCTCGATTACCTCGAGGTCAACGGCTTTATCGACCGGTCATCCGACGGGATCACCGCAACCGATATCGGCCATACCGTCTCTCGGCTCTACCTCGATCCGATGTCGGCCGCCGAGATCATCGATGGCCTCCGCGACGCTGATGACCCCACCCACCTCGGGCTCTTCCACCTCGTGGCCCGGACGCCGGACATGTACCAGCTCTACCTGCGATCCGGCGACCAGGAGACCTATACCGAACTGGCGTACGAACACGAATCCGAGTTCCTCGGCCGGATGCCCAGCGAGTTCGAACACGAATGGGAGGACTGGTTGTCAGCGTTGAAAACCGCGAAGCTCCTTGACGACTGGTCGAACGAGCACGACGAGGACAAGATCACGAACCGGTACGGGGTCGGGCCGGGGGATATCAGGGGGAAAGTCGATACGGCCGAGTGGCTGCTCAACGCCGCTGAACGACTGGCCGTCGAACTCGATCTCGACTGCGTTCCGGCCATCAGGACGGCCCGGCGACGCGTGGAACACGGGGTCAAGCCCGAACTGCTCGATCTCGTCGGCGTCTCCCAGGTGGGTCGGGTCCGTGCCCGGAAGCTCTTCCGGGCCGGCATCGAATCCCGGGCAGACCTCAGGGAGGCGGACAAGGCGGTCGTGCTTGGGGCCCTTGACGGTCGACGGAAGACTGCTGAAACCGTGCTCCGGAACGCTGGGCGGCCGGACCCCTCGGTCGACGAACTCGCGGTCGAGACGACGGCCGCCGAGGCCTCGACCTCTGAATCGGCCGGATCGGACGATCAGAGCAATCTCGGGGATTTCGGATGAGGATCCTCGAAGGATGGGCGGAGATCGATGAGGTCGATCGTTTCCTCGGATCCTTGAACGAAGTCGGAGCGGCCCACGACAGCGCCGTCCAGGCAATGGATGCCCGGTACATTGCCGGGACCGACCACCTCGCCGCCGCTGTCGACCGCGCGACCCGTGCGTTCGACCGTGGGGACACGATCGCCGATGACCTGGCCATCGAGATATTGTGTTACGCCGCCGGTCGTCGACAGATCGAGCGGGCGATGGAGATCGGCGTGCGCCCCGGGCGGATCCCGGTCGGGATCGTCGTCGCGGGGGGCGACGAGGCGGGCGCCGTTCGAGCGATCCGTCGACTGGTCGCCGAGGAACAGGTAATCGGTCCCGAACGGGACGACGCGGAGATTGCAGCGTACTTTAATATCACTGATAGAGAACGTCGGGTGACGGACGCGGGACTGGAGGCCCTCGTGATCGAACGCGTCTCGTTACTCGCCGTTGATAAATGACGAAAACCGCCTGACGTCGGTCCAGGGGAAATATTCACGGCTTGGCGTGTCAAAACCATGTCAGTGATTGTCATGCAATTTTCAGAATGATTTATTATCGTGCCCAGCGGATTATGTAATCCCGCGAAGGACGCGGGGACACACTGGACGACTGGACTCAGATCGACCGGACGCGGTCGAGACGGGTTCGGTCAGGGGCCATAACCAAACCGTCCGTAACAGGGCGACAAGGATACGGCTCCAAAGGAGAACCGCACCGACCTAGGGCTCGGCTGCCCGGGCAGTCGGGAAAGGTAGGCCGAGTACCGGAGCACGCGTAAGCGGGCTTCGCGAACCACGGCGGTCCGATCCGGTAGGTCCGGTGGAAACCCGGATAAAGCCGGTCCCTGACCGGCAAAGCCGGTGCGATTCCGGCCAACGCCGGAACGGACAACCGACGGCCGCACGGGTCGGGGACAACGTCTCCCGTCCAGGTCCACACCGCTTCTTCGCGTTCTATCGGTTCGAGGGTATCCAGCGACGCTCAAGCCGAGCGGACGGACACGTATGCGCCGCCAGGATCCAATCGGATCGCCGAAGGATCATCGAGCATAGCCACGACGTTGACGGCCGAGGCGGCGCGCGGCGTGTCGTCGACGCTCGCCGGTGTCGGCCCCCAGAAAACGCACAAGGCGTCGCCTTGCGGCCAGTAGGCGATCGCCCCTTCCGGGACCTCGACCTGCCCGTCCTCCTCGGGGACATCGACCGGGATGCCGAAGTAGAGTTCGTCGCCCCAGCGGGCTGCATCCCCTTCGACCGGGAGGGCGTCAACGATCGCATCCCGCGTCGTCGGGTTGTCGCCGGTCCACTCCGCCTCGAGCTCGATGCCGTCGATGGTGATCCTGAGGTCGGCCATATCCGAACCGACCGGGGCGAGCGGGAAAGCTCCCCGGGCTTTACATGTCGACGCTCCGTCAGCAACCCACAAACCCAAGCGGTCGTCTCCCGGAGGCTCCAGAATCATGGCCGGCACCGTCGAATCGATGCATATCGCGCCCGAAGCGGAAGCGTCGGTCGTCGATCGTGAATCGGTCGAGGCCGTCGCCGGTCGGGGGCTCCGTGGTGACCGCTACTTCGAGGCCGCGGGCACCTTCACGGGGGTCGAGGGCGGCGGTCGACACCTCACGCTGATCGAAACAGAGGCGCTCGCCGCTATCGAACGCGAGGCCGGTATCGAGCTCGCGCCGGGCGAACACCGCCGAAATATCACAACCAGCGGTGTCGCACTGAACCACCTCGTCGGGGATCGCTTTCGGGTGGGGGAGGCGGTGTGCGAAGGGATTCGACTGTGTGAGCCGTGTAACCACCTCCAATCGCTGACGGGCGAGTCCAACATTGTTTCGGCGCTGCTCCACCGTGGCGGCCTTCGGGCGGACATCGTCGACGGCGGCACAATCACCGTCGGCGATCGGGTTCGGCGCGACTAGAGCGCCTCTGCGAGCTTCTCAATCGGATGTGGGGGTTTCGCACCGTAATGATCGCCGAGCTGCGTCCGGCATGACGCTCCGGGGGCCACGACCGTGTCGCCGTCGGCCCGGTCCACCTGCTCGAAGAGGATGCGGCCGATCGCACGGCTCATCGAGTAGTGCTCCGCCTCGTATCCAAAGGATCCAGCCATGCCACAACACCCCGAATCGAGCTGCTCGACCGCGTATCCTGCGCGGCGTAACACGGCCGCGGCATGGTCGTGTTTCTTGGTGGCCTTCTGGTGGCAATGGCCGTGGTAGACCAGCGATTCCGGCGCCGCCTCGAACGGGATGGCCGAATCGAGACCGGCCCGATCGAGGTACTCGCACACCCCATAGGTGTTTGCGGCGACCGTCTCGACGCCGTGTCCGTCCAAGAGGTCGAGATAGTCCGATTGGACCATCACGGCGTCCGAGGGTTCGACCAGTACCACGTCCCAGCCGTCCTCGACGTCACGGACCAGGGCGTCGACGGTCGTCCGTGCGCGCTCACGAGCGACGTCGAGGAACCCTTTGGAGAACGCCGGCCGGCCGACATCACCGACCGCGTCCGGGATGGCGACGTGGACGCCCGCCGCCTCGAGGACGCGGACGGCGGCCTTCCCGGCGTCAGGATTGCTGTGATTCGTATACGTGTCGGGGAGCAGGAGAACGCGGCGGTCTGCGACCGCCGGATCGACGGTCGACCCGTTCCGGCCGGCAAACCAGTCTCGCAGAGTTTCTCGGTGGAAGGTCGGAAGTGACCGTTCGCGGGCGATGCCGACGGCCTTCTCCAGCAGCCAGCGGCTTCCCGGAACCGACGTCCCCCAGTTCGACAGCGGCGCGAGGGCGCTCCCGATCGTCGAGAGGCGGTCGATGTTGGCGAAGAGCCGATCGCGGAACGAGGCGCCGTGTCGCCGATGGTGGGCGTGGGTCACCTCGGCTTTGAGCTTCGCCATATCCACCTCGCTCGGGCAGTCCCGGGCACATCCTTTGCAGCCGATACAGAGATCCAACACTTCGTGCAGGAACTCGACATCGAGCTGTTCCTCCTCGGGAAGGTCCCCGCTCATCGCCTGACGGAGCAGGTTGGCGCGCCCGCGGGTGGAAGTACTCTCCTCGTTGGCGGCCCGATAGGTCGGACACATCACGCCACCCATGGTGTGCTGGTCGCCGCGACACCCGCCGCAGCCGTGGCAGAGCTCGACCATGCCCTGGAAACCGTTGTCGTTCTCCCATCGGAGGGCGGGATCGAAGCCGGCGTCGAACTCGTAGTCTGGATCGAACCGGAGGTTCTCTGTCATCGAGACGTCGCCACAGACCATGCCCGGATTGAGCAGCCAGTCGGGATCGAACGCCGTCTTCAGGTCGCGAAACACGCCCCAGAGGTGCTCACCGTAGAGCTTGCGGTTCCACTGCGTTCGTGCCCGGCCGTCACCGTGCTCGCCAGAGACCGACCCGCCGTACTTCACCGCCAGGTCGGTGGCGGCGTCGGCGATCGACTCCATCTGGATCACACCTTCTTCGGTTTTGGTATTGACCAGCGGACGGACGTGGATGCAGCCCGGGCCCGCGTGTGCGTAGAAACTCCCGAACGTGTCGTGGGCCTCGAAGACCTGCTGGAAGTCGGCGATGTAGTCCGACAGATGTTCCGGCGGGACCGCAATATCCTCGATGAAGGCGATGTGCTTGGCGTCTGTCGTCCGCGAGAGGAGGATCGGCGTCGAGGCTTTGCGCATCTTCCAGAATTCGCGCTGTTCGGCCTCATCGTGGGCCTCGAGCCCCTCGAAGGCGATCTCGCCCACACGGTCGTCGAGCAGCTCCGCGACCTTCTCGCGACCCTCGTCGTCCGAATCGGCGTAGAACTCGACCAGCAGGAAACAGTTCGTCCCTTCCGGAAGCACCGAGAGCGTCTCCTTGAAGTCCTCGAGATCCCGGGCCAGCTCCAACAGCGGCTCGTCGAGTACCTCTACGGCGGCGGGGTCATGCTGGAGGATCGCCCCGACGTCCTCCATCGCCTCGAGCAGCGACCGGTACGTGAGGAGCGCCACGGACTTCGTCGCCGGAACCGGTTCGAGCGAGACGGTCGCCTCGGTGACCATGGCGAGCGTCCCCTCGCTACCGACGATCAACCGGGCCAGATTGACGCGCCCCGATTCGGCCTCCTCGACGAGGACGTCCAAGTTGTACCCGGAGACGTTCCTCTTGATCGACGGGTAGGCCTCCCTGACCGCGTCGGCCTCGTCTTCGATGATCCGGAGCGCCTCGGCATGGAACCGCTCGAGGAGGTCGCCGTCCGGATCCGCCCGCTCCCGAAGGGTCTCGAGGCTCGTTTCGCCCAGCGTCGTCACGGTACCGTCAGCCAAGACGACCTCGAGTTCCTCGACGTAGGCATCAGTCTTGCCGTACTTGAGCGAATGGGCCCCCGTGGTGTTGTTCCCGATGGCCCCGCCGATCGCGCTCCGATCCGCCGTCGAGGGGTCGGGCGCGAACTTCAGGTCGTGTTCGGCTAGCCGGTGGTTCAGATCGCCAAGGATGGCACCGGGCTGGACCGTCGCCAACCGATCGCCGACGTCCACCTCGAGGACACCGTCCATATACCGCGTGAAATCGAGGACGACGGCTTCGTTCACGGTCTGGCCGGCGAGGCTCGTGCCGCCACCGCGAGGCAGGACGGGAATCTCCCGATCGGCACAGTAAGCGGTGACCGCCGAAACGTCGCCCGTCGACCGGGGGAAGACAACGCCGATCGGGGTGACCTCGTAGGCGCTCGCGTCCGTCGCATAGAGCTGTCGGGAGTATTCGTCGAACCGGACGTCGCCGGTTACGAGGCCCTCGAGGTCGTCGACGAGCGCCGGCCGGTCGACGCCCCCCTCGACGTAATCGTAATTCGCGCGTGCGTCCCCCGCCGGGTCGGCTGGGCGCTCGCTCTCGGCCATCTATATCGTCGTTACCCTGGTCCGCCTGACGGATACGTTCACTGGTGTCCGGGAGTGACGGCTCGACCCCCATCCCGCAGGTACCTGCCGCATACCTCGACCGGAGCCGGGGACGTCGGTAAACGTTTTCGAACAGGACCATTGACATGTATCGAGACCCGCCTGTGCCGTGGTATCGTTTGTCAATTATATTCGTTAAGGACCACAAATGAATATTATCATTATAGATCATAACATTTATTGAAGGGCCATTCGGCGCGGTAGATACGGTGACACGCAATGGGCGTACCCGCACATCGACCGAGGAACCGGCCGATCGACCAACGACCACCGATACCACCGATACGATACCGATGCCACGAACGGACACCACAGATACCAACGCCCCGCTCGTCCCACTGATCCACCCCGGGACCGAACCAGAACCGACCGATATCGACCGGCTTCGCCGAGATATCGACACGATCCGATCCCAGCTCGATCGGATCGAATCGACCATTTCCTCCACGGGTGATCGCCGATGAATACCGACTTCACCACCAGGGACATCGATAACCCGGCTGGCGAGGCCTTCCGCGAAATGCTCGATACCCAGGACTACGTGTTCGCCCCGGGGATCTACCACGCCCTCGATGCCCGACTCGCCGAGATGACCGGCCACGATGCCGCCTACATGAGCGGTTACTCGACCGTGCTCGGACAGTTCGGCTTTCCGGATCTCGAGATGGTCACGATGTCGGAGATGGTGGAAAACGCAAAGCGAATGGTGGAGGCGTGTAACCTGCCGGTGGTCGCCGACTGCGACACCGGCTACGGCGGGATCCACAACGTCCGACGGGCGGTCCGCGAGTACGAGAAGGCCGGAGTGGCTGCCATCCACATCGAGGACCAGACCACGCCCAAACGCTGTGGGCACATCGCCGGCAAGCAGATCGTCTCACGGGACG
>CAYOLR010000064.1:0-13280 GCA_964404815.1 uncultured Halobacteriales archaeon
TGACCGGCTGGAGCAGTCGGCGGGCCTTGTCGAGGTTGATGTTGTCCGGCCAGCTGCTCTCCGGCGGGAGGCGCTGGAGGCCGCCGGACGCGCCGGCACGGCCGTCGAGGGTGCGATACGTCCCGGCGCTGTGCCACGCCATCCTGATGAACAGCGGCCCATAATGGCCGTAGTCGGCCGGCCACCACTCCCGAGACGTCGTCATCACGTCCTCGATGTCCGCCTTTACCTCGTCGAAATCGAGTTTCTGGAACTCCTCGGCGTAGTCGTAATCGTCGCCGTATGGACTGAGATCTCGGGCGTTATCGTCGAGAATGTCGAGCCGCAACAGGGTCGGCCACCAGTCTTGATTGGACCAAGGCATACTCCGGGTGTTTCGTCGTTCGGGAGTTAAAATTGTCTAATCCGAAACGAATTCTTCGTGTCAACGAAATCGATCTATCGCGTGTCAGGCCATCGGGTATCCTCCGGATCCCTCCTGTACCACACCAGCCCGCGACCCGGCCCGTTGGCGTGGAACGGTGGGTACGGTTCACGGGGTAGGACTGGTGGTGAATTGATGGCCGGATAACCGATCGACCCATACCCATTGGGCCGGTGGAAACAGTCGACCCGATCCGTGAACGGCCCGTTCCCGTTCAAGCCAAATCGCCGATCTTGTTCGATGGGCCTACAACATAAACTCATAGTTAGTGATGAAATTACTTTTCTCATTATTTCAATATAGTTGTTAACGTTTTTGTTCCATTTATAGTTTTATTCATTACAACTATTCCGGTATTATCCCTAATACCCCCATTCATGACGCGACTACCAGTGACAAGGATTAATGTGGACGGCGTTTGCTTCCACTACCCAGATGAGCGACGATCCCCGTGTGCTGATCATCGGTGGCGGGGCCACCGGCACGGGGATCGCCCGAGATCTCGCCATGCGGGGCCTCGAGGTCGTCCTCGTCGAAAAGGGCAACCTGGCGAACGGCACGACAGGCCGCATGCACGGGCTCCTCCACAGCGGTGTCCGCTACGCCGTCGCCGATCCCGCCAGCGCGAAGGCCTGTATCGCGGAGAACCGGATCCTCAGGGAGACCGCGAGCCACTGTATCGAATGCACCGGGGGGCTCTTCGTCCAACTCCCGGTTGACGACGATCACTACTTCGACCGGAAACTCGACGCCTGCCGAGCAGCCGGGATTCCAACACGGGTCCTCGACGGCGACGAGGCACGCCACCGGGAACCCAGTCTTTCGAGCGCCGTCGAGCGGGCCATCGAGGTCCCCGACGCCGCCATCGACCCGTTCCGGCTGAGCGTGGCCAATGCGCTGGCCGCCGAGGATTACGGGGCACGCATCGAGACCGGCGCCGAGGTAACCGATATCCTCGTCGACGACGGCACCGTCGTCGGGGCCACGGTCACCCACCGTGATTCGCCCGAAACGCCCTCATCGGGTGGCCAAGCCGGGCACCAGGAAACCATTCCCGCCGATCACGTGATCAACGCGACCGGGCCCTGGGCCGGCGCGATCGCCGACCTTGCCGGGGTCGACATCGACCTCCGACTCTCCAAAGGCGCCATGGTTGTCACCAACGTCCGCCAGGTCGACACCGTGATCAACCGGTGCCGGCCGAAAGGCGACGCCGACATCCTCGTCCCCCACGAGACCACGGCTCTCCTCGGGACGACGGACATCGAGGTCGACAGTCCGGAGGACTTCCCGGAGGAAAAATGGGAGGTCGAGCTGCTGATCGACAAGCTCGCCGAGCTCGTGCCGATGCTGGCGGAGGCCAGGACGCTTCGCTCCTACTGGGGGGTCCGGCCGCTTTACGAACCCCTGGAGCAGACGACGGCGGAGACCACCGACGTAACCCGGGACTTCTTCCTCCTCGACCACACGGAACGCGACGGTGTCGACGGGTTCACGTCGATCGTCGGCGGGAAGTTCACTACTTACCGGCTGATGGCCGAACGGGTCGCCGATCACGTCTGCGAGACGTTCGGTATTTCTGCGACCTGCCGGACGGCGGACGTCCCGCTTCCGGGCAGCGAGGATCCCCAGCGCCTCGACGACGCGATGGACGCGTTCGGGCTCCGCTCTCCCGTCTCACGCCGTAGCGTCGATCGGCTGGGCTCGCGGGCCCGCGAGGTACTGGAGACCGACGAGCACAACCCGGTGATCTGTGAGTGTGAGGCCGTGACCCGGGCCGAACTCACAGACGCCATCGACCAGGCCGGGGCCGACCTGAACGCCGTCCGCATCCGAACCCGGGCCTCGATGGGGAACTGTCAAGGGGCGTTTTGCGCTCAGGCGATGGCGAATCTCCTCCACCCGGAGTTCGCCGCGACCGCGGCCGTCTCCGCACTCGAGGAGTTACTGGAGGAACGCTGGAAGGGGATGCGGCACGCGCTGTGGGGCGAACAGCTCTCCCAGGCCATGCTCGCCTACTCCCTTCACGCCAACACCTTGAACCGCGACGGTGCCCAACCCGGCCCCGACAGCGAACTCGACGTTTTGGCCTTCGATTCAGGGCCTGCATTGGTCGACACCGATGGAGGGACGAAGGGTGACGATTAGCGACGATGTCATCGTGATCGGCGGCGGCCTCGCCGGCTACACGACCGCCCTGACGGCCGCCAGGACCGGGGCCGACGTCCGGCTCATCTCGGCGAACGATAACACGCTCAGACACGCCAGCGGTCTGATCGACGTCCTGGGCTATCGGCCGGGCGGCGCAGGGCTAGTCCTCGATCCGTTCGACGCGATCGAGACCCTCCCCGAGGAACACCCCTATTCAATCGTCGGCCCGGACACGATCCGATCCAGTTTGGCCCTCTTCGAGGATATCACCGGCGATCGGTACCACGGCGGGCATACCGACCGAAACGCGCTCGTTCCCACCCCGGCCGGCCGTGTCAAACCCACCGCCCGGTATCCCATGGGCATGGCCCACGGCCTCGCCAGTTCGACCGGGGACGTCCTCCTCGTCGGCTTCGACCGGCTCACCGATTTCGATGCCCCGCTCGTCGCCACACAGCTCTCGGCCCTCGGCGTCCCGTTCGACGTCCGGGGCGTCACCGTCGAGTTCCCCGGACTCGAGGGCCCGGAGGTGAGCCGCACCCGGTTCGCCCGGCTTCTCGACCGAAACCCGGACACCATGGAAACCGCCACGGGCATCCGCGACGCCCTGATTGACCGCGTGTTTTCCCATCTGGACGGCGAGGATCGCGTCGGCGTCCCGGCGATCCTCGGCATCGAGCAGCATACTGCCGTCCACCGCCGTCTCGAATCGGGGCTTTCGAGACGGGTGTTCGAGCTCCCGACGGAGCCACCGAGCCTCCCGGGGATCCGGCTCGAGCACCGGTTCCGTGCCGCCCTCGAGGACGCCGACGTAAATCTGCAACTCGGCAACCCCGTGGTGGAGTACGACAGCGTCGACGGCCGGATTCGATCATTACTCGTCGACAAGGGGGGGCAGCACCACCGGTTCGCCGCCAACCGGTTCGTCCTGTGCACGGGCGGCCTGGTCGGGAAAGGCCTCACGGGCAACCGGGACGCGGTCCGGGAGACGATCTTCGACTGTTACGTTTCCCATCCCGATCACCGCTATGACTGGTTCGACGACGACTTCTTCGGGACGCATTCCTTCCCTCGGTTCGGCGTGACCGTCGACGACCACCTCCGGCCGCTCACGAAAACTGGCGAGGTCGAATTTACGAACCTCCACGCGGCGGGGAGCGTCCTCGGTGGCTTCGACCTGGCCGCCGAAAATTCCGGAAGCGGCGTGTCGCTGGCGACCGGCTTCGTGGCAGGAACTCGGGCGGGGGAGGCGATTTGAATGGCGGATCGTGAATTTCCAGCGACCCATCGAGCGAGCGAGGAGCACGGACCCGACCTTCGACCGGGCGCGGACGCCTGTTACAAATGTTCGGCCTGCGACACCCACTGTCCCGTCGCCGAAGTCGACGAGGAGTTCCCGGGGCCGAAGTTTCAAGGCCCCGAACAGTGGCGGCTCAGGCGACAATCGGATCACGATATCGATCCGACCGTCATGGACTGTTCGAACTGCATGCGGTGTGATCAGGCCTGTCCGTCCGGGGTGCCGCTGTCGGAGATGCACAATCGGGCGCGTGCCGACTATGTCGATCAACGGCTCTCGCGGTTCTCGCGGAAGTATCTCCGCAATGCCATGCTCGCGAACTATCGCCGGCTCGCTCGGGTGGCCGCCCGGGTTCCCCGGCTATCGAACGCCCTCCTGCGGAATCGACTTGTCCGGTCGGTGGCCGAACGCGTGCTGGGGATCACGGCCGATCGCGAGTTCCCGGCCTTCGCCACCGAGACGTTCAGGCAATGGTGGGCGAGGCGTGGGGGTGCAACGGTCGAGAACGCGGACAAGCGCGTGGTATATTTCCACGGCTGTTACGCGAACTTCAACACCCCCGAGGTCGCCAAGGCTTTCGTCAGCGTCTACGAACACTTCGGCTATCAGATCGTGGTTCCCGAACAGGCCTGCTCCGGTACCCCGATGTTCGCCAACGGGATGCTCGGTGATGCCCACGACGCCGCCGAGACGAACATCACATCCGTAGCGGCGTTGATCGACGACGGCGCTGACGTGATCTGTTCGTGTACCTCGTGTTCGATGGCGATTCGGAAGGAGTACCCGGAGCTGTTCGACTTCGACGGCACCGAGGCGGTCGCGGCGAACACGTACGAAGCGCTCGAATACCTCCGCCAGCACGAGGACCTCGCCGGGGCGCTCGACGGCGCCGAGGTGCCGATCCCCGCGTTCGCGTATCACGCGCCGTGTCACGCCCGGTCCCAGGGATTGCATCATCAAGCACGGGAGCTGTTCCGGAACCTGGAGGGGGGAACCGTCCACGACGTCGGCGATTCGTGCTCCGGGATCAGCGGTACCTACGGGTGGAAGGCGGAGAAATATGATATTTCGATGGAGATCGGGGCCGAGATGTTCGAGGAAATGGCAGCCGTCCCTGGCGAGGTCGGGCTGACTGAGTGTCCGACCTGTGCGATGCAGATGGAACACGGGACGGGCTACCCCATCTATCACCCCCTCGAGATCCTTGACATGGCTCTCGACACCGACGCTGGCTAGGCCCGGGGACCCGTGAACCTTCGCGCGAACCCGAACCTATATATCACTATATAGGTTATATAGAACACGGAACACGGTGGTTCAACTCTCGGCGATACTGGCCGCGGTCGACGTGAGCCCCGAGTGGGTCCTCGAGAGCTACCCCTCGGTCATGAAGATCGTCTTCGCAACGGCCCTCGGCCTGCTCCTCGGGGTCGAGCGGGAGTGGTCGGAAAAGCCCGCCGGCCTTCGGACATTCACGATCATTACGATGGGCGCGACCGTCCTCACCATCGCGGACGTGCCGATCCTCCTGATCCTCGGGGGTGTGCTCGTCATCGTCCAGGGGAGCGTCTTCGCCGTCCGAGGGTTGTTCGGCGACGCCGATACGTACCTCCTGACGACGGCGAGTTCGATGGTCTTGGCTTACGGTGTCGGCGTCCTGATCGGCAAGGGCATGTTCCAGGTCGCAATCGTCGTCACCATCGTGACCTCCCTGCTTCTGGTGCTCCGGCGGGAGCTCCACGGGTTCGCCAGGAACCTTTCGAAGGACGAGATCCAGAGCGCCCTCGAACTGGGGCTATTGGCCTTCGTCATCTACCCGCTGTTACCGAAGGAGACCTTCGGCCCGTCGGGCGCGATCGACCCGCGGACAGTGTGGCTGCTCGTCGTCGCCGTCAGCGGCATCGGCTTCGCCAACTATCTGGTCGTCCAGCGCTACGGCGCCAAGGGCATCGCCATCACCAGCTTCTTCGGCGGCCTCGTGAATTCCGCCGCCGTCATCGGCGAGATCATCTCCCGGACACGGGGCCGCCCGGAGCTCGCCAACATCGCCGTCGGATCGATCCTCCTAGCGAACGCCGCGATGGCGCTTCGGGACATGATCATCGCGCTGACCTTCATGCCGGATCTGGTCGTCCACCTCGGCTTCCCGCTGGCCAGCATTACCCTCACCGGGATCGGGATCTCCTATCTCTACAGCGACTGGGACGTCGACCTGGATTTGGAGTTCAGCTCCCCCTTCCGGCTGGAAACCGCCCTCAAGTTCGGCGCGCTCTTCCTCGTCGTGCTGGTCGTCTCCGCGACCGCCCAGGCCGTATTGGGTAACGTCGGTTTTCTCGTCTCGACCGTCTTCGGCGGCATGGTCTCGAGCGGCGCCGTGACCACGTCGGTCGTGCTGCTCGTCCAGACCGGCCAGCTCACGCGGGACGTCGCCATCGCCGGGATCATCGCGGGCGTGTCGGCGAGCATCCTCGTCAAAGTGGGCCTAGTCCTGTCGATGGACCGGTCGATCGCTCGGCCGGTCACGGTGGCTACGGCCGCCCTGTTAGGCGCGGGGTTCCTCGCGACCGGGTCGATGGTCGTCCTCGGTATCTGACACGCCGACGAGAAAGAATCCGGCCGGGTTACTTCGTCTGGACGTTGAACGTCTCCAGCAGCGGCCGGTTGGCGAGCACGAGGATCACCACCGGGACGATTAACGCGATCACGGTCCCGGCCATGATGAGTCCCCACAGCGTTTCCCCGGCCGCCTGGGCCCCCTTGAGCTGGCGCAGGCCGACCTGGATGACCTGTTTTTCCTGGGACTGAATCGCGACCAGCGGCCAGAGATACTGGTTCCAGCTCCAGATAAAGGAGATCACGAACAGGCCGATCAGCATGCTCTTCGACATGGGGATGAGGACGTAGACCAGGAACTTGATCGGCCCCACCCCGTCCAGCTTGGCGGTCTCGACGAGCGACTCCGAGATCGACCGGAAGTGCTGACGGAGCAGCAACACGGACGTCGGGCTGGCCAGGTAGGGCAGCACGAGCGCGAACATCGTGTTGTCCCACCCGAGCTTGACCATCATTTCGAACAGCGGGACGATCCGCACCGGCACGGGCAGCGTCAGTGACAACAGGATGACAATGAACAGCGTCCGCTTGAACCGGAAATCGAAGAACACGACGGCCAGCGCCGCCAGGACGGAGATGCCAAGCTTCCCGATGGAGATGAGCGTGGCCATCACGAAGCTGTTCACCAGATACGTCTTGAACCCGTGTTCGGTGATCACCTCGACGTAGTTCTGCAGGCCCTTGCTCCCGATCCCGAGATAGGTGAAGTCCAAAATCTCGTTCCGGGTCTGGGTGCTCATCAGCACGACCAGGACGACGGGCGCGAGCAGGACGGCCAGTGAGACGATGAGCGTGGTGTGCAGCTTCCACTGCCGGCGGATCCGTCGCGCATAGGTGTCCGCGTTCCGGGCGTAGCGACCGACATCCAGGCCGTCGACCATGCTCACGTCAGCCACCTCCGTAATGGGCGTACTGGTCGGACAGCCACAGTTGGCCGACCATCAACGTCCCGACGAGGACGAACATGATCAACGACTGCGTTGCCGCCAACCCCATCTGGCTCGCCCCGAATGCGGTCTGGTAGAGGTGGTAGATCAAGATGCTGGTGGCATTCCCCGGTCCTCCGGCGGTCATCAGGTCGATGACCGGGAAGGGAAGGAAGAACGCGTAAACGGTGTTCATGATGACCAGAAACCCAATGGTTGGCGAAATAAGGGGGATGTAGACGCGAGTCAACAGCTGGAGGTGGCCGACTCCGTCCAGTCGGGCGGTCTCCTCGATGGTCTTCGGGATGCTGGTGAACGCGCCGATGACGAAGATCACGTTGTACCCGATCATCTTCAGGATACTGGTGGCCGTGACCACGATGAACGCCTGGCCGTTGTTCGACAGCCAGTTGAACTCGATCCCGAACGCGGCTTCGAGGGCATACGTGACGATCCCGACGGTCGGATGCAGGAGGAACAGCATGACCATCCCAACGATCGCGAACGAGAAAGAGTACGACAGGATCGAGGAGACGAGATACGTCGACCGGCCGAAGTTCACCCGATAGACCAAATACCCGAGATACAGGGCGATGATGAGCGTGCCGACCACCACGACAGCCGCGAAGAGCAGCGAGATACCGAAGCTGTAGTGATACCGGGGACTGTTCAATAACCACTCGAAGTTCCCGAGACCGACGTAGGTCCGCCGGGCCCCGGCGGCGACCGTCTTGTACAGGCTGAGCCGGAAGGTATCGAGCGCCGGATAGTAGAGGAAGGCGCCCGTTGCTACCAGCGTCGGCAACAACAGCAGGTAGGCCTTCCAGTCGTCGGTATAAATCTCGCTCACGCTGCCGACCTCCCGACGGGAGCGGCCAGGGTGGTGCGTGGCCTACACGCGCGTGTACCGTTCAAGCTGGCGGTCACCGAAGTCCTTGATGGCCTGCATGCCCTGCTCGATGTCTTTGCCCTGGAGCATCTTGTCGGATTGCACGGCGACCTCCTTGTAGATCTTGAAGGCCGGGCCCATGAGGATCCCCTGGTTCATCGGGTGCTCCTCCCAGTCCTGGAGCTGTTGATAGGAGACCTTGAAGGTATCTGGGTTGTCCGCGTAGAACCCCTGATCCTTCAACACGTCGAACGATCCCTTGTTGGACGGGAAGTACCCGGTCTTTTTGGAGTACAGCGCCTGCTGCTCCGGGCCGGTCATGTTCTTGATGAAGGTCTTCACCGCCTCGCGCTCGGCCTTGGTGCGGTCCTTTTTCGAGACCCAGATCGCGGCGCCCCCCATGCTGTGGCCGATCCGCTCGCCGGGGACCGGCAGCCCGGCGACGCCAACGTTGATCCCGTTCTCCTTGAAGCCGGAGAGGCTGTAGGCCAACGACCCCGAGGAGTTCATGTGCATCGAGGCGACGCCGTTCTGGTAGGCCTGTTCCGAGGAGCCCCAGTTCTCGATCCCCGGGTTGTGATAGGCGTCACCGAGGTCGTTGATCCAAAAGTCGAAGACTTCCCGGGCGGCGTCGCTGTTGTACCGCACCTCGCTCGGTTCGCCCGTCCGACCGTTCTTCTTGTCGCACACGAAAGCTTTCTTTTCGCCCAACCAGCTGTTGATCCACCACGCGTGGTTCGGCCAGGTGACGCCGTAATCCGCCACCCCTTCGTCGACCACCGTGTTGGCCGCGTTGGCGAACTCCTCCCACGTGACCGGCGGGGATTCCGGATCGAGCCCGGCCTGCTCGAAGTGGTCCTTGTTATAGTACATGATGATCTGTGAATTGTTGAAGGGGATGGACCACGTCGTCCCCTCGATAATGCTGGTCCCCATCGCCGAGCCGATGTAGTCGTCGGTGTTGATCTCGGGCCAGATGTCCTCGACCGGGGTAAAGAAGCCGCTGTCCCTCGCCACGATAGCGTTTCCCTTGTCAAGGTGGCCGACGTCCGGCGGATTACCGGCGTTGGCCGCGTTGAACAGGGCCGATTTCGATTCTCGATAGCTCCCCTGGGCGGACATCTCGACGTTGATGTTGGGGTACTCCTCTTCGAAGTTCGAAACCATCTGGGTGAACGTCTCCTCGTAGTACCCGCCCCACGCCGGCCAGAAACTCACCGTCACCTCTTTGTCCATCGGGGTTCCGGTCGACGCGCCCGGGGTGTCCGTCTCGGTTGGCGTGGAGTCGGTCTCCGGCGCCGTTGTCTCTCCCCCGTCGCCGCCACCGCCGCCACCTTGTGTACAGCCAGCCAAGCCGACAACTGCCGCCGCGCCACCCGTTTTCAAAAATCGCCGACGGGAGAACCGCCCTCCCGTCCTATTCGAGCCACTGCGTGTCATGGAGTCCACTTCGCCGTTTCCTGACCAGCCTACAAGAAACTTTCTTAAAGTCTATGACACTACCTGGCGGCGGTCACCGTCGATGCCGGCAGTCCCGAAATCGGCAATCTCGCCGACACAAAAGCTACGTACCCGTCCTCGGAACACATAACCCATGCGAACGGGCTTCGTGAGCTATGATCGGTGTGACTACGAAACGTCAATCGAGAAGGCCGACGAATACGGGTTCGACTTCGTCGAGTTGATGATGGACGGCAACGCCCATCGGTCCGTCATCGACGAGCACGCGACGGGGATCAGAGAGGACCTCGACCGGCGGGGTCTCGATGCGCTCGTCCACTTCCCGTACCCGCTTCTCATCGGGTCCCCGCACGACCACCAACGGGACGGCGCGGTCGAGGAACTGAAACGGTGTATCGAGGTCGCGACCGCGATCGGTGCTGACAAAGGGGTGGCCCATCCGGACACGTTCGCGTGGTTCCGTGTCTGGGACGACGCGGAGTTGGGCTCGATCTTGGCGGAATCGATCAGCGAGCTCGTGTCGTTCGCGCGGGACCGGGACTTCACCATCTGCCTGGAGAACCTGACGGGAAAGTACGGGTCGCTAGACATCCATCAGGTGGAACGGCTCCTCGAGGAGACGGCGGTCTCGATGACGTTCGATACGGGGCATGCCGCGATCGCTGGACTGGACGAAACGGCCATGGCGACGTTCTTACAAGAGAATCTGATCCGGGTCTCACATCTCCATCTCAACGATACGCGTCACTTCGACTATGGCTATAAGGGGCAGGACGAACACCTGCCGCTCGGCTACGGGTCGCTAGACTTCGAGACCATCCTCACGCCGCTGGTCGAGGCGGAGTGGGACGGGACGGTGTCCATCGAACTCGACACGGGGGAGTTCGCGTATCTGGAGACCAGCCAACGCCAGTTGGACGAGGTGCTGACTTAGGCTGGTGGGGTTTCGGCGATACGGGGGGCGGAATGATAGAGGCTCTCCCCGCTTTCGGGGTCGAACAAATGGAGCCGTTCCGGATCACAGACCAATTCGACCGTATCACCCGTCGTCACGGGATTGTGGGCGTCCAACTGGACCGTGATCTCCTGCTCGCCAATGGACCCATACACCAACATCGAATTGCCGAGGGGTTCCGTGACGTTTACTGTCATCGAGAGCGGCGTGACGTGTTCGTGATCTGACCGGCTGGACAGATGGATGTCCTCCGGCCGAACGCCGAAGGTCGCCCGCCCCGCTTCAAGGGTCCGTAACTCGTCGGCCTCGGTGAGCCCGATTCGGAAGTCCTCCTTGGCGTTCTCGGCTTCGATGACGGCCTCTCCGTCCTCCCGATGGACCTCCACCGGGATCAGGTTGATCGGCGGTGACCCGATGAAACCGGCGACGAACCGGTTAGCGGGGAAGTCGTAGAGCTGTTGAGGTGGGTCCACCTGTTGGAGTTCCCCATCGTTCATGACGACGACCTTGTCGCCGAGCGTCATGGCCTCGGTCTGATCGTGGGTCACATAGACGGTAGTGGTCCCGAGTTCCTGGTGGAGCTCATCCAGTTCCGTCCGCATTTCGATCCGGAGTTTCGCGTCGAGATTCGACAGCGGTTCGTCGAGCAGGAGAACGTCTGGATCCCTGACGAGTGCCCGGCCGAGGGCCACCCGTTGGCGCTCCCCGCCCGAGAGCTCCTTCGGTTTCCGGTCCAGTAGATCGTTGATGCCGAGGGTGGTCGCCGCCTCGCGAACCCGAGCATCGATTTCGTCGCTCGTATATGTCTCGTCGCCGGCATTCATCCCGAAGACCATGTTCCGGCGGGCCGTCATATGGGGATACAACGCATAGTTCTGGAACACCATCGAGACGTTCCGCTCCTCAGGCTTCTTGCCGTTCATCAGTTCGTCGTCGAAATAGAGCTCCCCCTCCGTGATCTCCTCCAGCCCGGCAATCATCCGGAGGGTCGTACTTTTGCCACAGCCACTGGGCCCGACGATCACCACGAACTCGCCAGGCTCGATCTCCAGATCGATCCCTTTGACGGCAAGGACCGACCCATAATCTTTCGTAATCCCCCGAAGTGACACCCGAGTTTCAGACGTCTGTGGCATTAATCACCCACATCTCAGCTTCCATCGCACTTATCTTTAGGGGTGTGCTGCGTCGACCCTTCACCCCTCGGAGTGGCGCCGCCGTCCCCCACCTGTTCGATCGGCGGGTGCCAAGTATGTCGAGCGATCGGTCACGCCGCACTCGGCTCCGTCGACGTCAGGACGACGCTCCCGAGGCCGACCACCAATCCACCGAACAGGAGGATCGAAAGGAACCCGTACGCCGTCCCCCACCCGGCGAAATCCGAGATAGATCCCGTCAGGACCCCACCCAGCGAGCCGATCAAAACGTAGACAGTCCGGAATAGGCCGAAGCCCTTACCTTGGGCCGTCTCACCGAGCAGGCCGATCACCTTCGACTGCAACGGGATATTGTAGGCCATGGTTAACCCCGTGACTGCCACGAGCCCGTACACGACGAACGTGGACGAGACCGTGACGAGCAGGCCGTGACAGAGGACCCCGATCACTAACGACCCGGCGACGACCCGGTTCGCTGAATATCGATCCGTCAGCCACCCCGCCAGTGGATGGGTCGCGCTGACGACCACGAAATAGAGGGAAAAGAGCGTCCCGGCGAGTAGCTGATCGACGCCATGATACGCGACGAGGAACGCCGGGAGGAAGGTTACGTTCGCCACGGCGACGTATTCACCGATGCCAGCGATTACCGTCGAGAAGAATATCGGTTTCCGGGCTTCGAACTCGGTGATCGTTCCCACCGAGAGCTGCTCCCGGAGCGACACCGCCGGCGTCTTCGGCGGCGTTGATTCGACGACACCGAGCACGAGGGCCGCCGCGGGAATGGAGAAGACGGCACCGAGTAACAAACTCGTCCGCCACCCGTACCACGAGGCGACGACAACGGCAAGGACCGGGGCTACCAGCCCCGCGGCCTGGGCCCCGATCCGATGGATACCGATGGCCGAGCCGGTGTCGTCGAACCGTTCGGCGAGCGACAGCACGCCTACATTATAATAAAGGCCCACCACACTCCCCAGGAGAACGGTAACCGCTGCAAAGATCGCTATCGACGGAGCCAACGCCAGGAGGACGCTCCCGACCGCCCCGAAGACGAGCGCGACCATAATCACCGGTCGGGTGCCAAACCGACCCGCCAGCAGCCCGCTCGGGAGTTGGACGACCGCATAGGCCGCCCAGAGACCGGTCATGGCGCCGCCGATCGCGCCGGCCGAGGTATTGAGGGCGGTGGTGATATCGGGGACCAGCGGGCTGACGACCAGTGGTTCGATCCGGGTCGAAAAATAGGCCAAGGAATACGTGAGCAGTAGCGTATGGCGGTACTGCCATAGGCGGCCCATGGGGCTATGATTTAATCAGGTCCAATTAACTCTTCGTGTGCGGGGAGCGATGGCCTTCCACGTGGGAATACAGGTTATAGAGCTATTGGCCACCTTAACTGAT
>CAYOLR010000065.1:0-13242 GCA_964404815.1 uncultured Halobacteriales archaeon
TAGCGGCCGCGCTGTTCCTCGGCGCGCTCCTGCTTCCGATGTGGGTCATCAACGTCCACGTCGTGCAGTATCCGGACGAGGTGCTCCATCTCCAGTTGTACGCCTATCCGTATATCTCGGGGGATTACGTCGAGATGGCCGGCTTGAACAAGTATATCGGGTTCTACTACCCGGACCCGGTGCTCATCGAACCCAACTTCGAGGTCCACGAGCGGGCCATCGACGTGCCGGAGTGGTCCTTGGGGCCCCTAGCGTTCATCGTGGTGGCGGCGACGGGGCTGTTCGTCGCGGTCGCGCCGACGGTCGAGAAACTCAAGCGCGGTCTCAAGTGGCAGCTGATCGGGACGGTGACCGTCTTCACCGTCATGCTGGTCGATATCCAGTACCGCCTCTACCAGGCCGGGCACACGCTCGATCCCGACGCACCCGTGATCGGTGTCGAGTCGTTTACCCCGCCGATCTGGGGCAAATACGAGGTCGCAAACATCACGAGTTACTCGCGACTGGGGATGGGCGCCTACGTAACCATCCTGTCGATCGGACTGCTGATCGTCGCGTACTACTACCGGGATTCCACGGTTCAGTTCCGTGATCTCCCCGGTCGGCTCAGCCGGTTCGTCGATCGGCTCGGCGAAGACGTATCGCCCGAGAAGAACGAGGAGGAACCTCCCGTCAAGTCGAACCCGGAGCGATAACCCCCTATATGGTGACCTTCGAACGCGGTTTCGCGGTGCTGGCGGCGACGCTGTTAGTGCTCTCCATGGCTGCCGTGGTAGCCGTCCCTTCGGACGCGAAACGGGACAGCGATCTCGCGTTCGATCCCGGGGTTCCCGCGGAATACTCGTTCGAATCCCCCTCGGGGCCAGGCGTCGCCTCGGTCGACGGGGAGCGGTACGATTCGGTCGACGCAGCCGTCGCGGCCGCCGAGCCCGGCGACACCGTTCGGTTAACCGGGGTGTTCGACGAACGGGTGACGGTCGATACCGACGGTATCACGCTGACGAGCGCCGATGGTTCGATGGCCGTGATCGACGGCGGCGGCGTGGACGATGTGTTGACCCTTAACGGCGAAAATATCACCGTCAACCGCATCTGGATCCGGAATTCGGGACGCGACGCCGCCGGGAACGATGCCGGCGTGTGGGTTAACGGGACCGCAGCGCGGATCGTGGACAGTCGCCTCACGGCGATTACCTTCGGTATCTGGGTCGACGGCGTGGACGACGTCCTCATCGAGAACAACACGATCGTCGGCCGGGAATCCGTCCGGCCCCTGTCCTATCGGGGGAACGGGATCCAGCTCTGGAAGACGGAAAACTCCCGTGTGACCGCCAACCACATCACGGACGTTCGAGACGGGATCTACTACTCCTGGGCCTCCGGGGTCCTCGCCAACAGGAACGTCATGTGGGACCTCCGGTACGGTGTCCACTACATGTACTCGGACGATTGCCGGCTCGTCAACAACACCGCGTTCGGGAACGATGTCGGCTATTCGTTAATGGTCTCCCAGCGATTGGAGATCGTGAACAACATTGCGGTGAACAACCACGGCAAGAGCGGCCACGGAATCCTCGTCAAGAGCATCGACAAGACGACGATCCGTGGCAACGTCCTGATCGGCAACAAGAAAGGCTTGTACGTGTTCAACTCCCTGGATAACGTCATCGCCGACAACCTGGTGATGGCGAACGACGTGGGTGTCCACCTCCTCGCCGGCTCCGTCCGGGAAGAGGTCTACAACAACTCGTTCGTCCGGAACGACGAACCCGTCCGTGCGGTTATCGGCGAACAGGTCGAGTGGAACACGAGCGGCGTGGGCAATTACTGGTCGGGAGCGAGGACCGCCGATGTGGACGGTGACGGCGTCAGCGATGTCCGGTATCGACCGGCCGGTATCGTCGAGCGCCTCATGGTCACCAAGCCCATCGCGCGTGTGTTCGCCGATAGCCCGGCGTTTTCGGCCATTCGATTGGCGGAGAGCTCTGTTCCCGTCATCGAATCACCCGGCGTAATCGACCACCATCCACGGGTTGAGCCGAACCACGATTGGAGGAGTTACTATGATTGAGATCACGGAAGTGAGCAAGCGATACGGTAACGTGCAAGCGCTCGACGACGTTTCGATGTCCATCGACGACGGGACGACCGTCGGATTGGTGGGAACGAACGGGGCCGGAAAGACCACACTCTTTAGGCTGATCGTCGGGCACGATAGGCCCGATACAGGATCGCTAACGGTTGCGGGACTGCGACCCTCGGACGGCTCGGAGGTTCGACGCCGGGTCGGATACCTCCCGGAAAGCGCCGGCTTTCCGGCCGCACTCAGCGGCCGTGAGAACCTCGAGTTTCATGCTCGCATCAGGGGCGTGCCTTCCGGTGAACGGTCGGAACGGGTGACAAATGTCCTCTCGACGGTCGGGCTCGCGACCGCGGCTGATCGCGAGGTCGGGGGCTATTCCAACGGCATGCGACGCCGACTGGGTCTCGCGACCGCCCTGGTCGGCCGACCACGGGTCCTGTTGCTTGACGAGCCGACGGCCGGTCTCGATCCTCGGGGCGTGGATGCGTTCAATGAAGCGATCGAACGGCTCAATTCCGAGATGGACATCACGATTGTATTCTCCTCACACCGGTTGACGGAGGTCGAACAGGTGTGTGAGCGGGTGATCGTCCTCCACGAGGGACAGGTTCGGGCCGACGGTGGCGTCGATGACCTGCGGTTGACCGCGGGTGAGGCCATCACGATCGATGTCCGGCTTGCGGGGCCGGATCTGGTCGAATCCCTCCCCGATCAGTTATCGGGGTCGGTGGATCGCCTCGAGCGGGTTGGCGACCACCGCGTTCGGATTACCTGTGATCGCTCGGCGGCTTTCGGCGTGCTCTCGATATTGCATGATGGAGCTGACATCGAGAGCTTCGAGGTTCGGGAACCTGGCCTCGAGGACGCGTTCCGAAAGGCCCTGGATGGCGATGGGGAGGAGGTGATCGCATGAACGAAGACGAGCTCGGGCAGGATGGTGGGACGCTTTCGGCGCTCGAATTCGAAGGGGAACATCGATCAGGCCGGAACGGGACCTGGTTCAAGGACGTACTCCTGATCGGGGCTCGGGAATACCGTATCGCCCATCGGAGCCGATGGAGCATTGGGTTGGCGATATTGTTCGCCCTGTTCTCGGTTGGAATCGTCGGCTTCGGAACCTCACGTGTCGGCCCCGGCCAATACGACGCGGTTCTCGCCAGCCTCGCCGAACTCGGGGTATATCTCATCCCGCTGGCGGCGTTGGCCCTCGGGTACGACGCCGTCGTCGGTGCGGAGGAGTCGGGGGTCCTCGACATGCTGTTCGCCCTCCCGGTTTCGCCGGGACAGATCGTCGTCGGGAAGTACCTGGGCCGGGCCGCCGTGTTGGGAGCTGCCATCCTCATCGGACTGGGGGCCGGCGGTGTTGCGGTATACTGGGTTATCGGCGTCGCTGGGATTGGCAAGTACGCCGCCTTCATGCTGATCTCGACGGTTACTGCGAGTGCGTTCCTCGGGATCGGGATGTTCGTTTCGACGATCGCCCGTGACAAGGCCCGAGCGCTCGCGATGGCTCTCGCCACCTGGGTCTGGTTTGTGTTGCTTCACGACCTGGCCGCAATCGCGTTGATTGCCACGGTCGATCTCCCGGATCTTGCCCTGAGCGCAATGGTCCTGACAAATCCGGCCGACGTGTTCCGGGTTCTCGTCCTAAGTCAGCTTCACACCGCACCGGGCGGTTTTGCCGCCGTGCTGGCAAAAGCGGCCCTCTCGATGCCGTTACTCGTTGGAGTGTTGGTCCTCTGGATCGTCATCCCGATCGGCCTGGCCGCGGTCACGATCGGCCGCCGGCACATCTGATATGTTCCACGATACCACCCATCGAAATCCTGACAGCCGGTGTTCGGCCTGCGGCGGCCGACTGTCGAGACGTCGCTTCGTTCAACTCGCCTCGGTCTCGATGGCCGGCGCCCTGGCGGGCTGTGGGGGATCCGGGTCGTCGTCGACCCCCGACCCGGTCTCGCTCGGTGGACGGAAACAGTGCGACGTCTGCGGTATGGTAATCGAGGACCATCCCGGGCCCAACGGCCAAACGTTCTACAAGAATCACTCACCGGAGGGCCATGACAACCCGGCACGGTTCGACGCGTTGACCGAGCTGTTCACTTATCATTTCGAGAAGACGTCTCTCGGTTGGGAGGTGGCCGCCATGTACGTGACCGACTACTCCGGCGTCGACTTCACCATCGATGAGCAGGACGGCACCAAATACATCTCGTCGTTTGTGGCTCCGGATACCTTCGCCCCCGCGTCCGACCTGGTGTACGTCATCAACAGCCCGGTTCAGGGGGCGATGGGGCCGGACCTCATCCCCTTTTCGGCCGAGACGGACGCGACGGCCTTTGCGAAAACTCACGGGGGCCAGGTAATCAGCTACGACGAGATCGATCAGGCAACCGTCGCGAAGGCGATGCGAGGGTGAGAACGGCACGTTTTTCGGCTCGTCGAGCCCGACCGGTACTCATGGCTCGACTCGTTCGGCACGAGGCGACGGGGCCCCGCCGGGTTGATGAATCCGATATCGATCCCGAGAAGGGGGATATTGCGATCTGTCAATGTGGCCTCTCCGCGGACTATCCGTTCTGTGACGGCTCCCATCTAACGACGGAATCCGAGGAGGACGGGGTACTGTACCGCTATGAGGGCGACGACGATGCGAACGACCGCCACATCGTCGAAGAAGTCAGATTTTCCTCGGACTGAGCCCACCTAACTTCCGTATCGCTGGTAGAACAATCCACTGAGGAGACCGGTGTGGACCATCGCCCCGAGCAAGGTGAGGAGTTGACCACCTACCTCGAGGGGAGCGGGTCCGAGCGTGAGCCCGATTATTTCGACCGCCAGTCCGCCACCGATCAGGATGATGACCGCGTAGGCCGTACGATCCCCGCCGCCACGGAAGGTCGCGACCCCCGGCGGGTAGAACTGGTAGGAGACGCCGATCACGGTGAGCCCGAGGAAGCCGAGGAGGTTGAGCCGGTAATGGGCCTGGATGAGAACGGGATCGAGATACCCGACGGCGAACCCTACGCCGATCGAGACGCCGAGCCCCCCGGCGATAACACCGAGTAACACCGCGTAGAACCCGACACGGCGTCGGTCCGAACGGGCGAAGAGGACGACGTATGCGAGTGCGAACCCGATGACGGCGATGGCCTCGATGGTCGCACCGAGGTGAAACAGCGGTCCGGCGGGTAGGGTGGCGGCGACGAGCACCGGACCGATCGCGCCGGTGGGGAGGACGATCCACACCAGCCATTCCGGGGGATGGGCGACCAGAAATCGTGGCAGCAGCCGAAACCCGATCGCGAACAGGAGCAGCCCGGCCGTCCCGGCGGCAAGCAGATGGGTGACCCGTGGGGGATACGGTCCGATGAACATTGGCAACTTGAGCGAGGCCGCTACCGTTTCATAGGATCCGACGAGGAGGTAGGCGAGGACGATCGGCATGAACGCGTTCGAGAACCGGTCGACACGTTTGCGGTCCTCGTTCGCGTCGCTCGTCGCCGTTTCACTGCCGAAGAGGTTGTCGCGGATCGTCCACCCGATAGCCCCGAAAAAGACCAGGACACCGAGGAACCAGAACACCCCGCCGAGCAAAGCGGGCCACTGGCCGGTCCCCCGAATCCCGGCCGTGGCCAAGCCAAGCGTCCCGACGATCGTGAGGGGAAACTGGACGGCCGGGGCCCATCGCACGGAGAGTTGTCGATCGAAATAGGAGGGGATCAACGAGAGCGCTTTCCCGAACAGCGTGTGGAGGACGAAGCCGTAGAGACCAAGCACCACGACGGTCCGACGGGGGACCCCGACCAGGACCGCGGCCTGCCAGAGGACGAGGAATCCGACGCTGGCGAGAATGAACCATCGTGCCCGTCGCGTGACTTCCTCGACGGCCATAGGATTATTTGGATGGCGGACCCGGGTTGTAGGTACCGGTTAATCCTCGGCGACCGCCCGCTCGAGGTAGTCGAACTGGTTCGCGATTTCCCGCTTTCGCTGTCGTTTGATTATGGTGTTGTCGAGGACCGTTCCGGTCACCCCGCCGAGGCTGAATTCGGTGACTGCCGTCACGCGTGTTCCGCCGTCGGCGGCCTCGACGGTAAACCGGGTCTCCATTTCTTCGAAGATCCCCTCGCGTTGTCGGTAGGCGAGGGCCGCGTCGGGCTCGTCCATGACCTCGAGCGACAGTTCGATCCGCGCGAAGCCGAGCACGTTCACCAGGTGGAGGGTACCGTCGTCGAGCCGGACCTCGTCGAACTGGCCAGCCGCCATGAACCGTTCGACGTCCTCCACCAGGGGGCGGACGGCTTCGACCGGCGCATCGAACCACCGGTCCATCGAGACGACGGCCATTGGCTTCGGTTTGTGACGGGAAGGGAAAGGTCTCGTGTCCGAACATGTTCGGAAGACTGAACAGGCCGGATCCCGAATCCCCGGTGATGCCCCGGGCCACTATCACGCTGACCGTGCCGGAGGAGGTGTGGATCGGCTCGATCTCGCGGGCGCATCCCGATGTCAGGTTCCGAATCCTCGCCGCCCTCCCGGACGGTGATCGTGGGGTGGCCCTGGCCGAGATCACCGCTGCCGACCTGGAGGGGATCGTGCGGGCGATCGAGGCGGCCGAGGCCGTCAGCGACCTCCAGATCATGCAGCGGCAGGAGGACACGGCTCTGATCCAGTTCGAAACGACGAGGCCAATGCTGCTTTTCCCGGTCCAGACGTCGGGTGTCCCCTTGGAGCTGCCCTTCGATCTCCAGGACGGTCAGGCCGTCTGGGAGCTGACCGCCTCACAGGAACGGCTGTCACGCTTGGGCGAACAGCTCGATGCGTTCGGCATCGAGTTCACTGTGGACCGCCTCCAGTCGTATATCGAACCGGAGCAGTTGCTCACCGACCAGCAGGAACGGCTCGTCCGTCGGGCGGTCGAACTCGGGTATTACGACACGCCGAGGTGCTGTACCTTGACCGAGCTGGCTGAGAAACTCGGGATGGCCAAGTCGACCTGTAGCGAGACCCTTCACAGGGCGGAGGAAGCGATCATCAAGCAATTCGTCGAGGAGGCGCTCGAGGGTCGCCTACGATGAGCCGATGTCCACGACTAGCACGGGCACGGCTGACCCCTTGACGACGCGCTCGGTGACGCTCCCGAGGTTCGTCAGGCGATCCCGGCCGGTCCGACCATGGGTGCCCATGACGACCAGATCGATCCCGGCCTCGTCGATATACTCCAGGATATCCGTATGGGGGATGCCTTCGCGGATGACCGACGTCATGGCCAGGCCGGCCGCCGACACCTGTTGTTCGACGGCCGACACGGCGGCGTCACCCTCGGCATAGAGGTTATCTTCGATCTCGTCCTGGACCTCGTCAGGTGCCCCGAGGTACTGGCGTTGGTCGACGACATAGAGCACGTGGACGGTCGCGTCATACCGGTCGGCGACATCGATGCCGTGTTCGAGCGCCTCAAGGACCCCGTCGCTCCCGTCGGTCGGAATCAGGATATCGTCGTACATGGGTGGCTGGTTCGCAGCACCGTGACTTCAATCGGGGCGGTCGCGATCCGCCAGTGACAATCGGTTTAGGTGACGCACCGTTCCTAAGAATCGATGCGAGTCGCTGTCGCCGGGACGTTCGGGCCGATCCATGACGGGCATCGGGCCCTCTTCGAACGGGCCCTCGCGGCCGGAGATGACGGCGTTATCGTCGCGCTGACGAGCGATTCACTCGCGACCGAGACGCGCCACGAGCCTCGACCAGTGCCACCCTTCGATGAACGGAAGCGCCGGGTCACTGCGGAGCTCGATCGCCTCGACGAGTGGGATCGCGACATCGAGGTCCGCAAACTGGAGGATCCCCACGGCATCGCCAGCGACGATCCGAGCCTCGACGCGCTCGTGGTCTCTCCCGAAACCGCCGACGAGGTCGAAATGATCAACGAGAACCGGATCCGAAACGGCCTCGACCCGCTTGAGGCGATTGTGGTGCCGTTCGTCAGGGACGAGACGGGCGAACGCATTTCATCGACGCGCATGGTCAAGGGGGAGATCGACGAACACGGGACGGTTCGGGACTGATCGGCTACTTGCTTGTCAGCAGATGACCGTCATCGCCCCGGGTCAGTTCCACGTCGAGCCCGAAGGATTCGAGCAGGTCGAGGCTCGTGTTGACGTGATCGGTTACCGTCGGGATCGAAACGATCCCGCCAGCGAGGGCGAGGAAAACGATCAGTTGGTCCGCCAATTTGGAATCGACCGCGCCAGGTCCGGACAGGAAGGAAACGGCGGGCTCAAGTGCCTCTTCGGCGACGGTCTCGGCCGGCTTGCCACGTTCACCGAGCGAATCGAACCCGGCGACCGAGTTCTCGAAATCCAGCCTGACCACGATGGCCGAACCCGGCGAGCGGGTGTCCCCGATCGAAGTCCGACGCTCGAGGACCGGCACGTTCTCCGCTTCGAGGCCTTCAGCCACCGTGTCGGCTTGCCGTTCGGCCACATCGGCATCCGCCAGGGCAGTAGCGCTTTTCGAGTAGATAATGGCGCCCGCTCCCTGGCCGGTCGTCTCCAGGTCCAGGGGGACCAAATCGGACCCCGCCAGGTGTAACCTGGCCCGGCCACCCCCCTCCGGGTAGAACCCCCACCGATCGACGTCGATGGCGGCCTGCAACCCGTGGCGACGGAGGAGCGGGAGTTTCACCTGCCGGAGGTAATCCAGCGGTGGCGACCATTTGACGTCCGTTCCACCGACCGCATCGACCGTCACGGGGTCATCGAGAACGGTCCCGACGGGGAGGACCGCGTCGAGCAGGAGCGGAATGCTCCCGGCCGTCCCGATATTGACCTCGTAGGTTCCCGATCGGGGCGGTCCCGGATCGAACTCCAATTCGTCGGCACCGACATCGACGTCGGACACGGCGGCATCGGACAAGTCCGCAAGCAGGCGGACGGCGGCGAGGTGTTGCGGCCTGAGGCCGGGGTCCGATCGGCCGCCGCGGATGGCCGTGACGTGAATCGGCTCGCCCGTAATGACCGAGAGAGCCAGTGACGTCCGAAGGAGCTGGCCACCACCGGCGGTGCCGTCGATTTCGATCATCGGTGACCGGTACGACCGGCCACCCCCTAAACCCCCGACAGTCGCCGGTATTCGGCGGCGTCGACGGCCCGGTCGACGAGGGTGGCCAGGTCGATCCGTGTCGCCAATTCGTCCACCTTGTCGGGGGCGATGGTGGTGGCCGGCGAGTCAGGCGCGAGGGACTGACAGGCCGAGGGGATCGTCGCCTCCTCGAACGTCCCTAGCCGTCGGGCCGCCTGGGTTATCTCGTGTTTCGACCAGGTCAGGAGGGGCCGGTGGACCGGCAGTGAGAGCCCGAGTCCCGTCACCTCGAGGTTCGCCGTGGTCTGGGATGACTTCTGGCCGATCGACTCGCCGGTCACCAGTCCCGCCAGGTCGGCGTCCTGAGCGATCCGCTCGGCCGTCCGGAACATCAATCGGCGATGTAACAGCATACGGCCGCGCTCGATCTCGAGCAATCGCTCGTTCTGCTCGCCCAGGTCGACGAAGTGGTAGCCCCACTGCTTGCCGGGGTGGATCGGAACGAGGTTCCGGAGCGATGCCTCGAACCGGGCGAGGTGGTCCTCCGAGGCGAACGGTCGGTTGTAGAAGTACACGGGTTCGATATCGGCCCCTCGGGTCATGGCCTGATATGCCGCGACGGGCGAGTCGATCCCGCCGGAAACGAGGGCGGCCAGCGGTCGCTGCACGCCGACCGGATAGCCGTCAGGGCCATCAATGCGCTCGGTAAAGAGGTAGGCCGTGGTTCGCCGGACGTCGATTTCGACCCATGTCTCGGGATCGTCCAGCTCGACGGTCGCGCCGGTGCGGTCCTGCACGCGCGCCCCGACACGCTCGTTCAGGTCCCGCGAGTCGAACGGGCGATCGGTTACGACATTGGCGTCAACGCCGAACGACGCTCCGACGTCAAGGCCGTCGGACGTTGCGGTGATCGCATCGGCGGTCGGTTGACAGGCGAGTGCGGGCGAGGTCGAGGCCACGCCCGGGAGTTCGCCGATCGCGGACGCGGCGGCCTCCGCGTCGGCCGTCTCGACGACCAACCGTCCGGAGATGGGCTCGATCGCGTGATCGATCCCGTCGAAGGTGAGCCGCTCCTGAATCCGATCGCGGAGCTGATTGATCATTCGTCCCTTGACGTTTCGGGACTTCGTGCCGATTTCGCTCCAGCGGACCAGAACCCGATCCATCGACCCAGCCTACCCGGTCGAAGGTATTGAGGCCGTTGTTCGCCGGGGCATCCCTTTTCTGCCGTCGACCCCAGTCGACGCACATGGCTGATTCACCGGACCCCGTATCGGGACTGCTGCACGTACCGACACAGGTTCACGACGGCCGGGTCGATGTGACCGCAGCGGAGATCTTCGAGATCGATTCGCCGGGCCGCATCGATTTCGGCGGCGGTGAACTCGAACCGGCCGGGTTGGCTCCCCACGACCGTGTCTGGCGGAACGAGGGCGACGATTACCAGTGGTGGCACCTCTCGGCGGGCCAATATCTCGTCGAATACAACGAGACTATCGAGGCGACGGAGCCGGTCGTGATACAACCCCGTGAGGCGCTGCTCGAACGTGGGGCGTTCCATCCGACGGTGCACGTTGAGTCGATCACGCGACTCCCGCTTGCGGTCGGCGGGGCAGGACTCAAGGTGAAGGAGAACGCCCGAATCTCGACGGTCGTCCCGCGCCAAAGGTAGAAGGGCGTCGACGACCTATTGGATGGTATGGCTGAGCAGCGACCGGCGGACATCCCGGAGACAGAAGCGGAGTGGCGGGAGCAATTATCAGACGAGGCCTACCGGATCCTTCGCGAGCAAGGGACGGAAGCGCCGTTCACCGGGGACTACGTTCACGTCGACGATGACGGCACGTTCCGCTGTGCGGGGTGTGGGACGGAGCTCTTTTCGACGGTTGAGAAGTACGATTCCGGCTGTGGGTGGCCGAGCTTCTGGGCGCCGGCCGATGCCGACAGCGTCGAGACCCGTCCGGACCACAGCCACGGGATGGAGCGGACCGAGGTGGTCTGTTCGACCTGTGGCGGCCATCTCGGCCACGTCTTCGAGGACGGCCCCGATCCCACCGGCCAGCGCTACTGTATCAACTCCGTGGCGTTGCAGTTCGAACCGGAAAAGTAGCGTCTAATCCTGGCCAGTGCCGCTCGCCCTGAGGTATTCGGCGAGGAGGGCGGGGAAATCCCGCCCCTCGAGGTACCGTAGCCCGAAGTCCTCGGCCCAGTTGATGATGCCCTGATCCTCCGTGACGACTCCGGCTTCGAGTTCTCTCGCGAGGATGAGGAGGTCGAAGTCCTCACGGGAGTCCAGGACGCCCTGGCGGAGCGTCTGGCGGTACTCGTCCCGGAGATCGGAGATCACCTTGTCGATCTCCGTCATGTATTCGTGGTCCTCGATGTTCTCTGCCCGTGATTCCTGGGCCTTCCTGACGGCCTTCTCCGAGACGCGAAGCCCCCGGTTCACCCTGTCCGACATCTCGTCGATGAACCCATAGACGATCTCGGCGGGGATCATGACCTCGAACCGCCTGGGGTTCTTCTTGATGGTCCAGGTATTGAGCTTCTGGATCGTTTCGTCGGAGACGTCCCGGTCCTCGAGCATGGCCCTGAGCTCGCGGTCGACAGAGGGGGGGAGATAGCAGGAGATGTTGAGCTCGAGCTTCGCGTCGGCGATCAGGCCGAGCATACGGTTCAACGCCGCCTCGAGGTCCTCGTCGTCCTGCCGGATCTCCTCCGTCAGGAACGACGAGGTATCGAGGACGAAGCGTTGTTTCAGCGGATACTCGGGCATGCGTTCGCTACGCCCCCCGGATAAAAAGCCATGCCGACTCGACAGTCGTGTGCTTATCCGGGATGGGATGAAAGAGGTAGGCATGGCCGATCACGAGACGCTCGGCATCGACGCCGAGACGTTCGAGGCTGTCCGGGAGGATTTCCAACGGCGGCGGTATAACGGTCGGACCTATCGGCACCTCCCGGACTATCGGCGGCATCTCGAGCGGGGTACCGTCCTGATCGATGATACTGCCGTCAGGGGGTTTCCCAAGATCCCTCGGACACTGGTCCTCGAAACGGGTATTCCCGAACACTTCGGGAGCGAGGTGGTGGTCGAGGAGAAGCTCGACGGGTACAACACCCGCGTCGTCGATATCGACGGACGGCTTGCCTTCACGCGGAGCGGGATGATCTGCCCGTTTACCACCGCAAAAGTGGATGAGCTCATCGATCTCGAGGGGTTCTTCGCCGACAATCCCGACAGCATGCTGTGTGGGGAAATGGTGGGCCCCGAGAACCCGTACTCGCCCTCTGATTACCCGGAGGTCGATTCGATCGCCTTCCGGGCCTTCGATATCCGTGACCGGGAAACGGGCGTCCCACTGCCCGTCGACGAGCGGCGGCGACTCTGTGCGGAACACGACATCCCGGCCGTCCCGTACCACGGTCGATACCAAACCGAGAAGGCACCGGAGCAGGTGCGGTCGATCATCGACGAGCTCGACGCCGCCGGTCGGGAGGGCGTCGTCATGAAATCGCCGGCGGGAACGCAACTCCTCAAGTACACGACCTCATCGGCCAACCAGGGCGACCTCGCCTACGCGTTTTCGCTGCCCTTCGACTACGGCCAGGATTTCATGTTCAGGCGGATCATTCGCGAAGCCTTCCAATCGGTGGAATGGGAAGAACCCCCGGCGACGTCGGCCGATCGGGCCCAGGAGCTGGGGGAGTCCATCCTGGTACCGATGATCGACACGATCCGAGAGATCGAGGCCGGCGGTGCCGTCGGGGAGCGACACACCGTCAGGGCAGGGGCGGACGTGGTCGACGAGCTGTTCGATCACCTCCGGGATCAGGGATTGCACCTCGAGATCCTCGACGACCGAATGGCAGACGGCGATCGCGTCGTCACCTTCGTCAAGAAGACCCAGGCCACCAACGACAAGGTCCAGTCATATCTCGACGGGACGATCGTCAAAGAGTGAGGTGCGAGTCCTCCAGTTTCACTTTCTCCATGCTTTGAGGGGGTTTATGTGGGAGATGGGGCAACAGGAAACCGGGAACCGCGAGGTTCCAGTCCTGTCACACGCTCT
>CAYOLR010000066.1:0-4378 GCA_964404815.1 uncultured Halobacteriales archaeon
GGTAGCCCAGATAGCCGATGTTGTAGAAGTCGGCGTAGACCAGATCCCCGGGCCGGATCTGTCGATCCGTGGTGTTGGCCTGGTGTTTCGGCCAGGTGTTCGGTCCCGAGGTCAGATAGCCGCCCTGGACCATCGCGCCGTGTCGCCAGAGCTCGCGGACCGCATCGCCCCAGACTTCCGATTCCTTCGCACCGGGCGCGGCGTTCTCCTTGATGGCCTGGAACCCGGCCTCGCAGATGGCGGCGACCATCCGGAGGCACTCGATCTCGTTCTCGGTCTTGATCTTCCGGACGTCCTCCATGACGTCGGAGCACGTGTCCGGGGAGACCTCTATGCCGGCCTCCTCGAACTTCGAAACGAGGCCGCCGTTGGCAACGTCGATCCCCATCGGCGCGTCGGCGACCCCGTATTCCGCCATGGCCTCGAGGACCGTTTCGGCCATCGTGCCCGTCAGGAAGTCCCGCGCGGTGTCGCTCCCGGACGCCCGGGGGACGTTACCCAGCCCGGGACAGGCGTACCGGATATCGTCCAGCCACGGGCAGTTGAACCGTTCGTTGGACGCGTGATCGGCGGTGTCCCAGTGCACGATATCGCCGTCCTCGGTGAGGAGCGTATAGTGGTCGGCGCCGCTCCCGCCGGTCATGGCGAGCCCGGTGACGTAGCGGATGTTCGGGTCGTCGATGAGGAGCATGCTCCCGAGCGATGAGTCCTGCAGGCGATCGAGCGCCCGGGCCAGGCGCTCCTCGCGAAGTCGCTTGACGTCGATCCGCTCCTCCCAGTCCACGGCCATCGTACCGCGGGTGCCCTCCATGAAGTCCCGTTCGTACATGCTCGATCCGTTCTCAGAGGGCCCTAATCCGCCTGTCGGTCGCACCAGGGGTGGTGATGATTTATGCGGCTGCCCCGGCCATCGGTCGACCGTGACCGAGACCGCCTGGGACCCGACCGGCTATTACGCGGAGGACTGCAACATCGCGCGATTCATCGACCGCTACGGGTACGACGGCCCCGACGGCCTCGTACCGACCGATACCGACGACCTCGGGCGGATCTGGGGGGACTTCGCCGAGGACACGGGCGTCGTCTGGCGGGAGGACTACGAGCAGGTGGTCGATCTCTCGGACGGCCCGGCATTCGCCGACTGGTATCCCGGCGGCCGGCTCAACGCCATCGAGACGATCCTCGACCAGTGGGTCGAGCGATCACCGGACGCAGCGATGTACCGCTGGACGGACGAACACGGCCGGGAGGTGACCGTCACCTACGCGGCGGCCGCACGCCGGAGCGGCCGGCTCGCCAATGCCCTCCGCGATTACGGGATCGGCCGTGGCGACGTCGTCGGCCTCGTCTTTCCCCTGTGTCCACCGGGGTTCATTGCGGCCATGGCCTGCCTCCGGATCGGTGCGACCTTTACGATGGTCTTCCCGGGCTACGGGGCGGGCGCCATCGGGCACCGGCTCGACGATGCTGACGCACGCCTCGTCATCGGGGCCGATGGCTATCGGCGGAACGGCGACGACGTGGATCTGGTCGCGAAGCTCGATGCCGCCCTCGAGCGCGCGCCGACCGTGGAGGCGGCCGTCCTGGACGATCACGTCGGGATCGGGACCGACCTCGGGAACTGCACACGATACGACTGGGACCAGTTCGTCGAGGGACTCGAGACGACGGCCGAGACGGCCGTCATGGCAAGCGATGATCCGGCGTTCATCGCCTACAGCTCGGGAACGACGGGTGCCCCCAAAGGGACCATCCACACCCATCCGTCGCTTCTCGTCATGGGCAACAAGGAGGCCAGATACCACTTCGATCTCCAAGAAGGCGATGCCATCTGCTGGGTGACGGATTTCGGGTGGATCATCGTTCCGATCTGGATGCTCGCCGGGGCGCCGGCCCTGGGCGCGACCGCCGTCCTGCTCGAGGGTTCGCCCACCCACCCGACGAAAGACCGCGTTTGGCAGGCCATCGACGACTTCGAGGTGACGAGCTTCGGGATCTCGCCCACGGGGGCGCGCACCCTTCGACGGCTCGACGAGTCCCCCCGCGAGTCCCACGACCTGTCGAGCCTGCGGGTCATCGCCTCGACCGGCGAACCGTGGGACGAGTCCGGGTGGCGGTGGTATCTCGAAGCCGTCGGCGGTGGCGAGGTTCCCGTTATCAACGCCTCCGGCGGGACCGAGCTGGCGGGGGCGATCCTCGCCCCCACGCCGACGGTTCCGCTGGTCCCGGGGACGCTGTACGGGCCCGCTCCCGGGGTTGCGGCCAACATCTACGACGACTCGGGAACTCCGACGGACGAGGGCTATCTCGTGGTCGAACACCCGATCCCCGGGATGACGAACTCGCTCACCGATGGGGACGAACGCTACCTCGAGGAGTACTGGTCCACGTTCGATCGCGTCTGGAACCAGAACGACTGGGCGGTTCGTGACGAGAACGGCTTCTGGTTCATCACCGGCCGGGCCGACGACACCATGAACATCGCGGGCCGTCGGATCACCGCGCCGGCCATCGAGGAGGTCATCGCCGACCATCCGGCGGTCGACGAGGTGACGATCGTTTCCGTTCCGGACGACCAGCGGGGGGAGACACCGGTGGCGTTCGTGACGCTGTTGGATGCAACGGCCGGTGCAGACCTCGACGACGAGATCCGCTCGCTAGTCGACGAGGAGCTCGGCGCACCCTTCCGCCCGTCGGCCGTTCACGTGGTCGAGGCTCTTCCGCGGACGCAGACGGGGAAGGTCCCCCGGGACGTCATCCGATCGGCCTATCTGGGGGAACCACTCGGGAACGTCGATACCTTGGACGACGCTGGTGCCCTCGATTCCTACCCGCAGCGGACCGGCTAAAACGAGGCGGCCTTCTCGATGCCGTCGACGATCCGTGCCACGCCCGGAAGGTAGTAGTCCTCCATCGCGTATGCCGGGTAGGGCGTGTCGAATCCGGTGATCCGTTCGACGGGGGCTTCCTGGTAGAGCAGGGCCTCCTCCTGGAGGAGGCTCGAGAGCTCGCCGCCGAGGCCGCCGGATCGCGGCGCCTCGTGCACGACGGCCGCCCGCCCGGTCTTTCGGAACGACGAGACGATCGTCTCCCGATCCAACGGCGAGACCGTCCGGAGGTCGACGACTTCGACGTCGAGATCGCCCGCGAGCCGGCCGGCCGCCTCGAGCGTGGGTTCCGTCATCGCCCCGTAGGTGAAGACGGAGACGTCCTCGCCACGGCGGCGGACCGCCGCCTCGCCGAGCGGAACAACGTGCTCACCGGCGGGTACCTCCTCGCGACCGGACCGGTAGATCCGCTTGGGTTCGAGGAACAGGACCGGGTCGGGATCGCGGATCGACGCCGTCAACAGGCCCTTCGTGTCGGCCGGCGTGCTCGGGATGACCACCTTGAGACCCGGTTGGTGGGCGAAGAAGGCCTCCGTCGATTCGGAGTGGTGTTCGGGCGCGCGGATCCCGCCGCCGTACGGGGCCCGGACGACCAGGGGACAGGTGTACCGGCCCCGTGATCGCGCCCGGAGCCGGGCGGCGTGACTGACCAGTTGATCGAACGCCGGGTAGATGAAGCCCATGAACTGGATCTCGGCCACCGGCCGGAGTCCCCGCGTGGCCAGGCCGATCGCCGCCCCAACGATCCCGGACTCGGCGAGCGGGGTGTCGATCACCCGGTCCTCGCCGAACTCGTCGTAGAGGCCCTCGGTCGCCCGGAAGACGCCGCCGTTCCGGCCGACGTCCTCGCCCATGACGAGCACTCGGTCGTCCCGCGCCATCTCGTGATGGAGGGCGTCCTGGACGGCACCGACCAGCGTCCGTTGGTCGGCGTGGACGGCCTGGCTCATCAGTGACTCCCGACGAGGTCAACGTCGTCGTAGCGGTCGCGGAGGTCCTCGAGATAGTCACGTTGGGCCTCGAGTTCGGCCGTCGGTTCCGCGTAGACGTGTTCGAACATAGCGTCGGGATCGGCCTCAATCGCCTCCGCGGCGTCGACGGCCGCCTCGACGCGCTCCGCCGCCCGCTCCTCGATCGCGGTCTCCCGCTCGTCGTCGAGGTAGCCCTCCCGACGGAGGTAGGCGCTGAACCGATCGATCGGATCACGGTTGTCCCAGTCGTCCGGGATGTCGTCGCGATAGACCGATGGGTCGTCAGCGGTGCTGTGGGCGCCGTAGCGGTACTGGACCGCCTCGATGAGCGTCGGCCGTGCCTCGTTCTGCCCGGGGGATCGGGCCTTGTCCAGTGCGTCCCGCGTGGCCTGATAGACCGCGAGCGGGTCCATGCCGTCGACCCGAACGCCGGCAAAGCCATAGGCGTGGGCCTTCTCCGCGATCGTCGTTGAGGCCGTCTGTTGTTCGACCGGCGTCGAGATGGCCCACTGGTTGTTG
>CAYOLR010000066.1:4388-13143 GCA_964404815.1 uncultured Halobacteriales archaeon
GTTGCAGAAGAACACCACGGGTGCGTCGAAGACGCCGGCGAAGTTGAGCCCCTCGTGAAAGTCACCCTCGCTGGTGGCGCCGTCGCCGAAATAACAGAGCACCGCGGAGTCGTCCTCCCGATAGCGGGCGGCCATGGCCGCGCCCGTCGCCTGCGGGATCTGCGTGGCGATGGGGATGTATTCCGGCATGACGTTGACGTCGTCAGGGACCGCATACCCCTGGGGCTTGCCACCGACGGACGCGAAGATCGACGAGGGGTCGATGCCGTGGATCACCTTCGCGACGTGATCGCGGTAGGTGGGATACATCCAGTCCGTACCGTCGAGGGCGATCGCGCTCGCCACCTGGGCGGCCTCGTGGCCGGCCATCGGGGCGTAGGTGCCGATCCGCCCCTGGCGCTGGAGGCTAACCGCGCGGTGGTCGAGGGTGCGGGCGAAGACCATGCCCTCGTAGATGCCCATAAGGGTCTCAATCGACAGGTCGGGCGGATCCGCATCGGGCATGACGCGGCCGTCGTCGTCGATTACTTGGATACGATACGGCTGGGATCGGTTATCGGCGTATTGGATGCTCATTTGAGTGAAGCGGTGACCGGTCGGTCGTGCTGCCGACCGTGGCAGCGGGTGGTGAACTCCGTGGCGAGCCAGAGCGGTGCGGCAGGCGGCCGGCGCCCTCCGGGCTCTGTGGCGTCTGTGATAGCATAGGGGGCTAGCGTGTGAAGGGTGGACGAACGGCGGAACCGTCGAGCCGGGTTAGCGGCGTCGGCCGGCCGCGAAACGTGTGTCCGTCAGTGTTTTGCCCAGTGTGAAAAAGCGTTTAATCCCGAAAATGCCGGAAGCGAACGGCTGGTCGCCGGCGATGCGGGCACGGGCGGAGCTGACGGAGCCCATATCTCCGCAGACGGGAGGGTCGTTAATAATTATTGTGTGAGATAGGGTACCACCCCGATGGCGCCCCCACACCGGTTCTCCGGCGGCCCGCGGGTCGGTGGGATAATGTAGCCCTTCGACGACCCATGGGATATGCGACCGAGCTGGCTCGACAGGCCGTTTCCAAGGGTGGATCGATGAGCGGCGACGACATCCCGGCGGACCGCCGGGAACGGATCGGAGCCGACCCGTTCTGCCGGTTGCTCGGTATCGACCTGGTCCGGCTCGAACCCGGCGTGGCGGCGACTCGAGTGACCGTAACCGAGGACATGCGAAACTTCCACGGGACGATTCACGGGGGACTGATCAACACGTTGGCCGATGCCGCGTTCGCCGCCGCATCGAATTCCCACGGCGATACCGCCTTCGCGTTGGAGACCAACATCTCGTTCCTCGAGGCGCCGGACGTTGGACAGACCCTGCTCGCGACCGCCGAGGAAACCCACCTTACCAGGCGGACCGCAGAATACGAGGTCGTCGTCGAAACCGAGGACGACGACCGGATCGCCACGTTCCGCGGGCGCGTGTATCGCCCGTGAATCGTCGGTCGCTTACTCGTCGCGGTGATCGTAGACTCGCTTGACCTTGCCGACTTCGGTGCGGTCGATCACGCCGGGGCCCACCACCTCAAGTTCGTCGACGGTGACGCCGAGGACGTCCTGCAGGCGTTCGTCGATCTGTTCCTCGAGATCGTCGTGGGATCCCGAGAAGTTTTCGTGGCGTTCGACGGTGATCTCCATGCGGTCGAGGTTGTCCTGTCGGTAGAGGTCGATCCGATAGTGTGGGGCGACCTCGGCGAAATCGACCATGACCTCCTCGATCTGGCTGGGGTAGACGTTGACGCCGCGGATGATGAGGAGGTCGTCGCTCCGCCCGGTAACGTTGCCCATCCGCACGGCCGTCCGCCCACAATCACAGCGATCGTAGTTGAGCGAGGTCATGTCGCCCGTGCGATAGCGGAGCACGGGGAGCGCCTCCTTCGTTAACGTCGTCAAAACGAGTTCGCCCTCCTCGCCCGGCGGAAGGACGTCGCCGGTCTCGGGATCGACTATCTCGGGGTAGAACAGGTCCTCCCAGAGGTGGAGGCCCTCTTGGACCTGGGCACACTCGATCGAGACGCCCGGGCCGATGATCTCGGAGAGCCCGTAGACGTCGACGGCGGTGACGCCGAGTTCTTCCTCGATCTCGTGGCGCATCGGGTCGGTGAACGGTTCGGCCCCGATTACCACGGTCGACAGCGGCAGATCCCGGATGTCGATCCCCTGTTTGTGGGCCCGTTCAGCGAGATAGAGACAATACGAAGGGGTACACGCCAGCACGTCGCTTTCGAGGTCCTGCATGAGCTGGATCTGCTGGGCGGTCCCCCCGCCCCCGGTGGGGATGACGGCGGCACCGAGTTCCTCGATGCCGTCGTGGAACCCGAGGCCGCCGGTGAAGAGGCCATAGCCGTACGCGTTCTGGACGACGTCCCCCGGTCGGACGCCGCCAGCGTAGAGCGACCGGGCCATGGCTTCGGCCCAGACCTCGAGGTCGTCTTCGGTATAGGAGACGACTTTCGGTTTGCCGGTGGTGCCGGATGAGGCGTGGATCCGTCGGACATCGTCCCAGTCGACGGCGAACAGCCCGTCGGGGTACTCGTCCCGGAAGTCCTCCTTCGTGGTCAATGGGAGTTTCTCGATGTCCTCGATTCCGTCGATATCGGAGGGCGCGATCCCGGCCTTGTCGAGCGCCTTTTCGTAGAATGGGACGTTATCGTAGGCGTGTTGGACCGTCTCCCGGAGGCGTTCCGATTGGAGCTCCGCGAGCTCGTCACGGCTCGCCGTCTCCACCTCGTTGTAGACCATGTTCGACCGTGTCAGAGACAACCAAGGAAACCGTTTCGGTGGCTCCGGCGGCTGAGCCCGACGGTCCTTTTATTGCCGGACGCAGCGACCCCGGTGACATGCCCCTCTACAAACACGTGGCCCTTCTCGTCCGCAAGCCGGGGATGAGCCACGAGGCGTTCCTCGACTACTGGCAGACGAACCATACCCCGATCGCCCGCGAGATCGAGGGCGTCGTCAAGTACACGACCGTCGTGCCGAGCGATCCCGACACGGCGGAGTTCGACGGGATCGCCGAACTGTATTTCGAGGACCTGGACGCGCTTTACGACGCGCTCGGGAGCGAGGGCTCACGGGATTACGATCCGGCCAAAGGCAAGGCCAAGGAGGCCAGAGAAGACGTCGACAACTTCCTCGCCATCGAGGAACGTCCCCGACTGATCGGCGAGGAGGTCATCGAGAAGGACGATGTCGGGGGTGCCACCGACGGCCTCTACAAACACTCGGCGTTCCTGGTCCGGAAGGAGGGGATGAGCCACGAAGCGTTCATGGGTCACTGGTCGAACACTCACGTCCCCATCGCCCGTGACATCCCCGGCGTCGTCCGATACGCCCGGGTCATCCCGACACAACCTGCGGCCGCCGAGTTCGACGGCATCGCGGAGCTGTACTTCGAGGACCTCGACGCCCTCGAGGCTGCCCTCGGCCAGAGCGGCTCCCGCGATTACGACCCCGACCACTCGAAATCGAAGGCCGCCCGGGAGGACGTCGACAACTTCCTGGCCATCGAGGATCGCCCCCGGCTGATCGGCAGGGAAACCGTCCAAAAGGACGAGATCCGCTGACCATGTCCGACTACGCCACACAGGTCCGCGACGCTTTCCCCGAGATCGGCGATATCGGGGACGCCGATCTGCGTGAACGGGTTGTAGAGGCGTGGGTCCTCGGCCTGGACCGTGGGGGTTGGCGACACATCGACGACATCCCCTACGCATGGAACATCCACGAGGTGACCAACGTGGAACACGTCCGGGGCGTGACGCGGATCGGTGTCAAGGCGGCCGAGGAGCAGCGGGACTTCCACGGCGCGGATCCCGACCTCGACGTCGTCCGGGCGGCCTGCCTCCTCCATGACGTCGGGAAGGCCTACGAGTACGTCGACCACGTCGACGACGACCTCGTGGATCCGGACCCCACGTACGCCACCGAGGAGATCCCCCACTCGCTCTCGGGGTACGCCCTCGCCCACGAGGTCGGCTGTCCCCTCGCCGTCCAACGGGCGATCCCGCACTTCCTCGGTGAGGTCCCCAAACGGACCCTCGAAGCCGAGCTCGTCAAGAGCGCGAACTCGGCGTCGTCGAACGCCATTACCCAGGCCACGATGGACCTCTCGCTCAAGGAATGGGTGGCCAAGTACTCACAGACCCAGGCGTGACCGGTCAGAGCGGGTCGAGGCCGTGTTCGCGGCGGAGGACATCGATGTACTCACGGAAGCCGGTCTCGAGGTCGTAGTCCGGGACATAGCCCAGGTCGGCCTTCGCCGCCGACATGTCGAGGGTCTGTGTCCACGGCAGTTCGCCCTCGTCGGCCACCTCGAGGTCGGCATCGGGAACGATCGATTCGACCGTCTCGGCGGCCTCGCGGATGGTCGCCAGCGTGCCCCGCACGTTGTACACGCGGCGGGAGAGGTCTGCCTCGGGGGCGAAGGCGGCCCTCCGGAAGGCCTGGGCGATGTCCTTGACGTACTGCCAGTCGATGGCCTGATCGCCGTACTCGACCGAGAACGATTCGCCGAGGGCCGGTTTCTCGATGATGTTCGCGAGGAAGGCCGACCCGCCCGTCTCGCGGTACGGCCCGTAGGCGACGGTCGGTCGGAGGCCGACGAACGACACGTCGTAGTCCTCGTTGTAGACGCGGGCTTGGTGTTCGTTATACTCCTTCGTCGCCCCGTAGAGCGTGTCCGGGTAGACGAGGTCGTCCTCAGTGACCCAGCCGTCGTCCTCGGTGTAGTTCGCCGGCGGCGCGTAGACCGCGGCGCTGGACGCCCAGGCCACCCGGTCGACCTGGTCGTCGAGCGTCCTGGCCGCCTCGAACACGTTGTTCGTGCCGCCGATGTTGACCTCCATCGCCGCCCGGGGGTTGTCACGGGCCGAGTTGGTCAACAGAGCGGCGAGGTGGATCACCCGCTCGCTGCCGGTTTCCCTGGTCGCCCGGATCACGTCCGTCGGATCGGTCACGTCACCGCGCCGAATCGTGACCGCCTCATCCACGTCGAGCTTTGCCATGATGCGGGGGTCGGTCGAGAGGTCATACGCCACCACGTCGTGGCCTGCATCGACGAGGTCGGCGGCGACGTACGAACCGATGAAGCCGGTCCCGCCGGTCACGAGGACTGTCGCCATGTGCGTATCGACCGCCAGCGATGCGAAAAACGTTGTGCAGCGTTATTCGTGGAGGCCACCCACCGACGCATAGAACGACGACTGGAGCGTGTCCGCCATGTCCTCGTCGCGGTCGATCCTGGCGTCGATGACCAGCGGCGTCGACGACCGCTGCCCCTCACGGAGGGCGTCTGCGAATTCGTCGGGGTCGTCGACACGGACGCCGTCGGCCCCGAAGGCCGCCGCGGCCTGGGCAAAATCGGTATCGTGGAACTCGACGCCGGAGATGTCGCCCGGCTCGTGCTGCATCTGCCGCACCATGCCGAGGCTGGTGTCGTTGAGGACGATGAACGTCGGCGCGACCCCGTACTCGACCGCGGTTTCGACACTGGTCATGGTCATGGCGAACCCGCCGTCACCGGCGACGGCGATCACGTCCCGGTCCGTGCCGAGGGCGAGGCTGACGGCGGCCGGATTGGCCCACCCCATTCCGCCGACGCCGCCGCTCCCGAAGTAGGTCCGGATCGCCGGCGTCTGCAGGAAGTTCAACAGCCAGAACCGGTTGTTCCCAGAGTCGGCGGTGACGATCGTGTTGGCATCAACGACCGCCTCGATCTCCTTGGCGGCCCGCTGTGGCTTGATCGGCGAAGCGTCCGACCGGCAGGCCGGGCTGGTGAAGGATTCCCGGGCCTCGGCCGCCCGGGTGTCGGCGTCAGTTCCGGCCGCATTCCCCGCCCGGGCGAGCGCCGCGAGGCTCTCGGCCGCATCGCCGATCAGGCCGACGTCGGCCGGGTAGACCCAGCCGGCGTTCCGCGAATCGACGTCGGCGTGGATGATGGTCTGTTCATCCGGCCGGATGAATCCGGGCGCCTGCCAGTTGGTATCCATCGGGTTCAGCCGGCAACCCACCACGAGGAGGACGTCCGCCTCGCTCACCGCCCGGTTGGCACCCTCGTGGCCGAACGAGCCGATGACGCCGCCCGCCAAGGGGTGGGTCTCCGGGATCGTCGACTTGCCGAGGTAGGAGGTGGTCACGACCGCGTCATAGGTCTCAGCCACGGCAACCAGCTCGTCGTACGCCCCCGCGGCGTGCACTCCGTTGCCGGCGATGACGGTCGGTCGGGCCGCTTCCTGGAACGCCTCGACCGCCGCCGAGACGTCCGCCTCGGTCGGGCTCGACCGCCAGTTCCGCGTCTGGGGTCCCGTCTCAAAGACCGGCGGCACCGGGTCTGCCGGCATCGACTCGGCCACGGCGGTCCCGTCCAGGATCACCGCTGTCGGCCCGGGACGGCCGGCCGTCGCGTGTTTGATCGCCAACTGGACGCTTCGGACCGTCTCGGTGGGTGTCCGGGGGAACCAGTGTTCCTTCGTGATCCCCTCGAGGATCGACGGGAGATCCAGGCCGCCGTAATCACCGCGGGCCTGCTGATAGGGAGCCAGCGTCGAGTAGTCGCCCCGTTCGGACGCCTCCGTGATGACGACCATCGGCGACGACCCGAGCCGGGCTTCCATCTGGCCGATCCCGCCGAGGCTCCCGATCCAGGGTCCCTGTCCCATCAAGGCGGCCGGTTCGCCGGTCACCCGCCCGTGAGCCTCTGCCATGACGCTCGCCTCCCGTTCGTCCCGTGGCCGGACGACGTCGATCGACGATGTCGGGAGGTGTTCGAAGAGTTCGATGATCCGGCCCCCTGGATAGCCGAACACCCGCTCGATCCCGGCTGCCTCGAGGACCGTGACCAGCCGCTCGGCCACGTCGGCCATCTTACCCGTTCCCCCCGGTGGAACCGAGTGACGCGTTCATGGGACGCGTGACACCCCAGCGTGACTTCCCCCTTTGGGTCGCACGGTCCGATTACCGGTCGCGGTAGTCGGTCGTCAGATCGGCGGCGAAGACGATGTCGGCGGTGTCTGCGAGGCCGGCCCCGGCCGCCGCAGCGTGACCGAGCCCGACGGCCGTCTCGGGCACGGGGACACGGGTTTCGGCGGCCCCGACCGACGCCGCATCGGTGGCGATCGCCGCCAGCAGCGATTGGGCCGCCGGCCGGTCGCGCCACGCGGCGACGCTGTACTCGACCCAGGGGTCGTCCTCGCGCTCGAACGTCCGGTTGCGGACGGCGAACCCCGAGAGCCCCTCGTCCCCGACCGTCAGCAAGCGGTCCTCGTCGGCCGCCCGCCCGAGCGTCTCCCGCCGGAGGAGCGACAGCGCCCACGACTCCTCGGGATCGATCGCCAGTCCGGCGAGGGCCTCCCTCGTCCGGCTCTCCTGCCAGTACTGCCAGGCGGCGCCGGGGCCGTAGGGGTCCGGTTCGACCGGTGGGACGGCATTGTCCCGCGGTGGATGGGCCCACCGAAACGCGCAGGCGGGCTCGAACCCGACGCCCTGGGCCGCGCTCAAGGCAGGGGCGTTCCACCCGAACACCATGTTCCGTGCGACGGCCGCCCCCCGCTGGGCGGCCCAGTCCCACCCTTCGTGGGTCAGTTCCCGGCTGATTCCCTGTCCGCGGTACTCGGGGTGGATCCGCATCCCCTGACACCACGCCTCGTCACCGGAGAGCAGCACCATTTGGAGGACCCCGACGACCCCATCATCGACGGTCGCGACGAACGTCCGTTGGGTATCGTCGTCGGTCTCGACCCACTCCTCGAAGACGTCCGGGAGGTAGTCATCGGCGTCGCGGTCGGCCCAGGTATCCTGGGTGAAGGAGACGACATCGGGTGTGTCCGTGAGCCGGGCGGGTCGGACCGTGACTGCCATCGTCAGGTCCAGGGCCTGGACTGTTCGGTTATCTCGCCAACGAGCGACCGGCGCATTGTCCCGGCGACGTCATCGACGTTCGCCAGCGCCCACATGAGCTTGACCTTCGCCGTCCCGGGGAGCATGTCCTCGCCCTCGATCACGCCCGCGTCGAGCAGGTCGCGCCCGGTATCGTACACCCGGTCACACACCCGCCCCTCCAGACACTGGCTCGTCATGACGACTCGCGTTCCATCGTCGACGAGCCGTTCGATCTGCGGGATCAGGTCGGTATGGACGTGACCGAGGCCGGTCCCCTCGATCACGACGCCCGCCTTCCCCTCGACGGTCTCGAGGAGCGCCGGATCCATACCGGGCGTGAACTTGACGAGGTCCACCGCGGGATCGAGTTCGGGGTCGAGATCCAGGTTGACGGTGCCCCGTTCCCGGCAGTCCCGCCGGAAGGTGACCGCTTCGGTCCCGTAGTCCACGTATCCGAGGGGCTTTGCCCCGACGGTCTCGAAGGCGTTGCGGCGGGAGGTGTGGTTCTTCCGTACCCTTGTCCCACGGTGGAGGGCACAGCGGTCGTCGCTGCCGGTGGCGTGCATACAGACCAGCACCTCCGCGCAGTCGGCCTTGGCGGCCTCGACCGAACAGACCGCGTTCATGACGTTGTCGCTCGACGGCCGATCCGCCGAGCGCTGGCTGCCGGTGAACACGATCGGGACAGGGGTATCGAGCATGAACGCCATGGCCGAGGCGGTGAACTGCATGGTGTCCGTCCCGTGCATCACGACGACGCCGTCGGCGCCCGCCTCGATCTCCTCGTGAATCGCGGTGGCGAGGTCCTGCCAGACTGCGGGCGTCATGTTCTCAGAAAGGATGTT
>CAYOLR010000067.1:0-13120 GCA_964404815.1 uncultured Halobacteriales archaeon
AAATTATCGATTAATCTACTGGGTAATTGAATCAGCCACATCCCTGGTAGCACTGCTTGAGCATTCTCAGGTTTAATTGAATTCTGAATCGGCCCAGAATTACTTCGAAAGAGTGACCCGCTTCGGGGTCAAGCCCCGAGGCACTCGGCTTGTTCTGCCTGTAGAACTACGGACCCATCTCGCCACAGTCCCGGTTCGTGAGTGATACCATTTGGACATTATATTTTAACCCGGGTGGGTATTCATCGCCACGAATGATTCGAAATGAACCCACAGATGTGGATGGTGCGAAACCTCCGGAGACAGATACTGTGAAGGACGAGGCTTTCGCCACGAATTTTCCGTAACCATTGGACGGGAGCCCACAGTAATCATTAAGGCGCCTGCGGCATTATTTTTTGACCGCCCGTGGGCTGACCGACGGCTGCGCGACGGGTGGACCCTTTACTGCCCGTTGCATGGCATACCCGCGGCTCACCGGATCGCCTACGGGCCTGCTGTTCGTGGTCACCGCCGGAGTGACGGGAGACCCTTAGCAGTGGGGCATTGTCCCGTTCAGTTACTTGCCCTTAGCGAGCTTGAGGACGTCCTGTTTCGCCAGGTTCGCCCCGGTTTCGAGGAACGAGGCCAACGTGAACGATTTCGGGAGGACGCCGAGCTGCTGCAGTTGACCGAGGGCATCCCAGACGGCCCACGCTTCGACGACCTGACCGTCTTCGAACCGGTGAACCATGATACCCGGGGTGGATCCGACGTTGTCCGTCGGGGGAATACCCATGAACTCCCCATCGTGGGTCCCGCTCACGGTGAAGCCGGTTATGCCCATGTCGTCCTCGACGATTGTGAACTCGACCGTCATCTCGAAGTCCGAAAAGCCCGCGTGAGCTTCCCGGATGAACGCCTCGAGGCCGGCCCGGTCCACATCGACACCCTCGACGTCGAACCAGTGCCCGAGGTAGTCCTCGCTGTGGGTTTCCTCGATGAAGTCGTAGTTGTCTCCGTTCCACACCTCGTCGACGAATTCCTGTTCGAATTCTCTGATTTGTTCTTCGGTTTGAAGTGCTGTTGCCATCGTGGGTTTCACCATAAATAACAATGATAGATTGAGAGAAAAATTCAGCTGACCATTCTCGTCCACTGAGAATTCACGGACTGTATATATTTCCAGATCATCTATTAAAATAATCTTTGACAACGATTAAACAGAACGTTCAAGCCAATAATCCCAAAGGTTACCTATTTATGAAGGTTCTCACGATTTGGGAACCGTCGAAGATCAATATCCTTCGGCCGGTCGAATAGAGTCCTATGACCCTAACTCGGATCTTTTCGAAGATTTTCGGATCGGAGGCGGAAGATGCCGACGGCCACCGGTCGGAGCAATACGAATGCGAAGTGTGCGGAACGAACGTCTTCAACCCGAAAAGTGAACGGTGTCCGAACTGCGATGAAGGTGTTCTCTCCCGGATCGAATAGGAAACTCGTTCGAGAAAAGGTGGTTCCGGCTGTCCCGGTGGTGCCAAGGCCAGAGCCAGCCCGCGTCCGTTTGATCCGGGTGGTGGCTGGTTGCCGTACGCGGTCGAAAACCCCCTGGCCGGCACGTCGTCGGTATTTCCCTGCCGGGAAGCCGCGCCGTTCACGGCGCGGAGGACGTCACTCGTAATTACGTTGATAATAGTGATTCAGAAACGTCCGGTTATTCTCGGACGAGCTCCAATTACGGTACTTTTCAGCTCTCGTGAGATAATACGTGACATACTCTTGTTTAAGCCCGAGTTCCACCGCAATCCGATCGGAATGGACGTACTTCTTATCATAATGTTCTTTACAATACTCATCCACCAGGTGAGCGACCTCCGGACTTTCCAGACCCCCCGTCATCTTCGGGATGGTAATATGACTCCTCAGATTTAGATGTAACCCTATTACAGGTCACCCGGCCGCGATTTTACCTATTGCTGCCGGTTAGGTTACCCCGTCGCATTTGTCGACAGTGATTCACCTCAGCGATTTCCACTTAGACGACCCCGAACCATCCACACTCCCAGGAACTGACTGCCATACAACAATATACCGACCACCCGGACCGACCAATTAGCGCCATAGCCTCGTCGGTGACAAAAGTGACATCCGTTGTTATTACCGCCAGCGCCGGACGCGAAGGGTGTCGGGGCGGCTGCAGTCATTGACAAGTTCGACGCCCGCCCTGCCGATCGACGGGACGATTCCGTCTCACGCGGCAATCCGACCGGGGACCCGCCAACTGAATGGCGCCGTCGATCGGCCGTCATCCCGGAGGTGGAACCCTCCCCGTTCAAACCCCGATCGAGTCACGCCACATCGACGATCAGTTAACGATCGATGACGGTGGTGAGCCGCTCCCTGAATTCGTCCAGACCTTCGAGTTCTTCTTTGACCTCATCGATTTCGGCCTCCAACGCCTCGGTTCGTTCCAGAAATCTGTGGAGGTGATCGACTTCGGACTGGAGGTCTTCGATTTCCTCCTCGAGTCGAGAGGTCTCATTATCCATCTCATCCAGTTCTCTCTCGATGTCGGCCGTGTTGGCGCTTAGCTCGGTTTTATCCTCCTGAAGCTCGGAAATGGCAGTGTTGTTCTCCGTGATTTCGGGATCGATGTCCTCGATCCGTGTCCGGAGGTGGTTCAACCGCGAATCGAGTTCCCCGAGGATTTCCTGTGCCTCGCCGTTTTCATCCAGGAACTCCTCGAGACCAGAGATATAGGCCTCGAAGTCGCTCACGCGTTGCTGGAGATCGGTGATATCCTCATCGATTCCCGTGGGATCACTCACGAGTTCGTCCCTGATGATCGAGCGATCTTCGGCCGTAATCTCATCTTGACGGATCTCCTCGACGAGAACGCGCGCGAGGTTGCCGGCATCGTGAGCCTCTCCCCCTGACCCTTTTTCGACGGTCACGCTCCTTGTCGGGGATTCGCTTGTATCCGCGGGTTCGGTTGCCGCCTCGTCGGGCTGTACACCCTCGTCAGGATCCTCTGCTGAACTTTCAGTCGGTTCCTCGGGTTCTTTAAACGGTGACTCTGTGGGATCAGGCATTTTTATTTGTGGAGTGGATGAGCTTGTTCGCCTAGTTTAGCGATACTGTTCTGGCTGCAGGGGTACTGATAAGCTGCGTCGATTACCGTCTTAATCGCTTTGGCCGATCGAGGTTCCTTGTGGTCGGCATCACTGGGTGGAGGGGCCGTCCCAAGACTGGAGATTCTCAGCCATCGTGAATAGGCTGGTCGGTCGCTGTCCGTTTATTGACCCGGTGATCGGACCCGGTAATCGCCTGCCACGACCGGTTTCCATCTTGGCGAGGTACTGGTCATCGCTGAATGCCGGCCAATCTTCAACCGTCAGAGCGACAATCATTGGTGCTCTCACCGTCTCGGTTATTCCCCGGGCTACCGATCTACTCGGCTTCGCCACCGAACCAAGTGCAACACCTGACCCATCCGACTTCCCATTTGCGGGGTGTGGCGCGGGATTCATTGGGTCCCCCCGGATCATGTCCTCGGTCGATCGGTATCGGCACTTCGTGATATTAGCAGCTAATACCGAGCTCAATGGCGACTGGAACCGGGACGCTAGGTCCAATAGTTTTTTACTCTCTGGCCAGAAAAAGTTATTTGACGCTTCGTTCTTGGAGGGCCGAAGCGTCAGCGGGGACCTAATTCAGGGCGTTGCGGCCCACGTTTAGGCCGCATCCTTTACCTAATAACTTGCAAGATCTCCGTCACCTACCGGAAACCGCCCACCCGGCTAGCTGCTCCCCTCGATCATCGTTACGAGCCGATCCACGGCATCGTCGAGGTCGGACTCGTTCGTGACAACACGGATAGGCGCATCAGCGTGCATAGAATAGGTGACCGCGGCCGAGCGGTTGAGCTGTTGGTGAAATTCGACGGTCTGGGCGTTTTCGGCCGGATACTCCCGATGTTCACTACCTTTTCGACGCTTGACGATCGTTTCCGGTGTCGCTTCGACCAGCACGAGTTGAGCCGGATTGACCTCGCGGAGCACCTCCTCCGGGAGGCCGGGCACGAACCCGTGGGCGGTGTGGAGGACGAAATGCGTGTCGACGAGGAGGTGGCGATCGCGGGCCCGCCCGGCAATGTACTCGCCCGCACGCCGCTGGAGGTGCCGCATTTCCTCGCGGGGGATCTTCCGGAGATCATCCCGGTCAGCAGCGAGTTCGCTCGCCATGGCCTCCTCGAGCATCACGTCGCCGAAATTGAGCAGTTCGTACTCGTCATCGAGCCGCTGTCGGGTGCGTTCGCATACCCGGGTACTCCCGACACCGGGCACGCCTGCGGCTATCGTGACGGTCATTAGAAGTGCACCTCGTCGAGGCCGCTGTGAAGGTTCGCCCCGCGGTCGTCGTAGAACTTCCGGCCGATGTACTGATCGCCGACGAACGTTACGAGTACGTCGTGGAGCTCCTCGGCAGACTCGTACGTCGTTTGATCGGTCCTGGTGAGCACGTGTTCGATGCGGTCGGGATCCCCGGCCGGTGCGTCGATTTCGACGTCGCCCACTTCCTTGATGACGGTGTCGCGGTCGGCGGGAAACGACAACGAACTCACAAATAGGTTCCGTGTCTCGGACAGTCGCATAAGTTACATCGTGCCTGTTCATTCGGGAAGGATTTAGCAGTGGCGGGTCGCGCGGTACTTGCCGATCACACATTGAACCCGGCTCAACGGATTCAGCGACAACCGAGGGGTCACGCTCACCGGAGTCGTTGAGATACCCTTTCGGGAACGAGAGGACCAGTACCACCGAAAGTCAAAGGACCGAAACCGACGACCTCCGGTTGTCCGTTCGAGTGCCTTTGAATATACGGGTTGGACAACCCTATCATCCGACCGAGTATGGATGGTGAACAGCCATTGAGCGAGGCCATAGGAATGGACATTCAAAGGATTCGAGCGGGTCAACCTTGAGGATAGAACATCCCGACCAGATCGCTCTAGGTGGTACTTACGACGTTTGCTGGTTCACATTAAGCAGCGAGCTTCGACGCGCAGTTCCGGCAAAAGGTGAACTCGGCGTTGTTGAGCGCGCCGCACTCGGCACACTGCCGGCCATCTGCCTGGCCGTCTGCGGATTGATCCGCGGGGTGTGACGAGTCGGATCCGACGGTCCGGGTCGAGCCGTCCGTTCCAAGGGCGTTCAGAGAGAATCCCCGGTTACCGCGTAGGTATTGAAAGAGGAGGATCTGCACAACGGTGAGGACCACGATCGCGGCCACGATCCACACGAGTTCCGTCAACGTGGCCCCTTGTTGGTTCGCAGCCCCCTAAAAGGTACCGCGACCTCGGTTTGGGATGGAAAGCCGTAAGCATCGACGACCATTCTCGTTGATATGGACCGCCGGCGGCGGATCGAAGCGCTCGCCATCGCGCTTTTGCTCCTTGCGGCCGCCCTCGGTATCCAGGCCACGACGGCATCGCCGGCTGACCAGGGTGCGATTGACTCCTCGGGCGAGGCCTATCCCGGTGTCACGCTCATCACTGTCCAGAGTTTCGATTCCTTCTCCAGAAACAACGGCGAGGCGATGATCGTCTCGCCGAACGGCATGATAAACTGGCGGTTCGACCCCCCGGATACCCGGGTGTTCGACGCCGAGATGATCGACGAAAACACGGTCATGGTCTCGATGGCCACCCGGCGACCGGCCAGCGAGTGCCCTGAACCGTTCGACAACACCGACCCAAACCCGGCGATCTGCGTCGAAAACCGCGTTGTCGAGGTCGACACTGACACCAACCAGATCGGTTGGAACTACACCTGGTATGATGTCTGGGTGCAGGATCACGAGGTACACGACGCCGATCGGCTCGACAACGGCAACACGGCCATCGTCGACATGGGCAATGACCGGGCGTTCGTCGTCAACCCAGAGGGCGAGATTGTATGGAAATGGAACGCCACTGAGCGCATCGGTCCCGGGAGCGACTTCTGGAATAACCACGTCCCGGACGCCGAGAAAGACCGATTGGAACCCGTCCACCCCGAGGCCGACTGGACCCACATCAACGACATCGACGCCGTCCGGGGCGACAACCTCCTGCTCTCGATCCGCAATTTCGACGTGATTCTCGAGGTGGAGGGCGAGACCGGCGACATCGTCAACGTCACCGGCACCCCCGGCGACGGCCTCATCGACGAACAGCATGACCCCAACCACCTCGGCGGCCCGGACACGATGCTCGTCGCCGACAGCGTCAACAACCGCGTCATCGAGATCGATCCAGCGACTGGCGATCGCCTCTGGGAGTACACTGGAACCGACCGTCGGCTGCAATGGCCGCGCGACGCCGACCGCCTGCCGAATGGCAATACCCTGATCGTCGACTCGCGGAACTTCCGTGTGCTCGAGGTCAATGCCACCGGCCACGTCGTCTGGGAGTACTCGCTTGAAATTCGCCAGGGCATCGTCTACGACGCCGACCGGGTGGGTCTCGCCGAGGAGCCCGACAACGTTCCGGACGCCCGATCGTTCCCCGAGACGGAAACCGTCGGCCCGATCGCGAGTTCTATCGGTTTCGTCGAGTCCTGGGCGGCCGTCATATTCCCGCCCTGGGTCAGGATTTCCGAACTGTTCACGATTGCGGCGATGCTGGTGCTTGGGGTGCTGCTCGGAATTGATTTGATCGGATATTATCGGTCGACGTAACCCGAGGATTTCGGGAACGACGAAGTGACAATTTCCACTGGCTTCTCCCCAGTTTGTCCCCCTTCTCGTCGACACATTCGACGACGGGATTATCCTTTATGTTGGGTACGACGCCCTACATCAGTGCACCATTGGGTGACAGCGACCCGAATTGGAGCGGAATACATCCAGTTAATTTTCAATCTTATTTCTGCTGGTGGGGGGTAATCGGCTCAGACAGCTCTGCTGACCGCCCGAACTCGTCGAACACCTCGAGGTCATCGGGCAGCGAGTACGGGATTTCTCTCCCGTCCCGGCCACTTTCAATGTCCGCATCGACGGGCATGGCCTCGTCCTCGTAGCCGGGCTTGATCGAGATGCTCTCGGCGGGCATCCCGACGACGATGTGGTGGGTCGGCACGTCGTCCTGGACGACCGCCCGCGCGCCCACGAGGGCGTTATCGCCGATCTCGACGCCGGCCCGGATCATCGAATCGTAGGTAATGCGGACGTCATCGCCGATCACGGTGTGGAAGTTCCGGACCTCGGTCTGGTCGACCACGTCGTGGTCGTGGGAGTAGATGTGGACGTTGTCGGAGATCGAGGTGCGGTCGCCGATCGTAAGCTTCCCTCTGTCGTCGAGGTGGACGTCATCGTGGACGACGGTCGAGTCGCCGATTTCGATATTGTGGCCGTACGTGAACGTGATGCCCTTGAAGAAGCGGCAGTCGTCGCCACACTCGGCGAAGAGGTGCTGGCCGAGCATCTGTCGGAACCGCAGGGCGAACTCGACGTTGTCGGCCATCGGCGTGGCATCGAACTGCCGCCAGAGCCACTGGAGGTACTTCGAGCGGGTAAACCGCGACTCGTCCTTCTCGGCGTAATATTCGCTCTCGAGAGTGGCGTTGCAGGGGTCATACCCCTGCAGCCGGACCCGTTCGGCGTGCGAGATGTCTTCGCCACCCTGCCAGCGTTCGTAGGCGTCGCGGTCGCCGAAGAGATCGATGAGGATGTTTTGGACGACGTCACAGATTTCTTCGTTGCTGGCGCCGGTGAGGCGCTCATCGACATCGTCGATGAAGGCCTGGACGCCTTCCTCGGCTATCGCCGGGAGCTGCACGTGTCGCTTGGTCATCGCGAAACAGGGTTACTCACCATGAGATAAAGGGGTTGCCGAACAGGTACTGTTGACCGGGAGCGGAAGCGACACGGCGTGGCTCACCCCGTCCGCACGCCACCCGGACAGTCGACCACTGACGACCCTCTCTCGACCCACACCCGTTCCCATTGTCGACGCTGCCGACCGGGGCCTGTCAGGAATTGATAAAAATCGTTTCTCTGCAAGCCATTCGAACGTATCACCAATTGGTTGACAAACAAACGGAAACCCTCGCTGCCGTCAGAGTCCGAGCCCGTTGAAAACGACTCCAACGGCGATCCCGATGGCCACGACGGTCGAAACGTACACCGCCAACAGCTCCCGGCTGAAAAGCTTGTTCAACATGACCAGGTTCGGCAGGCTCACGCCGACGACACCGACCAGCAACGCGAGCACGGTCCCGATCGGGATGCCCTTTGAGACCAGCGCAGCAGCGATCGGGAGTGTGGCGCTCAGACTGAAGTACAGGGGCACCCCTGCGACAACGGCCAGCGGGACCGCTAACGGGTTGGACGGCCCCAGAATTGGCCGTAACCAGCGAATTGGGACGACACCGTGAATAATTGCGGCGATGATCATGCCGAGCGTCACGTAGGGCAGCATTTCCATGAGAAAGCCCCAGGCATGGCGGCCCGCCCGCTCGAGATGAATACGGTGTGACCCATGGGGAGCGCCGCCATCCGGGACCGGTGTCGAGCCGTACTCGGTCACTTCAGCGCTCTGGATATGCGTCTCGTCGGTCACGAACCGCCCGACAACCAGTCCACCCAGCACGGCCGCCACGAACATCATGGCGACGTAGAGAACCGTCACCCGCAGCCCGAACAATGCGGCCAATAGCGGCACCGCGATCTCGTTAATGAGCGGCGATGCTAATAGGAAGGAGATCACGATGCCCAGTGGTGCCCCGGCCTGCAGGAGCCCCGCTACCAGTGGGATGCTCGAACACGAGCAAAACGGTGTTACCGCGCCAACGCCAGCCGCCGCCAGGTTGCCACTCCCGCCATCGCGTTTTTCGAGGGACCGTCGGATGCGGCCCGGGGGGAAATACTCCTGGGCGAGGCCCACGAGGAAGGTCGCGAAGAGGAACAGCGGCACGATCGTCACGAACAGCCAGGCGAAATACAGTGCCCCGTCGCGGAGGCCCGCCAAGAGGTCGGGTGACATCACGGATACTCACCCCTTTCGCTTTCGGTCGGTGGTTCGGAGTGCCTCGACGAGACCGGCGAGGTCGTCGATCGCCGCCGGGTCCTCGTCGATATCCAGTTTCGCAATGAGATCGGCCATCGATAGCTCATTGCGCCGGTAGGCGGCGATGTCTCCCGGCGACAGGTCGCTTTCGTCGAGGGTAATCACAGACTCCGCAGGCACGGTACAACTACACCCGACATCGTCAGTTTCGTAGCGGTCTTCGAGCCGGACCCAGACCCGGCCCAGTAGCGAATCGTCCGCTGGCATACACCATCCGGAACGGGCCCGATTTCTACCAGTCTAACTGCCAACAACTCGGGAGGATTCAAGACAGGCTTTCTTAGACCGCAGTCAACAGATCCGACAGGAGATTGCGCTCTGCACGCTGGAGGTGTTCGGCTACGGTCGATGGGTCCAGGTCGAGATCCTCGGCGATCTCGGCCGTCGACACCTGGCGGGGGACGTCGAAGTACCCGAGTGTGAACGCCGTCCGGAGGATCTCGTGCTGTCGATCGGTCAGAGAATCCAGCGCGGTCGTCGGCCCGTCGTAGTCGGCGATCCGTTCAAGGTAGACAGACAGTCCAGCGTCCTCGTAGGCTTGGATACCCCGTGAGAGGTCAGCCTGTTCGCCGACCAGCGAAACGGTGATGCCGTCCTCGCCGACACGGATCTCCGAGTTCGGAATCCCAAGTTCATCCATGGACAGGATGTCCCGCTCGCTCGACTCGGCGTCCACCTTGCAGAGGTAGACGTGGCCGTCTCTCGAACTTGACAGCTCTTCCCACCACTTCAGGTAGCTCGCCTCATCAAGCGCCTCAGACCCGATGGGCGTGTCGAGCGTCACGACCAATAGGCAACCGTCGCTCTGGCAGACGAGCTCCGAGAGGTCCCGGAGACCGGCATCGTGGACGAGAACGAGGAATTCGGCGATCCCGAGGTTGTCGAACTCGCTTTTTGGGATGTGGATGGTAACTTCGCGCATTGGGGGCGATTGTCTATAGTGGTCATTCCTCCACGACGTGAAGGTATTTGTTCCCACTATACTGGGATGCTTTAAAAGGATTGGCGGCGGGCCACGGGCCCACTGAGACGATCGGCTGTGAACACCGAAGAAACTAGAACCGGAAGTGGCGTTCGAACCTGGTAATCGAGGACTCATGAGGGACCAGTCGATAGGTTATTCCGACTCCTCCGGAAGCCGGACGACGTTTTCGCGGCCGAGACGGACCTTCTCGACGGCTCCGGAGTCCTCCATGTCCGAGATTATCCGCGAAGTCTTTGACGCAGTCCAGTCCAACTCATCGGCGATGGCGGACTGCCGCATCTGGCCGTCGTTGTCCTCCAGCAACACTCTGACGCGTTCGTCGTCTGCCATCAGCGCGTTTTCTGCGGATGCTGTCGATCCACGGTCGGTCCCGATGACGCTCCGCCGACGCCAGGCGTACAGCCCGCCGACCAGGCCGAGCACAACAACCGCCGCGATGACACCCACCCAGGGGATCGTCCTTGCGGGATCCACCGACCCTGCCGAGGTCATTGTTGATTCGGTCTCGGTCGTCCCGGTCGTTACCACCCCGGCGAGGAGCCGAGGCTTCCCATCTGCGAAGTCCCGGCGGCCGGTCCACACCACCGACCGATCGACCGTCTCGTCCGGAGAGGGCGCCACCGAGTCAACGGTAAACCCGTCCGGGGGTGTGACCACCAGTCGATCGCCCTCCGAGAGGAAGAACCCGCCCTGGAACACGTCGCCGACCACCAGTCGATCCGCGTTCACCCGGGCGAACCCAACCCAGGTGAACTCGTAGGTCACGACCCCCCATCGCTGGGGGACCTCCTGGATCCGCGTCTCGATCGCGAACCGTTTTGCGGCCATCGATCGGCCGGTGGCGTTTTCGGCGGCCGCAATGGCGTTCGTCATCCGGTCACGGAATTGGCCCAGCACGGCCGATTCGTTGGTCCGAATTCGCTCCTGATACCGGCGGAACTGCTCCATCTCTGACTGCGAATCGAGCCGAGTCCGGATGCTGATCGTCCACCTCGCCGAGCCGTTTCCGAACAGGTGAATCCGGGTTACGGTGTTGTCGGTCCCGGGTTGGGCTTGTTGGGCGGCCGCGATACTCGGCCCGACGACGAGCCAGGCCACCAGAAGGGCACAGCCCACAATGGCGAGGAGGCGAATCACCGACGACCTGCCCATGGCTCGTGATGGCAATATTTCGGTTTCCTTCGACTCGTCTCCACGATACCCGATGGATGGTGGCGATGAAAATAAAAATATGAAGTCGTTTTCAGCCCGAAACGGGTGCAAACGGTTGCAACTCGCCGGGAGCGTCTTCCCGGTTTATACCCTATGGAGTCTACGATCCGTGTGTGCGACCCAGCCTCCATTACCTCCTCACCGGTATCCTCGTGGTCAGTCTGCTCGTCGGCCCCGTCGCCGGATCGACGGCGCTTATGAGCCAGGAGGTGAGCACCGACGTTCCCGACAATCCTCGCCCCGCTGCGGCTACCGCCGGCATGAACCATTCATCCACCGGATCTAATGCGAGTGCGGATGGGAATGGGACCGTCACCGTCGGCGTTGGCCAACAGCTCAGCACTATCATCTCGACGACCAGCGACGACACGCAGACCGGCTTTGAGAACTTCGCCTTCGAGGTCTCATTTCAAACGGGTAACGAAACCGCGCGGGCCGAAGCCGTGGCGGACCGAGCCGAGGAACTCCGCGAACGAGTTGCCGCCATCCGCGCGGAATACCGGTCGGCGACCGAGGCGTTTGCCGCCGGCAACCTCACGCGGTCTCAATACGCCCACCGGCTCGCCAGCTTGAACGCGCGCGCTGAGAACGTGTTGTCCAGTCTCCAATCCCTCCGTGACCGGTCGCGAAACGTCTCCGAGCTAGAGTTGCGGGTGGCCGGCGTGAATCGCACCCAACTCCGCAAGGCATCCGAGGACCTGAGCAACGTTACCGGTACCGGTCCGTCGGCCTTGCTGCAGCGCTTTCTCGGCACCAGTACGGGCACTATCGAGCTAGAGACCTCGGACGGTCTCTCCATCGAGGTCGAGGGCGAGGCGGGCGAACGTTCCCGCGAGGTGCGTCGCGCCCGGGACACGGATTTCAATATCTCTGTCGATGGCGCCACCGCGTTGGCGACGGCCCGATCTGCGCTGTCCAACCAATCCGTCCAGTGGGCCCTCAGGAAATCGAGCGTCCACCCGGCGGAAGGATACTACAAGTTCGAATTCGGCTTCCGTTCGGCGAACGAGACTGGGGAGGCAGAGGTGCGCGTCGATGGATCGACGGGGGAGGTCTTTCGTCTCGAAGAGGAGATCGAATCCGTAGACGATTCGGCGACCGAACCGGATGAGGCAATCGAGGACCAACCGGACGACCTTGAGAACGAAACCGACGACCTTGGGAATGAACGCGACCGGGATCGCGACGAGGACGAAATCGATGATCTCGCGGTGGTCCTCGCCAGCGGCACGCCCGAACCCGGTGCCACGATTGACGTTCGCGTGCTCGCCAACGGCGTCGCCCGAGAGAACGCGACGGTCCGTCTGAACGGTGACCCGGTGGGCACGACCGACGCCGATGGCCGTATCAGCCTCACCCTGCCAGCCGCAAAGGCGAAGATCACCGCACACGTGGGTGATGAGACCGGCGAACTCGAGTTCGAGTTCGAAGAAGACGACGATACTGTCTTCCGAAACCTGAACGTGTCGGTGGCCATCGACAACCGCTCGGCGATCGTCTTGGTCATGTTCAACGGGTCTCCGGTCCAGGACGTGAAAGTGTATGCAAACGACGACCTCAAGGGAACGACCCCCAAGGACGGGTCGGTTTCGTTCACTATCCCATCGGGCGTCGAAGAGTTAGAATTGGAGGTCTTGAAGGGCGAGTTTGAGGCTGAGCTAACCTACGAACTCACGGACGGTCAGGTCAACCGGACCGAGGACCCCCATCAGGGCGATGGCGACAAGATCGAAGACGAGGGCGAGGACGATGACGCAGACGAGGACGAGGAGGACCGGGAAGACGACGATGATGAGGAGGAGACGGACACACCAGAGCCGGAGGAAGACGAC
>CAYOLR010000068.1:0-13031 GCA_964404815.1 uncultured Halobacteriales archaeon
CGGCCTCGACCATCGCCGCGTCGAGAGCGCGTTGCTCGGTCGGGTCACGGCCGGTAACCACGTCAGCGAGCTCCGTCAGGACCGCCGCGACCGCGTCCTGGACGCCCATGCCACGGTAGCGATGCCCGCCGTCACGACGCTCGAGCGCCTCGTGGGTACCCGTGCTCGCGCCGGCTGGGACCGTGAACCGGCCGGTCGATCGATCGGTCTCGACTTCGACGCGGACGGTGGGATTGCCCCGGGAGTCGAGGACTTCCCAGGCATCGACGGCCTGGATCCTCATGCGGGCGTCTCCTCCCGGGTGAGGGCCGCGAACCCCTCGAAGGTCCCGACGCCCTCGCGGAGTGATCGTTTGGCGATCCGCCTGAGCGCCTCGGCGACCGGCCCCTCGGAAACGTATTCGACGGGTGACTTGCCGTCGACCCGGGCGAGCATCAGGATGGCCAGTTCGGTGATGAACTCGGCCTCGAGTGTCCACGGAACCCGCTCACGGTAGGTGCGCCAGAACCGCTCGGCGGCCCCGAGGTAGGCGGACTGGCCGGCATGGTTGTACACGGATTTGATGAACAGGTGGTTGGCCATGAAGGCGACGTCGAAGGCCGGATCCCCCCAGTGAGCCACCTCGAAGTCGATGATCCAGGGGACGTCGCCCACGAGGACGTTCTTCGGGCTGTAGTCGCCGTGGACGAGGGTTCGATCGACGGCCATGATCCGGTCGACCTCGGCACGGATCGGCTCGGCGACGTCGGGGTGGCGGTCCGCCGTCGTCCTATGGTAGGGATCGATCCGGAGCTGGTCGAACGGGCGCTTGCTCGCAAAGCGGTCACGGACCTCGGGGTCGGCCGCGGCCGCCCCATGGACCTCCCCCAATACCAGCCCGACGGTCTCGGCGATCGCTGGATCCACCCGCCGCGCCAGGAGGTCGGCCTTCCAACTGTCGGCGGAGTTCGGCGCACATTCGATGGCGATGAGGTGAGCCGCACCGTCCTCGTAGACGACCTCGGGGACGCGGGCCGGCAGTCGCTCGCCGTCGATGACGGCCGCGTACGTGCGGGCGGCGGCCGCCTCGTTATGGATGCGGTCGATGTCAGCCGGCCAGTCGTCCTCGACGGCCAGGTTCGGGAGCGGCTGTTTGACCACGAGGCAGCCGTCGTCCCACCGCACCCGGATGACGTGGTTCGACACGCCCCCGCCCAGCGGCTCGGCGGTGGGGTCGCAACCGTCGGGCAGTACGTCCCGCGACTGGAGGTACTGGACCGCCACGGCAGGCGTCAGGTCACCGGGGGCCGGGGGATCCATGAACACCTCACGGTGGACGCCGGTTCGACTTCTGAATTGTCATTTGCCGCCTCGAACCCTCGGGCATGCGGTTTTTCCCCCCGCGGACCGAAGTGGACCCGATGACGACCGATCCCGACGAGGAGCTGGCGGATCGGGTCCGCGAGCTCGAGGACACGCTCGAGGCCCTTCACGCGGAGCTCGAGGACCGTGACCGGCGGCTGATGGCCAGACGCCCGCCGAGCGTCAGGGACGTCCTCCGGTTCGCCGACGAGTTCGCGATCCCGGCCGCCATCGCGATCCTCGATGCCAACCGTCGAATGCTCGAACTCGTGCAGGGCGCCATCCGGGCGACCGAACGCGGTCGGGCGGCCGGCGAGGGTTCGGCCTCCATCGGCCGGGAGGCGGTCGATCGGCTCGACCGGGCACTCAACGAGCTGCAGACGGCCCTGCAGGAGTCCTCGTTGCCGGAGAACGCGGAGGCCCGACAGCTCCTGCAGGAGGCCAGGACCCTCCGGGACGAGATCGACGAGCGCATGGCCGAAAGCGGCGACAACCGGGAGGAAAGCACGGCCGTCGAGATCGATATCGACGGCGAGATCGAATCGATCCGGGACGAACTCGACGAGGAAGACGACGACTCAGAATAGGCCCGGACGGCCGGAATACTTCCAGGGATCCTCGGCGCTCCCGGTCGCCTGACGGCGACAGCCGGTTGAAGCGACCCGACCACACCAGGTCCACGCGTCGAACGATGAAGTGTCGCCGGGATCCTCGGGATCGGTTTCCATAGACAGGGTAGCGGAAACGGAGGCGGCGATCGCGGCCACCTCGGCCGGGGTCGCGCCGTCGGGGATAGCGAAGTCATACTCCGCGCCGTCGGGGCCGCTCACCACGACCGACGGTGCTTCCGCGGCTTCCGGGTCGACCGATTCGGGCGGACGATCGAGGAGTGTCGCGGCCATGGTCAGAGGGGGATGTTACCGTGTTTCTTCGGCGGCGTTTCCTGTCGCTTGCCCTCGTGGAACTCGAGGTCACGGATCAGTCGGCGTCGCGTCTGGGCGGGCTCGATGACGTCGTCAACGTACCCGCGCTTTGCGGCCTGGTAGGGGGTGGCGAACTCCTCGCGATAGTTATCGATGAGCTCCTGGCGTTTCGCCTCGGGATCGGCGGCGTTGGCGATCTCCCGGCGGTTGAGGACGTTCACGGCGCCCCGTGGGCCCATGACCGCGAACTCGGCCTGGGGCCAGGCGTAGTTGACGTCGGCGCCCAACCCCTTCGACGCCATCACGATGTAGGCACCGCCGTACGCCTTCCGGAGCGTGACGGTGAGCATCGGCACCGTTGCCTCGGCGTAAGCGTGGATGAGCTTGGCCCCGTGTCGGATGATCCCGTCGTGTTCCTGGTCGGTCCCGGGCATGAAGCCGGGGACGTCGACGAAGGTGACGATCGGGATGTTGAAGGCGTCACAGAACCGGACGAAACGCGCGCCCTTCTCGGCGGCATCGATGTCCAGGGTCCCCGCGTTGACGCGGGGTTGGTTGGCGACGACGCCGACGGATCGGCCGTCCATCCTGGCGAACCCGGTCACCAGGTTGGCCGCGTACCGTTCGTGGACTTCGAAGAACGAATCCAGATCGACGACGCGATCGATGACGTCCTTGACGTCGTACGGCTTCTTCGGGTTCGACGGGACGATCGGCCCGAGCTCGTGGTCGACGCGGTCGGGGTCGTCCGCCGGCTCGACCCGGGGCGGATCGGCCATGTTGTTCGCGGGGAGATAGGAAAGGAGCGTTCGGATGGCGTCGAGGGTTTCCTCCTCGGAGCGGTAGGCGTTGTGCGCGACGCCGCTCTTGGCCGTATGGGCCCCAGCGCCCCCGAGTTCCTCCTTCGACACCTGCTCGCCCGTGACCGTCTCGATGACGTCCGGGCCGGTGATGAACATGTTCGAGTTGCCCTCGACCATGAAGGTGAAGTCGGTGAGGGCGGGCGAATACACAGAACCGCCGGCACACGGCCCGAGAATGGCCGAGATCTGCGGGACGACCCCGGAGGCATCGGTGTTCCGGCGGAACATCCGGGAGAACCCGTCGAGCGCGTCGATGCCCTCCTGGATGCGGGCGCCACCAGAATCGTTCAGGCCGATGACCGGAACGCCGTTCTCGACGGCCTTATCGAGGAGTTTGTTGATCTTGTCTGCCACCGCTTCACCCACGGATCCGCCAAGGACCGTGAAATCGTGGGCGAAGACGAGGACCCGTCGCCCGTCGATTTCGCCGTAGCCCGCGACGACCGCGTCGCCGGGGTAGGTCTTCTCGCCGAGCCCGAAGTTCCCGGAGCGGTGCTCGACGAACGGGTCGATCTCGACGAAGCTCCCCTCGTCGAGGAGGAAGTCGATCCGTTCGTGGACCGTCATCTTTCCGCGCTCGTGCTGGGCCCGGATCCGCTCCTCGCCCCCGCCCAGGCGGGCGGCGTCCCGACGGGCGCGCAGTTCGCCTAGTTGGTCGTCGAATCGTGTCGTATCATAGTCTTGGCTCATGGTAGTCCTGGGTGGAATCCTTATACATTCATGCACTCACGTTCAGAGCATAAATGTTGTGTATCATGGTAATAATTCTATCCATTTGCATATAATCACATATTAGGTGAATTGGGAGAGGTGTCCCCTCGCCAGCTATCGCGGGAAAACCGTCCTTAGACCCCGGGCGCGGCCGCTACAGGTCGATTGCGCCGTTGACGTCGAGAACCTCGCCGGTAATGTAGGACGCCTCGGTACTCGCGAGGAACCTGACCACACAGGCGATCTCCTCGACCGACGCCAGGCGTTTCAGGGGGATCTCGTCCCGGATCCGGTCGAGGATGTCCTCCCGGACCCCCTCCACCATATCGGTCTCCGTGTAGCCGGGGGCGACGCAGTTCGCGGTCGACCCGGTCGGGGCGAGCTCGAGGGCGAGCGACCGGGTGAATCCGAACAGGCCGCTCTTGGCGGCGGCGTAGTTCGCCTGGCCGTAATTCCCCTGTTTGCCGATCACGCTCGAGATGTTGATGACCCGGCCCTCCTCGGCGTTTTTGATATCGGGGAAGAACGCCTGGGTACAGTTGAAAGTGCCACCGAGGGTGACGTCGATCACCCGATCCCACTCCTCCCGCGTCATGGTCTCGAACTTGGTGTCCTGGGTGATCCCGGCGTTGTTGACCAGGACCGCGGGCCGTCCGAACGCCTCGTGGGTCTCGTCCCGCATCCGGTCGACCTGCTCCCGATCGGTAATGTCGGCCTGACAGGCGATCGCCGACCCACCCATGTCCTCGATCGTTTCCACCACACGGTCGGCCGCCTCGCTGGAGTAGTGGTAATTGACGACCACGTTCGCCCCCTCGCTGCCGAGCTGTTCTGCGATGCCGCGACCGATACCTCGTGAGGCGCCTGAGATGACGCAGGTCCGGGTTGATCGTGTCATTGACGTGCCCCGCGCGGAACCGGATCCGCCCGTAACCGGGGGAGGGGGTGGATCCCTAAAAAGGATTACAAACCGGGCGCTCAGTCGGCCAGATCGATCGCACGGTCGATCCAGTCCTCGACCCGGGCGACGGAAACGTCGATCTCGGCGGCGAGGGAATCGGCGTCGGCCCCGGCGAGGGCGCCGACGGTCTCGATCCCGGCGGTCCGGAGGCGCTCGGCGTAGGCCGGGCCGATGCCTTCGATGAGCTGGAGGTCCTCCGTCGGTGTCACGTCCGACCGCTCTTCGAACCACTCACACACCCGCGGCCAGAGGTCGCGGTGGGAGCGGGAGGAGACCGAGAGGCCGATGTGGCCGGTCTGCTCCTCGAAGATCGTCGTGTCTTCGCTGCCGAGAACCTCGTTGAACGGTTTCGAGGCGTCGGCGGGCACGAGGTGATCGTACTCGGCGACGATCTGGAGGACCGGCATGTCGATATTCTGGATATCGACGTGCTGGTCGCCCAGGTAGAGCTCGTTGTGGTAGAGCGCGTTGTCCTGGTAGATGTCCTCGAGGAACTGCTGGTAGGTCGCGCCGGCCATGTCGATCCCGTCGGACAGCCACTGTTCCATCCGGGCGAAGTTCTCGACGAAGTCCTCGTTCTCGAGATTGTCGTAGAGCCGGGCGTACTTCGTGACCGTGTTCTCGACGGGATCCATCAGCGCGAAGCCCGTGTCGAAGAATTCCGCCGGCACGACGTCGAACGTCTCCGCGACCGTCTTCGGGGAATAGTACTCGTCGTCGCCCCACAGCTCGAGCACGCCGCCGGTCTGGTCGAATCAGAGGCTCGCCGCCATCAGTCCGAGGTTGCGGACCTTCTCCGGGTGGAGGGCGGCGTACATCGCCGACATCGTCCCGCCCATGCAGTAGCCGAGGACGTTGATCTCGTCGATGCCGGAGCGCTCCCGCACGACGTCGACGCAGTTGTCGATGTAGCGGTCGACGTAATCCTCGAGAGTTAGCGACCCGTCGAGGGTCGAGGGCTCGCCCCAATCGATGAGGTAGACGTCGAACCCGTGTTCGAGCAGCCGTCGGACGACGCTGCGGTCCGGCTGGAGGTCGAGGATGTACGGGACGTCGAACTGCTCCTCCGTCTGGGATTCGTAGTGGAGGAGCTCGAGCTTGTTCTCGCGATAGACGACCTCGCTCGGCGTCTCGCCGACGTCGACCTCGGCCATCCGTTCCTGCCGCTCGGGGGCGATCGTACTCCGTTCGACGGCCTCCGTGGCCGCCTCCCATGCCCGCCGTTGGAAGTCGAGGGGGGCCGTGAACGGCGTCATGCTTCCTCGATCGCCTCGAGTATCTGGTCGAGTTTCTCTTCGACCGCGTGCTGTCGACGCTCGAGTTCGACGATCCGGTCGCCGACCTCCTTGATGTCGCCCTCGGTTGGCAGGCCCATGTCGTGGAGGGTCATCTCGGCGACCTCGTCCATTTGCCGGCGGAAGTCGAGGGACTCCTCGACGGTTTCGCCGGTGATGGCCGCAAACGCGGACGTGCTCATGAGCTCCTTGAAGGACTGGTTGGCCGCGCTGAGCCACGTGTCCCGAAGCTCCTCGACCGGGACCTGCTCGCCGGACATCGCGTCGGACATCCGCTGGACCGATTCCTCGGCCGCTTCCATCCAGGTCTCGTAGGCCTGTCGGTAGCCGTCGACGGCGGACTCGATCGTGTCCTCGTCAGTGGGCTGGTCGAGGGCGTCGAGCCACGCTTCGACGAAGCGTGTCTGGGCGTCGACGTTCTGCTGGAGCGCGTCGGCCCACTGGTCGTTCATCTGATCGATCGCCTGTTGCCAATAGCGTTGGATCTCGTCCGGATCCGGGGTCTGTGTCATACTCATGGTTGTCGGTGGGAGATTATTGGGTGTTACGTAGAAAGTTCGGGGCGTTACTCCGCTTCGACGTCGATCTGGACGGCGTCCGCGGTCTCCATGGCCTGGGCCTCGACCTGTTCGTACGAGTCGAGGAAGGCATCGAAGGAGTTGTCGATCGCGTCGACGTAGGCGTCGGCCATGGCGTCGAAGGCCTCGAAGCCCTCCTCCATGGCGCGCTGGACGGCGGTCCAGGACTCCTCGGAGACCTCGTCCATCTGTTCGAACTGCCGGTCGGCGACCTGCCGGACCTCGTCGAATTCGACCTGGTCACCCGGGACCATCTGCTCGAGGGCATCCAGGTAGGCGTGAAGGGCGCGTTGGAACATCTTGCTGGACTCCTGCTGGACGGACTGCTGGGAATCCATGGTGTCGACGAAGGCGTTCGCAGTCCGCTTTTGGATCTCGACGCCCTGTTTGAAGGCGGACTGGCTTTGCTCCAGCATCGTTCGCTGGATGTCGAATACTGTACTGACGGTGTTGCTTGCGGTGTTACTCATTTGAATCACTCCGTTTGATGGGAATCACGATGGTCTGGACGATGTCACCCTCGCCGATATCGAGGGCTTCCCGTTCCGCGTCGGGGATGCTGATTCGACCCCCGCTTTGGACGCGGGTCTTGAACGTAGCCATGCTACGGCTCATCGCACCGAACTGCCCCATGGGCATGCCGCTAGTCCCGGAGGAGAGCAGCTGCCGCATGAGGTCGGTCTGCTGTTGCATGGCTTGTTCGCCCGCCTCCTGGAGCTGTTGCCCGAAGAGGGCGGGCGGCCATGCGAAGTCGTCTGACTCGTCTGTCATCGCTCATCCATGTATAGAGGCGCCAGATGCATAAAGATTACTTTCTTTGGTATTGAATGGTATCAGATGGTATCAGTCGGGAGATCACCGGGCGGTCCCGCGGTCCACCGGCCACCGGCGGGGAGGCGCTAATGTTTACCCGGAACCCCTTCAAGGGGCCCCCATGTGGCGATCGAACGCTGAGGGGGGCGGATCATGACGGATGAGGGCTGGTTCGCCGGCCTCGACCCCGGGGACATCGACGCCGCGGCCGCCGCCATCCGCGAGGGGCGGACGGACGCCCCCGCCGACTGGCCCGCCCGGGCCGTCGCGGCCGACTACGCCTCCGATGAGGCCGCCTACTATGATCGGCTCCATTCGGCCGCGTTAAAGGCAGCCGAGGACGCCGCGGAGGAACGATCACGGGCCGCCGATCAGCAGCTCGTCCATGCCGTCCGGGCGATGGACGACTGCACCCGGACGGCCAACGAACTGGCGGAACGACTGGCCGAATGGGCGGGAAGTTACCTGCCGGAGACGGGGTCCGGCCTCGACTTCGCGAGGCGAATCGCTCAACGAGACCCCGAGGATGCCGTGGAATCCCGGATCGTCGACCTCGCCCAGCGGGTGGTGGACCTGGCGGACGAGCAGGATCGGCTCCGGTCATTCATCGAAACCGAGACCGAGGCGGTCGCGCCGAACCTCAGTGCGTTGGCCGGCCCCGTGCTCGCCGCCCGCCTTATCGCCCTGGTCGGCGGCCTGGAAACCCTCGCGAAAAAACCCTCCGGGACGATCCAGGTCCTCGGGGCCGAGGACGCGCTGTTCGCCCATCTGGAAGGGCATGCCACGTCGCCGAAACACGGGATCATCTTCACGCATCCGGCGGTCCGGGACACCCGACCGGCCGCCCGTGGCTCGGCTGCCCGGGCGCTGGCCGGGAAACTCGCGATCGCCGCCAGGATCGACCACTATGCCGGCGACTACCGGCCGGCCCTGAAGGCAGAACTCGACGACCGCATCGAGCGGATCCGGGAGCGTGGTTCGTGATGGCCCTTCCCGCGGGCGTGGAAACCCGTGACTTCGGCGACCGGCGTCTCCCGGCGACGCAAGGTGACCCGGTCGGCTCGGAGCCGGTCGACGACGGGTGGCGGGCCTGGGATCCGGATCGATCCAAGGTCGCCGCCATGCTCGAACGTGACCTCGATCTCGGCCTCGCGTCGGGCGACACGGTCCTGTATCTCGGCGCGGCCGCCGGGACGACCGTCAGCCACGTCGCGGACATCGCCGGGCCGACCTACGCCGTTGAGTTCGCGCCCCGACCGATGCGTGACCTGATTGCCGTCGCCACGGACAGACCGAACCTCTTTCCGCTCCTGAAGGACGCCCGCCGACCGGAAACCTATGCCCACGTGGTCGAGGCCGACGTTGACGTGATGATTCAGGACGTGGCGACAAGGGGGCAGGCGTCCGTTGCGACACGGAACCGTCGATTCCTCGCTGACGACGGTCGGCTAGTGATGGCCATCAAGGCCAGAAGCGAGGATGTCACCGCGGATCCCGACGCGGTTTACGGGTCGGTCAAGGCGTCCCTCGAGGAGGCCTACGAGATCCGTCAAACGGCCCGGCTCGACCCACACCACGATGCCCACCTCGCCGTGATCGCCACGCCTCGGTAGCCGCTTCCCCGAATTATTTAGCCCGACACCTGTTACGACTGCGCGATGGACGTTGGTTCGGGCGAGGCGTTTACCGAGTTGGGGACCATTGGGATCGAGGAGGAATTCTTCATCGTCGACGATCGCGGGCGGCCGATCAGCGGGACCGACGAACTCGTCTACGAGACCGAGCCGCCACCGATCCTCAACGGCCGACTCGATCATGAACTCTTCAAGTTCGTCATCGAGACCCAGACGCCGTTGATCGAGACCTCCGACGAGGCGCCGGAGGTTCACCGATCGGTCCGGGAGGCCTTGGTCGATCACGCCGAAAACCACGGCTACCGGATCGCCGCCGCTGGCCTCCACCCGACCGCCCGGTGGCGTGAACTCGAACATGCGGAAAAGCCCCGGTATCGATCACAGTTGGACCGGATCCAATACCCCCAACACCGGAACACGACGGCGGGCCTCCACGTTCACGTCGGCGTCGACGACCCCGACAAGGCGGTCTGGATCGCCAACAAAGTCCGCTGGCACCTCCCGATCATGCTCGCCCTCTCGGCGAACTCGCCGTTCTGGAACGGCTTCGACACCGGCCTGGCCTCCGCCCGCTCGAAAATCTTCGAGGCATTACCGAATACGGGGATGCCGACCGCCTTCGACGGGATCGCCGACTACCTCGAGTTCGAACGGACGATGCTGGAAACCGAGTCGATCAACGACCGCGGGGAGCTCTGGTTCGATGTCCGTCCGCACACCGAGTACGGGACCGTCGAGGTGCGGACGCCTGACGCCCAGGCCGACCCCGATCGGGCCATGGCGTTCGTCGAATACACGCACGCGCTCGTGATGGACCTCTCCGACCGGTACGACGATGGGGAACGGACCGATCCGTTGCGGCGCGAACTCCTCGACGAGAACAAGTGGCGGGCCATGCGCTACGGCGAGGAGGCGACCTTTATCGATCGTGATGGCACTTCAGTGATCGAGCTGGCCGAGGCCGTCGACCGGGTCGCCGACCGCCTCGGCCTCTCGGCCGTCAGGGGACTCCTGTCGGCCGAAAACGGCGCCATCAGGCAGCGCCGACTCAGGGACGAAAAGGGCATCGATGCCGTGTGCCGTGACCTCGTCCTGTGAGGAATTTTTTTACCATCGGGTGTCATTTGTCCCCGCTGGGAGGACATGACGGACCAGTCATCTGACGCCGAGGACGACGACTTCACACGTGGGGGGGCCCGGGAACGGTTGGAGGCGGAGGCCGATCGCGCCGTCGAACAGTTCGACCAGGGGATCGTCGATCTCCTGGCCTGGTTGCTCGACACGGAAACCAGGGCCAGGATCTTCATCTACCTCCGGAAATACCCGGGATCGACCAGCGACGAGGTCGCCGAGGGGACGGGGCTCTATCCGAGCACCGTCAGGGAGTCCCTGGCTGAGCTCTTCGACGAAGGCGTCGTCGGTCGGGAGAAACGTCAGAACGAGGGTGCGGGCAACAATCCCTACGAGTACACGGCGATCGCGCCGAGCGAACTCGTCCGGGAGATCGTCTCGCAGGTACAGGACGAACTCAACACCGTCTTCAACCTCGATCGCCATCTCGGTGAAGCCGACGGGGGAACCGAGGAACCGGTCACCATCGAGGTCAGGGACGAACAGGACGACGAGTAGCGGCTTTCGAAGCCCCTTTGCCGGGGGCGGTCGACCCTCGGGTCATGAGGGTCGCGTTGGGGGGCACGTTCGACCCCATTCATGACGGTCACCGGGCGCTCTTCGAGCGGGCCTTCGAGCTCGGAGACGTCACTGTGGGACTGACGAGCGATGAGCTCGCGCCGAAAACGCGTGACGAGGACCGCTATATCAAGCCCTATGACGAACGGGCCGAGGACCTCGAAGGGGAACTCGAGCGCTTTGCCGTAGAGTACGACCGCGCGTTCGAGATCCGTCCCCTGACCGAACCTACCGGGATCGCGACCGAACCGGGGTTCGACATCCTAGTCGTCTCTCCGGAAACGAAGGCCGGCGGCGAACGGATCAACGAACTCCGCGAAGAAGCGGGTCGGGAACCGCTCGATATCGAGGTGGTCAATCACGTCCGGGCGGAGGACGGCGAGATCATCTCGAGTACCCGGATCGTCCGGGGCGAGATCGACGAACACGGCAATCTGACGCCGGAGGCGGATGGTCGGCCAACCGACCGGGCAACCGGTCCCTGATCACCAGTCCGGGGCCGAGAATCCAGCGGATTCGAGTAGCGGCTTCCAGCGGCGCTGGATCACCAATCGCGAGACGCCGACCGCCTCGGCGACGGCGATCTGGGAGCGTTCCTCCCCGGCGATCAAGGCCCCTGCATACAGGCTCGCCGCGATCCCGGCGGGCTTGGATCGGTCGGCCGCGGGCCCGGCCGAGAGGAAGAGGTCCGCGGCGGCGGATCGGGCGGACTCGTCGAGGTCGAGGTCGTCGGCCGCCGCGTCGAGGGTCTCAAGCCAGTCGGCCTGATCGACCTGATCCGACGCCCGGTACATAGCCGAATGTCACGGGCGCTGCCTACTTAGTTCGGTCGTCGAGCGTTAGGTTATTGGCGCCGTCGGGGGAATTTCATCCTGCGCGCGGGTAGCCAAGCCAGGAAACGGCGCAGCGCTTAGGACGCTGTCCCGTAGGGGTCCGCCGGTTCGAATCCGGTCCCGCGCATTCCGACGGCTTCGCCGTCGGGGGTTTTTCGCTCCGGCAGGACAGAACATGACGTCAGACTTACCAATAACCCTGGAACGCTGTGACGTTGGCTTCGACGGTAATCTCGACCCAGGCCGGAGCATAGTAGTGGTGCCTCAATCGCATGACGGCGAGCTAACCGAAAAGCAGCTCGTTGATTACAAGGACCAACGTATCCAGTTCCTGTCATGGCTGCTGAGTGTTGGGAAGAATCCCCGAAAGGCCGACGGCTACGCCCCATACACGGTATATTCGGATGCTTATCGCACGGCCCGGTTCGATCGATGGGTGTGGGAACAAGCTGGCCGTTACAAGTACCCACCCGATGCGGAAGATGCCCATGACTTCATGGAACACCTTGCCTATTCCGACAAAGGCCGTGTGGAGAAGGGGAAACTGCAGGAAGGAATCAATCACCTAAATAAATGGCTTCACAACACCAGGGGGGAGCCACGGTGGGACTTCGAGTTTCACTTTCCCAGTTCGAGTGGCACCCTCGAGCCCCGTGATTTCCTCTCTAAGGAGGAGAGACGCGCCATCCGGCAGGCGGCCCTCAACGAAGGGAATATTCCGTCATACGAGTCCCTCACCACGGCTGAACGGCAAGGATGGAAGCAGTACGTTGCTGTGGTCCTTGACAAGGCATTCGCCGAGATCACGAAGGAAGATTGGGAGAAGGTCGACGGTTGGGAAGTGACGTCGCTCGTCTGGACCAGCTTGGATGCTGGTCTACGACCCGACGAAGTAAGTAAGGCGACGACCTCGTGGGTTGACAGCGATAACGGCGTCCTGCGTATTCCGTACGTCGACTCGACAAAGAACGAGGGGAATTGGACGGTCTCGCTGACCGACCGAACCACCACAGCGCTCGAGCGGTGGCTCGTAGAACGACGCCAAATGTCACGGTACAACGATACTGATCGACTCTGGCTCACGAGCCAGGGGAATCCCTACGGCTCCCAAAGCCTCGCTCGCCTGCTCAAGCGCCTGTGCGACCAAGCCGGGATCGATTACGAGAACCGACAGATGTCGTGGTACACGATCCGACATTCCGTGGGGACATACATGGTCCAACAGCGTGACCTCAAAGCCGCGAAGGATCAACTTCGCCACAAGAGTCCGAAGACCACGATGCAGTATGACCAGGTCTCTGTTGAGGAGCGTCGAGACGCATTGGAGAATATTTAGTAGATATCTGTCTAATTTCGATGTCGCAAATACAAAAATATATCAAAAGGGGTT
>CAYOLR010000069.1:0-12916 GCA_964404815.1 uncultured Halobacteriales archaeon
GATTCGTGGGACGATCCCCGCAAGGCGGTCAACGCCACGCTCGAACAGGCCCCGAAACGGCAGCTGGGCAAGATCCAGTGGGCCGTGATGAAGGTCATGCCCCGAGCGACCTACATGAACGACCCGTTCGGGGGCCACCACGCGCTCAATTTCGAGATCTACGGCCACTTCACCTCGCCGATCCGGCGGATGTCGGACCTGATCAACCACTGGATCGTCCACACCAATGACGTCCCGGAGGACCTCGTTTCGTTGTGTGATCGCGCGTCCGAACGCCAGAAGGCGGCCGAGCGGTGCGAGCGGGAGTACCGGGGGTTCCTCGAGGAAGTCGGGCTCGATCCCGACGCGATCAACAATCGGGGTATCGAGATCGTCGAGGATGAGTAATCAGTACCCGATCCGGTGACCGCCGATGGACGCTGATGGGCCCCTCGCACACGTCGACCTCGAGCACGGAAGAGTCGACACTAACGGCGTCAGCCTCCACACAGTCAGGGCCGGCCCGGCCGACGGGCCGATGGTGGTCCTGCTCCACGGGTTCCCCGAGTTCTGGTACGGATGGCGACGGCAGATCGGGCCGCTCGCCGAGGCCGGATATCGCGTGGTCGCCCCCGATCAGCGGGGCTACAATCGTAGCGACAAACCTGACGGACTGTCCGCGTACAACATCGACGTCCTCGTCGACGACGTCGTCGGCTTGATCGAGGCCGCCGGTCGGGACGATGCAACGGTCATCGGACATGACTGGGGCGCGGCGGTGGCCTGGTGGCTGGCATCCACCCGTCCGCAGTCGATCGACCGTCTGGTAACGATAAACGTCCCCCATCCTGTCGTCTTCCGTCGGTTCCTCACCCGTGACCCCAAACAAATGCTCCGGAGCTGGTACATGTTCTACTTCCAATTACCCCGACTCCCGGAGTGGGGGTTCAGCCGGAAGGACTACGCCATGGGTGTGCGGGCCATGCGGCAAACCAGTCGGCCGGGGACGTTCTCCGACGAGGAGCTCGATCGATATCGAGCGGCCTGGTCTAACCCCGGTGCCGTCAAGGCAATGATCGACTGGTACCGGGCGCTGTTCCGGACCTCGGCCGAACGATCGGTCGACTTCCCGATCGAGGTCCCCACGCATCTCATCTGGGGGACGAACGACACCGCCCTCCGCCAGGCGATGACCGAGCCGAGCATCGACCTGTGCTCGGACGGCCGCCTGACGCTCATCGACGAGGCCACCCATTGGGTCCAGCACGAGGAGGCCGACCGGGTCATCGAGCTGCTGTTAGGGTTCATCGACGGGTAACGATGCCTGCCTATCCGGACCCGGACGGTCGAAACGTCCTGGAGCCCGAGTGTTCCCGCTGTCCTGATCTCGTCGGATCGCGGGAGGAGATCGCCTGGGGGAACGGCAACCCGTCGGCCGACCTGATGGTCGTCGGGGAGGCTCCCGGGGCGGGAACCCCGGACGCCGACCGTTGGAAGGGCGGGAACTGGACCGGGCTCGCCTACACCGCCCGGCATTCGGGTCGGATCATCCGGTCCCTGTTCGAGGACATCGGATACGGGCCGGACGACCTGTACGTGACGAACGCGGTGAAGTGCTTCCCGGCCGATGGCGAGACGAACCGGCCTCCTACGGATGAGGAACGAGCGACCTGTTTTACCCACCTCGCTACCGAGCTGGAGACCGTTGATCCGACCGTGGTCGTCGCGACCGGCAAGCACCCCACCCGATCGATCCTGGATCGGGAGGGGATCGCCCTCGACGGCTTCGTGGACACGGTGTTGACCCGGATCGAGTGTCCGACCCTCGGGGTCACGCTCCTCCCCATCCTCCACCCCGCGTATCAACACGTCTGGCTCGCACGGCTCGGCTACGACGAGTCGGGCTATCGGCGGGAGCTCTCCGCGCTATTGGCCGACGAGATCCAGGAATAAATCGGTTCGTGCGAACCGATACCACGTTGCTTTCACTGGCTTTCCGATCAGAATTTCATCTTTGATAATTCACGGCGGGCACTTATGCCCGTATCACCCCCCAGCCCTGGGTACGCGCGGTGGCACGTCGCGCGTTCGGGGGCTGAATGATCGACATCGACGCAATCGACAGGGGTCAGATAGGGGTAAACGCGGTCATCGTTTTCATCGCGGTGATCCTTATCGCGTCCATTACCGCCGGGGTCCTGATCAACACCACGACATCGCTTGAGTCGCAGTCGGCGGATACGAGTCAGGACACGAACAGGCAGGTCACCGTTCGGACACAGGTCGTCGGCGTCGCCGGCAACGTCACCAACCAGGGCACGGTTGACTGGGTGAACCTCACCGTCCGGATAGGCGCCGGGTCCGGGAACCTCGACCTTAGCGACCTCACGGTCCAATACATCGGTCCGAACGGCGCTGAAACGTTGGTCCATACGAGCGGTTCACCGGCCAATGGCGAGTTCGTCGTCGAGTCGCTCCGTGATGCCGACGGGTCGGCCCCGGTGCTCAACGATGCGGACGACCGGGCCTCCATCGCTATCGACCTCCGGCAATCCAATGTGGACCTTGCCCCATTGGACACCCACGAACGAGCGACGATTCGGATCATGGCCTCCTCCGGCGGTACCACACGGGTCCGTATCGGGGCGCCGGGCCAACTCACGGACGAGACGTCAGTCGCGCTCTAGGTCCCGCTCACAGTGTGGAATCCGTCGGCACCCGCTGCCTGTGAAAACCGACCTCAAGTTAGACGTAGCTGGCTTCCCACTCCCGCCGGGCCTTGAGTTCCCGGTGGCCGCGATCGGTAAGCGAATAGGTGTTCGTCCTGTCGTCGAGTTTCCCTTTCTCGACCAGGCCCATTTCGACCAGGCTATCGAGGTTGGGATACAGCCGGCCATGGTTGACCGTTGTCTCGTAATAGCCGTCGAGTTCCTCCTTGATCGTCACGCCCTTCGGATCATCCTTGCCAGCGATCACGTAGAGACAGTCACGCTGGAAGCCGGTGAGATCGTACATGCCTCAAACGCCTAATATGTGTAGGGTTATATTGTTATTACGAAAGCTTGTGACACGGTTTTCGGTCGCCCCATTCTGATTTTTACGAGTAGATAATATGATAAATAAATGCAACGATGGACACAAATTCGAAAATCGTTCCAACCGTTGAAACGATAGCTTCCCAGCCGAACGGCAGCCGAAATCGCGGGGGCCAGGCCGACTGATAACCTATCACAATCTATCTATTTATGCTCGAGTGACGTATTCGCGGCATGTACCCCAAGCTGCTCCTTCGGGCCGAGGGGCTGGTCATCGCCCTGTTCGCCGCCATCGCGTATTTCACACTCGGCGGGCTGTGGTGGCTGTTTCTCGGGCTCTTTCTCGCGCCGGACCTCTCCATGCTCGGATATCTGGCCGGTGCCCGGTATGGGTCGATGGCCTATAACCTGGCCCACACTTACCTCGGGCCGGCGGCCGTCGGGGCGCTCGGGTTGTGGATGGGCGTCGACTTGGCGGTCCTCGTCGGGTTGATCTGGACCGCCCACATCGGATTCGATCGAGTGGTCGGTTACGGGCTCAAGTACGAGACCAGGTTCAGCGACACCCATCTCAGCCGGCTGTCGACGTTTCCCGACCCGGTTCAGGGCTCACCTGGCATCGAGCCAGTTGACTGACCGTTCAGGCCATTGCTCGCCGAACCCTACTGGTTGCCTCGTATTCAACCCCCGGCGTCACCCATAGGGGCCCCCGCTCCCTCCGTCACCGCCGCTGCTGCCGCCACCCAGGGGGCTGTCGATCGTGGCGTCGCCGACCGCGATCTTCATGCTCATACCCGACAGGTCGGACGATCCATGGAAGCGGCAGTACACGTCGTACACCCCGCCGTCATCGAACGTATAGGTGGCTTCTCCGTCCCCGTCGACCGTTTCGTCGAAATCCCAGTTGTCAGAGGCGCTTGTGACCGTATGGCCGGCACTGTCCTCGTTGGTCCAGGTCACGGTCGTCCCGCCATCGACGTGGGCGTTTCTCGGGTCGAACTGTGAGTCAACCATCGCGATGGTGGCGGTCTCTTCGACAGTTGCCCCGCTGTCTCCACCACCGTCGCCGCTACCACCATCGCCGTCGCCATCAGCGTCCCCACCACCGGTGCACCCGGCGAGGAGGCCGATGGAGACCGCGGACGCCGCTTTGAGTAGGTTTCGTCGTTTCATTGTCTTCACGTGCGGGTTGACAGTCCGTAAGCGTTCACTCGTTTTCGGACCTAACAACCGGTTAAGGCTTTCCCGAACTTCATCCAAACTTCGGCACGATCGGAGGGTCCCTGACGGTCAACGAATCGGCGAAACACTAATACACCGGCGACAATGTCAATTGGTACCAATGGGCTCGCCGCCAGGTGTCGGTTTTTCGGGGAGGAACTGGGCCGGCGACGACCACTGTAAGTCCGCTCTGCCATGACACTCGCGTCTGTTCCTCGGTACGACCCCGGAAACCGCTCATCCGTCGGTGAGCACGCCATCGTAATTGGCGCGAGCATGGCCGGGTTGGTGGCCGGCCGAATCCTCTCGGATTGGTTCGATCGGGTCACCGTCATCGAACGTGACACGCTCCCCGACGAACCGACCATCAGGCGCGGAGTGCCACAGGCCCGTCATCCTCACGTCCTCCTCGAAGCTGGCCGGTCGACGATCGAGGACCTCTTCCCGGGCTTCGGCGAGACCCTCATCTCGAACGGTGGGCTCCTGATCGACGTCTGTACGGATATCGATTATTACGACCAGGGCGGCTTTCTGGCTGATGGGCCGAATCGTCTGCCCATGTATACGGCGAGCCGTCCGTTGTTCGAATTCGCCGTCCGTCGCCACCTCCAGGACATGACGTCCGTCGAGATCAGCGACGGCTGTCAGTTCACCGGCTATCTTACCGATGATGACGTGACCGAGGTGAACGGCGTTTGCGTTCGGGACGCAGACGATCGTTCGATCGAGCTCAGCGCCGACCTCGTCGTAGACGCCACCGGTCGGGCAAGCCGGACCCCCACATGGCTCGAACGGAACGGCTTCGATGGCTTCGAGATCGACTGGGTCACCATCGATGTCGTCTACAGCACCGTCATCATCGATCGTCCGGCTGACGATCGTCGTGTCATCTTCGTCGGCCCGGATCCGCCGCGGAGTCGGGGCGGCGTGGCCATCCCGATCGAGGGCAATCGATGGCTCGTGGTGATGATCGGGATCAGTGGCGATCACCCACCGTCAGATCCTGACGGCTTCGTCGACTTCGCCGAAAGCCTGCCGGTCGCAGAATTCGATCGACTCCTCTCCGACAGCGAGTGGCTAAGTGATGACATCCATCAGTATCCGTTCCCGTCAAGTATCCGCAATCGGTTCGAGCAACTCGATCGGTTTCCGTCAGGCCTAGCTATCATCGGCGATGCGATCGCGAGCTACAACCCGATCCACGGCCAGGGCATGTCGGTCGCGGCGCTCGAGGGGCTGGCCCTCCATCGGAGCCTGGCGAACGGCGGTCTGACCGATCTCGGCACCCGCTATTTCGACAGGGTCCACCCCATCGTCGATGTAGCGTGGCTCATGTCCGTCGGCGCCGATTCCCGGTTCGACGGTACCGACGGCCCGACTCCACGGGGGGCCGGGTTGTTCACCCGGTACGTCTCCCGGTACATCCGAGCCGCTCACTCGGACGGCGTGCTGGCCGAGCGTTTCTATCGAGTGATCAATATGGAACGGCATCCGCTTTCCCTCGTCCATCCACGAGCCTTCTGGCGAGTGGTCACCTAGCATAGTCCGACGCGGGTGAGTCGGCGTGGGTAACCAGTGATCGTTATTATATCTTAGAATGGCGGCCGAACACCTTAGTTCGGTTCTGATTACCTATCATCCAGTGGATGTGTTGTCCCCCTTCGCAGCCGTCCGCCTCACGTCGATAGCTGGGCTTACCTATGCCTCGCCGGTCTTCGTCTCGGCGGTGATCACCGCCGGGCTCGGCATTATCGCCTGGCGCTATCCCCGCCGTCCTGGCCGGCGACCGTTCATCCTTCTCATGGCTTCCGTCACGATCTGGTCCGGTGCGTACGGGTTCGGGCTGGTCATTGCGTCTCCCACCTGGCGGGTCTTTTTCGAGCAGTTCCAGTGGATCGGGATCGCGTTTGTCCCGGTCTGGTGGGCGGTCTTCGCCTTCGACTATGCTGGGCTCGATCAGCTCGTTACCCGTCGAACGGTGACCGCACTGTCCGTCATTCCGCTGGTCACGATCGCGATGGTGTTCTCGAACCCGGCCCACCGACTCTTCTGGCGCACCAACCGACTGGTCGTCGCCCACGATGTCGTCGTGATGGCCCAGGAGTTCGGCCCGTGGTACTTCGTCAACCTCGTCTTCGCTTATTCCCTCTTCGGGGTCGGGGCCATTATCCTCCTTCGGCTCGCCTTCACGTACGATTCACTCTACATGGACCAGTCAGTCGCCCTCACGGTCGGTGCGGTCGTTCCCTTTATCGGCAACGTCGTATCGAACCTCGGGCTCGCCCCCCTCCCCGGACTGGACCTCACGCCGTTCACGTTCGCGGTCACGGGGCTTGGCTTCGGCCTGGCGATGTACCGGTTCGAGCTGTTCGGGCTCCTGCCAATGACCCGGCAAATCGGGCGCGACATGGCGATGGCCAACCTTAAAGACGGTGTCGTTATCGTCGACGCCGAGGGGCACGTGGTCGATGCCAACCGGGCGGCATGGGGCGCCCTTGGTCGGGATCGGGAGGCCATCATCGGTGAACCCTTTGGGCGCCTGTTCGGTGATCCCCAACTCTCCACCCCCCAGGATCTTCCGGACGATGTGGGGTTCGGGACCGACCGGCTATTCGAGCTGTCCGTGTCGGCGATCCATGACGGCCACGATCGCCTCATCGGCCATGCGATCGTCCTTCGTGACGTCACCGAACAGCGGTTGCGGGAACAACGGCTGAAAGTCCAGAACCGGGTCCTCAGACACAACCTCCGGAACGAAGTGAACGTCATCCAGGGGAACGTCGAGCTCATCGCGGAGGAGGCTTCGGCGTCCGTCGGCGAAAGTATCGACCGGATCAACAGTGCCGTCGAGTCCCTCATCGGCCTTAGCCACCGAGCCAGTGACGTCGAAACCGTGACCGAGCGGGATTTCGACCCGAAGAGTGTCGACGTCACGGAGCTCGTGACCCGCATCGCCGAGGAGACAAAGCGCGATTTCCCGGATACTCGGATCGAGGTCGATATCCCGGCTGGCCTCTCGGTCCGAACCCATATTCCCGTCCTGGAAGTCGTCCTGGAGCAGTTGTTCCGAAACGCTGCGGAACACGTCACCGACGCCGCCCCCGAGATTCGAATCGGAGCCACGACCCGTTCGGGTTTGATTGAACTGGCCGTCAGCGACAACGGTCCTGGCATCCCCGATATCGAGGTCGGCGTCTTGGATGCCGAGGCCGAAACGCCGCTCTATCACGGGAGCGGAATGGGGCTCTGGGTGGTGAAATGGGGCGCCCGCCGGCTTGGCGGTGAGGTCACCTTTGAGACGGAAGCGGAAGGGGCCGTTGCGAAACTCACGATTCCCGATCTGAATCCGAACGATCGGACGGTCGGCATTGACCAGGTCCATCGCCCGTCGACCGCTTCCACCGGTGTGGACCTAGTGGACGATTGATCCCGATGACGTCATTCACAGGCCCCCGGTAGGGGTATCCGAAGCCCGTCGCCCGCCCGCTCCACTTGGGTCCCGAAGGCGGCCGAGCGTGACCGCATGGTCCGTCTGAGCCACGCCGCGACGGCGTCCCCGGCGACGTGGACCGACTCCTTCTCGATCACGATGGGCCGCAGCCGGAGGCCGTCGAGCCGTCCATCGTCGATCACTAATTCGAAGAGGAAGCTTCGATCGTTGTGGAGATCGGGTTTGACGGCGTAATCATCGACGAAGTCTCCTGCGTCGTAGATGATCGGCCGACCCCGATACACCTCGACGCCCTGGATGACGTGCGCGCTGTGACCGTGGATCAGGTCCACCCCGTGGTCGATCAGCCATCGGCCGAACCGACGCTGCGACCGTGATGGTTCGGTCTTCCAGTTCGACCCCCAGTGGAGCGAGGCGATGACGAGGTCCGGGTCCGCCTCCCGGATCGTGTCGAGTGCCGTTTTGACGAGCCATTCGGTGGTCGGATTACCAGGGGCCAGTCGGGCATAGGCTGTCCCGGGGCGATCCCTTCCAGCCGCATAGGACGGTGACCGGTCCGTCAGGCCGAACGCTCCGACGGTGAGGTCGCCGAGTTCGAGGATCGATGGCTGGACGGCATCGTCCCGGGTTCGCCCCGCCCCGGCGGCGGCGATTCCAGCGGTCGAGAGGTTTGCTAGGGTATCGGCGAAGGCATCGGGGCCGAAATCGAGGACGTGGTTGTTCGCGAGGTTTACCCAGGACGCATCGACGGCTTTCAACGCGGGGATCGCCCAGTCTGGATCCGCGCGGAAATGGTAGGTCCGGCCCGGTCGGGGATTACCTCGGTCGGAGAGGCAGCATTCGAGATTGAGGAACAGCCCGTCGAGGGTCGTGAGATGACCGGCCAGCCCACCCCAGACGCCCGATGGCGGATCGTCGATCCATCGGTCGTTCACCCCCCGTCCCAACATCACGTCGCCGGCAAACCCCAGCCTCGTGGTGCCCGTGGTCCGGACCCGTGCGGGACAGGACACCGAGACGGCGGGAGACGGCGGACCGAGACATCCGGCACCCGCGGCCGCGACCGACGCGAGGACGGCCCGACGGGTGGGTTTCATCGAGTAGCCGTCGGGTGGCCGCCGACTTGAAACCGATCGTGAGGCGGCGACGAATGACAGAAGTGACCGTCGTGTCTAGCCGTCACCGTGCGACGAATCGCCATCGATGACATCGATCAGGCCGGCGGCGCGATAGATCGCCGGACGCAGTCACCGGCCCTGGGGGCCCAAGCAGTCGCGATCAACCGGTATCGGTTGGATCCCGGTGAAGGGCTCCCAGGGGGCCTCCACGCCCATATGGATCAGGAGGAGGTCTTCGTCGTGCTCGAGGGTACTCTCACCTTCGAAACGATGGATCGTGACCTCCCCGTGCGGGCTGGCGAGGCGGTCCGGTTTGCGCCGGGCGAGTTCCAGTCCGGGTTCAACGACGCCGACGATCCGGCCGTCGTCCTCGCGTTGGGGGCACCGCTCGGGACGGATGACGTTCGGATCCCGATCGAATGCCCTGAGTGTGGGCACCCCGACCTCCGACTTGCCGGTTCCGACGATGGACCGGTCATAACCTGTCCTGCCTGTCCCGCTGGTTTCGAACCCAGCGGTTGCCCGGACTGTGGCGGGGATATGAATGTCACCGTGAACGGCCAGGACCGCGAGGTGGTCACCGTCTGTTCGGCCTGTGGGGCCGAACGCGATATCCCACCGTTCTTAGATTGATGGATGGCACCACGCCGCCTTGGCAAGCATTATAAATATCAGCTTGGAACGACCGACTATGCGGCGGCGGGCCTTGCTAGGCGGACTGGGTACCGGCGTGGTCGGCGGCTGTCTTCGGTTGTCGGGGAACGGCGATGGGGGAGCAACTGACGGCGGGAGCGGGTCCACAGGCGACGGTGGACAGTCCACGGCCGTCGTTGGATCGTCCGACGTCGAGTTCCCGGTCGGCCTCTCCGAGGAGGGGGCCACTAGCTTCCTCTACTCGACGCACGTCGAGGCGCTTCGGGAGACGAGCTTTCACGTCCAGTGGGCGAAACTCGATCGGAGTCATTCGGCGATTAAGTGGCGGAAGGAATACCGAGCCGATCCCGACGGGGCCATCGGAAATTGGAACCGGGATCCCGGCGGGCCTGTAGAGATCTATCGGTTTCCCGGTGGCTCGTTCTGGCGGGAGGAGTTGGGTGACCGATACAGCTACGGAAAGGACGTCAAACCCGACTGGTTTCGAACGGTCCTCTGGGCTGTCGAGATCAACCCCCTCCTGGAGGCATTCCGTTGGAATGGACCGGAGCGGGTAAACGAGTCGCGGCCGGCGGTTTGGGAGGTGACGGCGGCCGATGTCGAAACGCCGTCGACCGTCCCCGGGTATCACCGGGGCCGCCTCCTCTCGGTGGATTCGGCGACTCTCCGCGTCGACGAACGCGGTATTATTCGGTCGGCGCGGGGAACCTATCGGATCGAGGACGATGACGGAACGGAGTTCGAGTACGAGATCCGGTATTCGATCGATTCACTGGGAACGATCTCCGTCGAGGAGCCGTCCTGGTTGGCGACCGCCCGGGACCGCCGTCCGAGAGCGACAGCGGAGCTTACGGAGGACAAACGGTTCCTCCGCTTCACGATCGAGGACGGCAATCGGCTCGAAGGGGACTCGCGGATCTCGATTTTCAAGATCCCCCAACCGGGAAAGACGGTCATCCAACTCGATGAGCCCGTAGAGCCCAACGAGCCGGCGTATCTCTATCGATCCGGGCCTGATGACGGATTTTCCGAGGGCGCCATCGCGAGAGGGAGTCCGCCCACCGACGTGTCTGTGACCCCGTTCGACGGAACCTATCAGGTGACCGCGCTCCGGCGGACGACCAACTATCTCCCCAGGGTCGACGTACAGGCCTGATCCGACCTCTGTCTATCTCTTTCCGTGAAGGGATCTCGGCCGTTTTTCCGGGTGCGTAGCCCTTATAATCGGCTCGCGCCGATGAACACCCGAATGCAGGAGCCGCCGGAGAGCGGACTCAGTGGCGAGGCCACCGGCCAGCCAATGGTATCACCGACCGGTGTACCGGTCGACTCCCGGGAGAGCGATGACACCGATGGGCTCGCGCCCGCGGAGGCCTTCAAAACCCTCGGAAACGAGATCCGCGTAGCCGTCCTGCTCAAACTGTTCACCGCGGAACGGTCCGACGACCCCGCCCCCACCTTCTCCGACCTCCAAGAGGCGGCTGGGAGCGACAGTTCGGCGGGATTCGCCTACCACATCCGGCAGTTGAGCGGCCATTTCATCCGCCAGGAATCCGACCGCTACGTTTTGACGGCCGCCGGACGTCGGGCCGCGGAAGCCATCGTCTCGGGAACCTTCACCCTCGAGAACGATACGTCGAAGGCGAGCTGAGATTAGCTCGCGGCCTGGATGGCTTGGGTGACGGCCGTGTCAGTTACCCTCGAAAACCCGTCGCGATCGATCGCCACCGCCTCAACTTCGTCGGGGTCGAGCTCACCGGTAACGGTCATCAACCCCGCGAGTCCGAGCGATAACGCGTCGGTCGTCGACAGTCCCGGCTCGTACGAATCCTCGAAGTGGGCCTGGATATCGCTCGTCCCTCGGCCGACGGCGGCCGCCCGCCAGGCGCTCGTCGTCCCGGATGGATCCGTTTCGAACAGCCGTGGTTCGTCATCGAAGCCCCCGAAGAGGAGGGCCGTTCCGTACGGTCTCGCACCGCCGGTCTGCGTGTGCTCCTGGATGTGATCCGCGACTATCGTCGCCAGTGTATCGACGGAGACGGGTTGTTCGAACCGCAACCGTTCGCCTTGGGCCGCTCGTCGCGCGAGATCGACGAGGCGTCGCGCATCGGCGGCGTGGCCGGCGGTCGCGATGCCGACGTGGTCATCGACGGGGAACAGTTTCTCCACGCTCTCGGCCTCCATCAACGGGGATCGGGGCGAAACGTGGGCCGCGAGCACCGTGGACGCCTTGCCGCGGATGCCGACCACCGGCGCCCCCTGTTTGACGGCCTCCCTGGCGTATTCCACCTGATACAGCCGCCCGTCAGGCGAGAAGATAGTCGTCCCCCGGTCGTAGGCCTGCTGATCGGGACCCTGCATTACGCCCCCACCTCCGCTGCCGCGTCAAACGCGTCGAGCGCGACCCCCTCGTCCGTGATCGTGGCGAGCATCAGCCCGTTCCCGCTTGCCGTATCGCGCTCCGAAGCGCTCTCGATGGCCTGCACGGCGATCGATCGGCCCTCGTCGAGGGATTCGTCGCCGGTGAAGCGCCGTTCAAGGAGGCCATAGGCCAACTGCATCCCGCTCCCACCGGCGACGTAGGTGTCCTCCAGTCGACCGCCGCCGCCGTCCAGCGAATAGAGGTGGAGCCCACCCTCGTCGACACCCCCCAGAATGGGAACGGCGTGAAGCGGGGTTTGTCGGAGGACGTTGCTCGCAAGGGTCGCGAGTGCCGGAACCGAAAGATCGGCCCCCCGTCGGTCGCGATAGAGGCGGGCCTCCGCGTGCAGCATTCGGGTGAAATACTGGATGTGGCCGACAGCGCCGGAAAGCGCCGCGGCCGCGGTGGGATGGACCTGTTCGATCTTCTGTGTCCGTTTATTCGTCACGAACCGCCCACCCAGGCTAGCTCGACGGTCGGCGGCGAGGACGACGCCGCCCTCGGTCTTCACCCCGACAACGGTAGTACCCGTTTCGACAGTGTTCCCCGCGGGCTGGTCGGGGATCGCCGGCGGGTCGATCGTCGAGGCAAGCGACCGTTCCAGTGGATCCGTATCCATGAGTCCTGCTTTGGTGCGACCGGGCTTAAATGTCAGCTAAAAAATATTTTAGCTGAATTGAGGCGCTAAGCCCCCTTCCTCAGCGAACGCCGACCGAAGGGGAGGCGTGAGCAGGGAGGGGATACAGCGCTGCACAGTTCTCAACCACGTTTTTCGCTCGCCCCACAGGCCCACAATTCACCGAGAAGTAATACGTGTGACGTGCATAGAACGCATCACGGTGAAACGGAAGACAATCACCATTCGGGAGGACCAAGACGAGTGGATTCAGGACCACCACCTCAATCTCTCGTCGTTCATCCGCGAACAACTGGACGAACTCATCGAGGAACGCGAGTAGCGTCATGTACTACGCCTACAAATATCGCCTCAAGCCATCCGACGCCCACCGCGAGGCGTTGGACCGCCACCGCGATA
>CAYOLR010000070.1:0-2289 GCA_964404815.1 uncultured Halobacteriales archaeon
GTTCTACCGGACGGATCTGGAGGGCTACCTCGAGACTCACGGTATCGACGACCTGGTGATCTGTGGAACCCTCGCCAACGTCTGCGTCCTCCATACGGCCGGGAGTGCCGGCCTGCGCGACTACCGGCCGGTCGTCGTCACTGACGCGCTCGGCTTCCTCGAGGAAGACCATCGCGACTACGCGGTCGAGCACGCCGACTGGCTCTTCGGCGAGACGACCCAACGGGCCGAGATCGAATTCGCTCCGACCGCGACCCTCGATTAACCGGCCATCGGCCCTCCGGCTCTCCGGTGGACCGACACCTCGACCTCGTCCCCGAGATCCGCGGTGAACCCATCCCAAGAAACCAGCTTGACGCCGAGGCGATCACGGTAACAGGCCAACGAGACGCCGGTCACGGGCCGGCCATTCGCCCGGATCTCGATCGGATCCCACGTGATGGTTCGACCGGCCGCCTCGCCGACCCGCGTCCCGGCGAGAAAGACCGGGCCGTCGGTCCCGGCGATGAGGCCACCCCCCTGGTAATGCGGGATACCGCCGTCGATGACCGCTCCGCTGTCGGCGATCCCCGCGAACCGGTTGCCGGGATCGGGATGGCCCGGCGCATCGAGGACGACGTAGGTCGACTCCCGCTCGACGACGATCCCGTGGCCGTTCCAGGAGACGGGGCGAACCGTCACCGCCAGATCGATCGGCAGCGAGCCGGCCGCCCGCACCGGGTCGGCATCGGACGGGCGAAACCCGAGGTGGATGTGGTTGTCGACCCACGGGGCGAAATATCCCGATCTGACGAGGCGGCCCAGCTCGTCGCCGACGTCCACCCGCTCCCCAACGGCGACGGCCGGGTCGACATGGAGGAGCCTGGCGAGGAGGTCACCCGTCTCGATCACGATGAGGTGGTCGTCCGCCTCGGCGTAGTCCCGGGAGGGAGCGCCGACTGTCAGCGTGTCGACGACGGTCCCCGCCACCGGACTCGGGGCGCCCCCGGGCGGATACAGGTCGATCGCCCGGCCATCGTCGTGAGCGGGAAAGGGTGAGTTGTACCGGGTAAAGGCGTGATACTGGGAGAGCACCGACCGGCCCAGAGTGACCATGACCCGTCTTGGGAGCCTGACTGTTTAAGCTACCCAGGGCCGAACGGCCGATATGCGTGTATTCCGGGGGCGAGGTGAGGATCCCGCCGCCGATGCTCGGATTACCGCCGACCTCCTGGATCGGACTACCGAGACGGGGGAGCCCGGTCTCCGGGTCTGGCGACCACACCGGCAGCTCACCTTCGGCCGGCGAGACGCCCGGGAGGCGGGGTATCAATCGGCCCGGGAGATCGCCGCCGAACACGGTTTCCCGCCGGTCGAACGGCAGGTCGGGGGACGGGCCGTGGCGTATTCGGGGATGACGGTCTCGTTCGGGCTGACGAAACCGGTCGCCGATTTTCGACGTGGTATCGAAGAGCGGTACGACGAGACGACCATGGCCGTTCAGCGGGCGCTCTGGCGGCTGGGCGTCCCGGTCCAGCGGGGCGAGCCACCGAACGCCTTCTGTCCGGGTAACCACGCCCTCCAATGGCGGGGGAAACTCGCCGGGTTTGCCCAGCGGGTCCAGCAGGGGGCAGCCGTCGTCGGCGGGATCGTCATCGTTCGCGATCATCAGGAGATCGCGGACGTACTGGCGCCGGTCTACGAGGCGCTCGACGTGCCCTTCGACCCGGCGACGGTCGGGAGCGTCGAGCGCGGCGGCGGGACCGACGACCCCGACACCGTCAGGGACAGCATCGAGGAGGTGCTGATCGGCGACAACGACGTGACGGTCGAATCGGTCGGAGCGGAACAGCCGTGACGGGTTCGCTCGTCCTCCGGGAAGCGAGGCTCGCCGACGGGACGGCCTGCGACATCTCGATCGAGAGCGGCCGCATCGTCGAGATCGGATCGGCGCTCGACGCTGACCGGTCGATCGACCTCGACGGCCGACTGGTGTTGCCGGGTATGATCGACGTCCACGTTCACTTCCGGGAGCCAGGGTTCCCGCACAAGGAGACCTGGACGACGGGAAGTCGGAGCGCCGCCGCCGGGGGGGTCACAACGGTGGTCGATCAGCCGAACACCGACCCGCCGACGGTCGACGGCCCGTCGTTCGACGGGAAGGCCGCTGCCGCCTCGGCCTCCCTCGTTGATTACGGGCTGAACGGCGGCGTGACGCCCGCGTGGGAACCGGACTCGCTGTTCGAGCGCCCGCTGTTCGCCCTGGGCGAGGTCTTCCTCGCGGATTCGACCGGCGACATGGGGATCGAT
>CAYOLR010000070.1:2299-4761 GCA_964404815.1 uncultured Halobacteriales archaeon
ATCGGGCGCTCTTCCGGTCCGCCGTCGAGCGGGCCACCGATGATTGCGTCGCCGTGACCGTCCACGCCGAGGACGCCTCGTACTTCGACTCCGCCGCCGAGGACCGGACCGATCCCGACGCCTGGAGCGCCTACCGGCCGGCGGAGGCCGAGGAAGCGGCCGTCGAGGCAGCCTGTCAAGTGGGGAATGACCTCGGGACCCGGCTTCACATCGCCCACACCTCGACGCCCGAGGGGATCGACCTGGCCGTCGAACACGGGGCGACCTGCGAGGTCACCCCCCACCACCTCTTCCTTTCGCGTGCTGACCTCGACGATCTCGGGACCTTCGGCCGGATGAACCCGCCGCTCCGGTCCGAGGCGCGCCGCCGGGCCGTCTTCGACCGCGTCGTCGACGGCTCGGTCGACATGATCGCCACTGATCACGCACCCCATACCAGGGCCGAGAAGGACGCATCGATCTGGGAGGCCCCAAGCGGCGTCCCCGGCGTCGAAACGGCCCTGCCCTTGCTGCTGGCGGAGGCCCGCCGGGGGCGCCTCACCTACGAACGGATCCGTGACCTGACGGCGGCTAACCCGGCAGCCATCTTCGACATACCGACGAAGGGGCGGATCGAACCCGGCCGTGACGCGGACCTGGTCGTCGTCGATCCCGAGAACACCCGGAGCATCCGCGGTGCCGACCTCCATTCGAAGTGCGGGTGGACGCCGTTCGAGGGCCGGCACGGGATCTTCCCCGATATGACGATAGTCAGGGGTGAGATCGTCTACGCGGCACCGGAAGCGTCGCTCCCGGACGCCATCACTCCCGAAGGGACCTTCGGCCGACCCGTCGGGCGAAACGTCAGAAAATAAGGCGTCACTTGGTCGTCTCGACCGTGAACTCGTGATCGCATTCCGGGCATTCGACGCCCTCGTATCGGAGCCCCTCGCTGGCCCGGCGGACCTCGCGCATCACGCTCGAGATGCGTTCCTCGGCCTCTAGCTCCTCTTCGACCGTGAGCTCGACCCCTTCGACCTCCAGGAGGAACTTGGCTACCTCCGTGACCTCGTACATCAGGTCGTCCAGTTCGTCGGCGGTGAAGAACCCGGACATGGCGCCGTAGAGAAAGGTGGCCCCGGCCATCCTCACCTTCTCCTCGAAGGCCGACCGGGCCTGGTTCACAGCCTGCGGCGAATAGGTGTCGGTCATAAACGGGACGAGCTCCGGGAGGTGTTCGCCGATCTTTGTCATCTCCACGCCGGTGGCGGTCCTGAAGTCGGCACAGAGTCGCGGGCCGTGATGTAGGTCCGTTCGCGCAGGAAGTCGTTGACCCGTTCGTAAGAAGCCTTGTCGACCTTTTGGAACCGGTCGTAGTTTCGGACGTCGGCCGGGACCTCGTCCTCCCGACTGACCTGTAAGGTCCCCCCGCCCGCACCGGCGGCAACGGCCGCCCGGCCCCCATGTTCGTACTCCGTCCCCTCCCCCGCGCCCTCGGACGTCGTCGAGCCAAAGGCGGCGGTTTTTGGATGGGTGGGTACTGGGGGATCAGCCCCGGAACCGTCGGCGGCGCCGGGAAGAGCGTCCTGGCCCGGCTTCGACGAACCGTCCGACGCGCCGGACGACGGGGCGGCGCCGTCATCTGAACCGTCGCCGGCCCGTGAACGATTGCCGTCATCGGCCCTCCGGTCGTTCGGCGGCCGTGATGTCTCGTCGGTCATACCAAGTCGTGAGTGCCCGGCCGAGAAAAAGGGTGCCCCGAGGTCCGACGGGCGTCAGACGGTCGTTTCGGGAGGCTTTTCCTCCGGCCCGCTGCAGGGGCGGCCATGAAGGTCCTGCTCGGTATCGGCGGGAGTCCGGACTCGTTTCGCGCCCTGTCCCTGGGGCTCGAGCGGGCACGCGCCGCTGGCGACGATCTCACGGTCGCCGTGTTGGAGAATCCGGAGAGCGACATGGAACCCGTCGACGTCGAGGCCCGGGTCCGTGACCGGGTCGCGGAGGCGGGGGTCGATGCCGCTGTCCGACGGCTAGCCGGCGATCCGGGCGGGGCCCTGGTAGAGGCGGCCGAGTCCGAGCAGTTCGACGCCATCGCCCTCGGTGGGGGCGAGGAAAGCCCGATGGGGAAGATACGGCTCGGATCGGTCGCCGAGTTCGTGATCCTCAACTCACCCACCACGGTGATCTTGCTTCGATGACAACCGACGACCGGTTTCCCGACACCGCTGCCGGGCCCTTTCCCATGCCGCCGGAGACGTTCACGGACGGCGTCGGTCGCGAGATATCCATCGACGCCTACGGGAAGGGCCCACCCAAGGACGAGGAGATGGAGGTCGAACGGCTGGTCGATATGTACGGCCGGTTCGACCCCGAGGACCGGGCCCAGGGCATTCCGCCGGGCCGCGAAGACCGTGTCAGGTCATGGCTCGAGGCCCTGCTGGTCGAGGAGGCGGTCAACGTCATCGCCTGGCATGAGGACGCCGTCG
>CAYOLR010000070.1:4771-12898 GCA_964404815.1 uncultured Halobacteriales archaeon
CTGGTTTCAGATACTGCGTAGCTGTTTTCCGCCGCTTTTATCTAACAGTTTGTCCTGCAGAAAGGGGTGTATGAAGCGGATTCGGATAGTTACATATCGTCCTGGTTGGTTGGCTTGAACCCCTCGGTGGCGTCACGCTCTCCTTTAAGCGGCATGACGACGCCGTCGCCGGCCACGCCACGCTCGTCCCCGACGCGGAGGGAGCCTACGAGCTCGCCATCTTCGTCCATCAGGACTACCAGCACGCCGGGATCGGCAAGGAGCTCATTCGGTGTCTGCTCGGTGAGGGCGCCAGCCAGGGGGTCGACCGGGTGTGGCTCACCGTCGAACGGTGGAACGAGGTCGCGATCTCGCTCTATCACGCCGTCGGCTTCGAGACCACGAACGCGGAGAGCTTCGAGCTGGAGATGGGCTTACGGCTCGATCCAGAGGAGCCCTAGACCGAGAGGACGGGCTGGCTGGCGTAGAGGAGGACGTATTCCGCGGCCTTCTCGAGAACATCGGCCGATTCCTCGCGACCGGACTCGCGGGGGATGACCAGGAAATCCGCGTCGATCTGGTCGGCCGAATCCAGGATGACGCTCCCCGGATGCACCGTGATCCGCTCCTGGGAGAACCCGTAGGCGATCGAATGGCTCATCGAGACACCGGCCGACGCGGCCGAGTTCGAGATCGTATCGAACATGGCCTGACTCTCCTGGACGACCTCGTCCTCGTTGACGACGCCGGAGGCGATCGCCCGATTGACCTCGTCGCCCAGGACGTAGACTACGTGGACGAGGGCGTCATAGGAGCCGGCGATCGCCACGGCGTAGTCCACGGCCTCGAGCGACTCGTCGCTCCCGTCGATCGGGACGAGGACCGTGTCGATGTCGACCGGCGCGTCCATGGCAGGGAGTGCAGCGGCCGGGAGCAAAAATCCTCCGTGACAACGTGGGTTTAAGGCTGGCCACGGCGAACGCCGCCACATGTTCGACACGGTCGTGATCGCGACGGATGGCTCGGAAAGCGTCAAGCGGGCCATCACCGTCGCGCTCGACCTCGCCGAGCGGTTCGACGCCGCCGTCCACGCCCTCTACGTCGTCGATACCGGTGATGTCGAAGGGTCACCAGAGTCCGTCCGCGACGACCTCAGGGAGGCGCTCACCGAACGGGCCGAGGAGGCGCTCGACGAGGTGACGAGCCGGTCGGCGGCGGCCGTTACCACTGCGGTCAGGGAGGGGCGGCCGGCCCAGGAAATCTCGAGTTACGCCACCGACCACGACGCCGACGTGATCGCCATGGGAACCCGAGGCCGGCACGGCGAGAACCGGTTTTTGATCGGCAGCGTGGCCGAACGGGTGGTCCGGACCTGCCCCGTCCCGGTGCTGACCGTCCGCCAGCTCGACGGGTAATCGGCGGCTCTTTGGTGACCCCCGATCAGGGGGACCGTATGGATGACGACCTCATCGAGACCGCCCGATCACCGGAACGGGCGTCCCTCCTCCCCGGGCGGGGGTTCTTCGTCCCGGACGAGATTGAGGACGGGCGGGCAGAGCGTGAAGCGGCCGAGGCGTTGGCCGATGCCGATGTCGCCGTCGTCGCCGATCCCGACGCGGACGGGTTGGCGTGCGTCGCATTGATCCGAGAAGCCGAAGGGGAGACCGCGTTCATCCCCACCGGGCCACACGAGCTGGCGACGGGCCTCGAATACGTCGCCGAGTTCGCCGAGCCGGGCGTCACCGTCTACGTCTGTGACCTCTCGCCGGACGACCTCGACTCGGTGAAATCGTCGGTGAACGAACTCAGCCAGCGGGCGGCCGCGATCCGGTGGTTCGATCACCACCAGTGGGACCCCGCCGTGGCGGCCGGCCTCCGGGACCTCGGCGTCGAACTCGTCGTCGGCGACTCCGACGAGGTCTGTACCGCCGATGTCGCCCTGGCAGAACTCGATAAGGCGTTCGCGGCCCACCTGGAGGAGTTGGTCGCCGTCACCCGCGATCACGACCTGTGGATCCGGGCCGATCAGCGGAGCGACGACCTCGCCGATTACGCCCGCTGGGCGGAGCCCGAGGAATACATCGAAGCCGTCAGGGAGTACGGCGCGGACCTGCCGCCGGCCGTTCAGGAGCAGCTGGAGGAACGTCGGCAGATCAAGGGAGACCGCATCGACCGGGCCATTCGACGGGCCACGTTCCACGAGATCGGCGAGTACACCATCGGGATCACGTACGGCCGGTGCTCACAGAACGAGGTGGCCGAGGGACTCCGCGAACAGGGTGCGGACGCGGCCGCGATCGTCAAACCCGCAGGCAGCGCCAGTCTCCGGGGAACCGATACCTTCGAACGGTGTCACGAGGTCGCCGCGAGGCTTGATGGCGGCGGGCATCCGAAGGCGGCCGGGTGCAAGCCGCCCATCTACGACGACATGATGGATTACGCCCACCACTGGACCACCCAGGGATCGACCACCCGACGGGTAATCCTGAACGCCTTCCGCGACGTGATCGACGGGTCGTAGCTCAGTCGCCGTCGAGGCTGTCGGCGATGTCCCGGAGCCCCTTGCTCGGCGGTTCGGTGGTATCGTATACGGCGTCCTCGCTCGGGAGCCGAACGCCATATCGAAAGGAGGGAACGACGATGTCGAACGCGACCGTTCGACCGGCCGATCGATCATTATCACGGAGCCATTCAGCCAGGACATCGGGTCCATCGCCCTCACGCGCCTTCCTGGCGTTTGGGTATGCCCCCGAGATGATGAAGCCACCCCCGCTGGAGCGGCTGGTTGGCGCGTGATATTCAGTATCGTCGATGACGAGGCGGACGACCTCGGCGGGAACGTCATCGGCTACGGATTCCGGGAGTTCGAGGCCCAACCGTCTCGTCCCGCCGCGACGCGTGACGGTCGCCCTGACCGTCCTCACCGAGGGGTGATCGCTCGCGACGCGGTCGGCCATCCTTACTCGTCGTCGTCCGGTTCGTCCTCTGCCAGCAGGTCCTCGATGCTGGTTTCACCGGCCTCGGCGATCCTGACGTTGAGCTGGGCGATCTCCTCACCGACCTCACGGCCGCGGACGCTCACCCGACGGCGTTCACCGTCACGGTCAGGGCGATACCCCGTCGATCGGCCCTCGAGGAGAACCTCGCGGAGGGTCTGGCCCGTGACGTCCTCCCGCATCGGTCGGCCAGCGCTGTCGGACCCCCCGGTGATTTCGAGGGTATAGCCGTCGAGTCCGACCGCCGAGCCGTCGACCTCGTCGCCGAGTTCCTTGCCGAGAAACCGGTTTGCGTCCTGGTCCGAGACTTCGAACTGATGGGTGTCGCCGGACTCCGGGTCCCCGACGACGACCTGAAAGGTTGCCATACCGCGGAAGAATCGCGGACGAGCCAAAAGGACATCGGATCGGATATTTTCGGCGGTTTAGCGCGGTGAAACGGGCGTCACGTTCAACTCCGATCGGTGCGTACCTCCGCCACGGATGAATCGCGAGCTCCTCGAGGTCAGGCTGGAGAAGGTCTTCGATCCGCCACCGGCCGAGCGCCGCGTGGTCGTCCGGCAGGCGGGAGATCTTCACGATTCGGCAGTGTACGCCGACACCCACGATCACGAGCTCGCGGTCGACGTCGTCATCGCGAACCTCTCCGATGCTCCTGACGATCTCGGCCTTGTCGATCGGTGGAACTGGTGGATGGGATCGCTCGATCTCGCTTACGGCGGGTTCGACAAGTTCCGCATCCGTCAGTGGGCCGCGGAGTAACGATGTCGACCCTACCCGGAGGGCGGCACCTGACTGTTTCGAACTGTTTCATATAATATCGTTGATCGTTTCAACCTGTTTCGCCGATCGAGCCGAACCGCCCAGCGGTGGCCGGATCCGGGGTTAGGTCCACGATCGTGAAACGATCCGAAACGGTTAGCCATAAGAACGAAACCGGATGGCACGACCTCGTGGTATTTAGCCCCGTGACGGCCTGGAATCGGGTGTTCATGTCCGGCACGAAGCGGCTGGCTGGGGTAGTGGAGGAGGACGATCGGGACGGGTCGACGATCGAAGCCGGCTCGACCGTGCTCCTCCTCGCCTCGTGTTCCGAGGCCCCAGGTCGGGAGGCCTGTAGGGATCTCCTGACCGTCAGCCCAACGACCCGGCTGAACGTTCTTTACGTGGCGTTTACCAACGCGGGGAGAAACCACCTCGAGTGGTTGACGACAGAAGCGTCCCTGTCACCCGACCGGGTCACGATGATCGATGCCGCCCCCGGACCGCCCCGACCACCCTCCGTGGACCACGACGGGCTCGTAGTCGACCCCGTCGGATCCCCCGGAAACCTCACGAAAATCGGCGTCGCGATCAGCGAACACTGCAAGGAGTTCGAGGGCGGTGGCACGACCGTCGTATGCCTCCGCTCGCTCACCGCCCTCCTCCAGTACATCGACCTCGAAACGGCGTACCGGTTCCTGAACGCCATCGCCAATCAACTCGCTACCGTGGGCGCGATCGGACACTGCCATCTGGAACCAGACGCGCATTCCACCAAGGAGATCAACGCGTTACGGACCTTGTTCGATGCCGCCGTGGACCCTGACAGTCCAGATGGGGCGGTTCGTTGACGACGGGTAACCGGACATGAACGGGATTTCGGTTCGATTCCGTCGCTCCCCACTGTTGAGAATCGATACCGGGGCTTTCACCGGGTTTAATGGAGAATTAAACGGCGGCCCGAACGGTTAAGAAGCGGGAATCCGACGTTCTTTGGTACGAGATGGCACAGGGCCGGTTCGGCCGCCGGGAGCGGCAGGGAAGGTTGTCGAGAACCGCGTTTGTCTGTGCACTCGCCGTCGCGCTGGTGGTATCTCTCGGCACGGTATCGGTGTCCGCAGCGGCGACGGAAATCCGGATAACCGACGTCTCGTTCGACGGCGATGGCCTCGTCGACCGGGTCGATGGCGATGTCGTTCTCTGGCGGGACGCGACCACGAGTATCACCGTGGACATTTCGACGGGCGGGGGCGAGGGGGAAGGTCACTACGACGTGTGCCTGGGTTTCGAGCCGGCCAGCGGAAACGAAGTCGGGCTCGACTGTGAATCCCGGTTGCTCGTCGGCAACCAATCGACGACGGTAACGTTCACACGGAATATGTGGCCGACCGAGAGCCTCGGGCGGGGATCGATATCCGTCGTGATCACCGCCGACACGTTATCGAGGGAGGTGACGGCCGACTCACGACGTTCGATGGTGATCCTCGAACGAACCGGTGACTATGATTCTGACGGCTTACCGAATCGCCGGGAGTTCGAGGTCGGGACGGCTTTCGATGGGGCGGATACCGATGCCGATGGCGTCCCTGACGGGTTGGAATTGGACCCCTACTCCACGGACCCTCGATCGGCCGACACGGACGGTGACGGGATCGACGACGGCGCGGAACTCGATACGTACCGGACCGATCCCACGACGGTGGATACCGATGGCGACGGCCTGGACGATCGGCGCGAGCTTTTCGACCACGGGACCAACCCGAACCGGCTCGATTCCGACGGCGACGGCCTCGATGATTCGGCCGAGTTGAACGCCCACGGCACAGACCCGACCGATCCTGATACGGACGGCGACGGATTGGGTGACGGCGCCGAAGTCGAAACCCATCAAACCGATCCGCTCACGGCGGATACGGACGATGACGGGCTGTCGGACGCCTTGGAAGTGCACACGTATTCGACGAATCCGAGCGCCGTCGACAGTGACGGGGATGGCCTTGCCGATGGCGAGGAAATCACCCGATACGGGACTGATCCGACGAAGGCCGACACCGACAAGGACGGCCTCGCTGACGGTCCGGAGGTGAACGATCATTCCACCGATCCCAACGCGGTTGACACCGACCGCGATGGGCTCCAGGACGGCCCGGAGGTCAACCGGTTCGGGCTTGATCCCGCCAGCGTGGACTCCGATGGGGACGGCGTCCCGGACGGACGGGAGGTCGATCGGCCGATACCCGTGTTCACCCCCGTGGTTCTTGCGCTAGTGATCGGCCTCATCGGGCTCGGCGGCTGGTGGTTTCTCAGTCGGCGACGGCGGCAGACCGGCGCCGAACCGCCGGTTCAGCCCGCTGCTACGCCGGGTGGCGACGAAGCGGTCGACCAACCGCCCCTGACGAACGAGGACCGGGTGCTGAGCATCCTCGAGGAGTACGGGGGGCGGATGAAGCAGTCACAGATCGTCGAGGAGACCGAGTGGTCGAAGTCCACCGTAAGCCGCGTCCTCTCACGGATGGAGGAGGATGGGCAGATATCCAAGATCAGTCTCGGGCGAGGGAACCTGATCACCCTCCCGGGCGAAGAACCGCCGGAGTCGAAACCGCCCTTCGACGCTGGCGGGCCGCCGGAACGGGCGTCGCGGTGACCTACTCAATCGCCGCGAGGATCTCGTCTGCGTGGCCCTCGGGGGAAACGCCCTCGAACACGTGTTCGATCATCCCAGCCGGACCGACGACGAACGTGTTCCGGAACACGCCATCGAAAGTGTTTCCAAACATCTGCTTTTGGCCGTAAGAATCGTACCGGCTCGCGACCTCCCCGGTTTCATCGCTCAACAGCGGGAAGGGGAGGTCGTATTTCTCCTTGAAATCGGCCAGATCGTCGATCGGGTCGTCGCTGATCCCGAGGACCGCCACGTCCGCAGCAACGAACGCATCCCAGCGGTCGCGAAACCCACAGGCCTCCGTCGTACAGCCGGGCGTATCGGCCCGCGGATAGAAATACACCACCACGCGCCGACCGTCGAAATCACGTAGCGATACCGTCTCCCCGGCCTGATCCGGAAGGTCGAATCCAGGGGCTGGGTCGCCCGCTTCGAGCATACCGCAATGGACGGCGTGGTCGGATATCGTCGTTCCGCTTCACAATCGACGGATGAAAACGTCATCGCCGAGTAACCGCCGATAATGGATATCGAATTCCTGGGCGGCGCCCGGGAAGTCGGCCGGAGCGCGATCCTCGTGAATGGGTCGCTCCTCTTGGACTACGGGATGCAGTCCGGGAACCCGCCGTCGTTCCCATTGCCGGTCGACCCGGAGGCAGTCGTCGTCTCCCACGGCCATCTGGATCACGTGGGGGCCGTGCCCGGCCTCCTCTCGGGGGACGCCCGTCCACCGATCCACTGGACGCCGCCGACGCAGGAACTGGGTCACCTCCTCGCCCAGGATACCCTCCGGCTCCAGGGTGGAACCTACGACTGCCCGTTCACGGAGGAAGACCTGAAACGGGTCACCCAGGTCTCCCGGACCCACGGGTATAGAGACCCCTTCGAGGCCGCCGGCCACGAGGTCACGTTCTACGACGCGGGACATATTCCCGGGAGCGCGCACGTGCTCGTCGACGACGGTGACACGCGACTGCTCTACACGGCGGATTACAACACGGGGGATCAACGATTGGTGGCCGGTACATCGGCACGACCGGACGCCGACGTCGTGATCACCGAGTCCACCTATGCCGACGTGGACCACCCCGATCGGGCAGTTCTCGAGGAGCAGTTCGCGGAGAGTCTGAAGACCACGGTCTGGGAGGGTGGGACGGTCGTCGTACCCGCCTTCGCGATCGGCCGGACCCAGGAGGTGCTCATGATCTGCGAGCGCCACGATATCGACTGTTACGTCGACGGGATGGGCAAGCGGGTGACGAGCATGTTCCGCCGCCATCCGGATTTCATCCGCGATCCAGCGGCGCTCCGGCGGGCGAAATCGAACGCCAGGTTCGTCACCGGGCGTGATGGACAACGGAAACGGATCGCTGACGACAATACGGTGATCGTGACCACCAGCGGAATGCTTAGCGGCGGTCCGGCTATGACGTATGTCCCCGCGATCCGGACTAATCCCGTCAACAAGATCGCTCTCACCGGCTACCAGGTCGACGGGACGCCCGGTCGGGAACTGCTCGAAACCGGCCGGGCGGAGTTCAACGGGCAGGTCATGCCGGTCAGCGCCCAGGTCGAGTACTACGACTTCTCCGCTCATGCTGACCGCGACGGCCTGCTCGGGTTCCTCGAAGACTATCGGGACGCGACGATCCTCGTCAATCACGGCGACCGTTGTGAAACGTTCGCCAGGGAGCTGGTCGACGACGGGATGACAGCCTTCGCGCCGGA
>CAYOLR010000071.1:0-12833 GCA_964404815.1 uncultured Halobacteriales archaeon
GACCGAGTTCACGGACATCGTGATCCGCGAGGACCACAAGGTCTCGGGGATCGTGATGAACTGGACGCCGGTGCACTCGCTCCCCAGGGAGCTCACCTGCGTCGACCCGATCGCCGTGGAGGGCGACCTCGTCATCGACGCGACCGGGCACGACGCGATGGTCATTTCGAAGCTCCAGGAACGGGGCGTCCTCGACGCGCCCGGGATCGCCTCGGCGACGAGCGACGCCACGGGCATGGACCAGACCGAAGAGGGTCAATACGGGGCCCCCGGTCACGATTCGCCCGGCCACGATTCCATGTGGGTCGGTAAGTCCGAGGATGCGGTCGTCGAACATACCGGGCTGGTGCACGACGGCGTCGTCGTAACCGGCATGGCGACGGCGACCACGTACGGGCTCCCACGCATGGGTCCCACCTTCGGCGCGATGCTGCTGTCGGGTAAGCGGGCGGCCCAGGAGGCCATCGACGAGCTCGGCGTCGACGCCGACCCGGTCGAGCTCACCTCACGCGTCGCCGCGGATTAGATGGATCGGCTCTCGCTCTACCGGGCGCCGACGACGGCGGCCGACGCCGACGGTATCGCAGCCTGGCTCGGGGAGCGGGTGGACGCACGCGTCACGGTCAGGGATCGGTTCCTCGACGCGGTCCCGGACGACGGGCTGGCCGAGGCGTTCGCCGCAGCCCGGGTGCTCTCGCCCTACGACCGGGAGACCGGCAACCAGATGCTCGGGATCGTCCGTTACGAGGAGCGGGCGCTCGAGAACCCCAACCGAGCGGGCGGGGTCATTTACGATGGTTTGCAGGTCCAACGCGCACTGAACGCGCGGCTGGAAGACGGCGAGCACTCCCTCGACCATCTCCACATCGTCCTGCTCGACCGCGTTCTCGGGACGTGGGGCGACGACGGCCGGTGGCACAAACGCGTGAACATCCTCGGCCAGCCGGCATTGATCTCTGTCGCCGGGCTCTACGAGGCCCCGGCGAAGCCGGAAGCCTACTACCAGGCGAAACAACGCCATGCCCTGTTGTCGGGTGATACCCCGCCGAGGGAGGTCCTCGAGAACCAGGTCGAGGGCGAGTTCCTCGTCGAGGACGACCCACGGACCACCGATGCGATCAAAGGCCCAGTCCTCCAGGCCGTGAACCTGATCGAAACCGGCGAGACGTTCTGCGACGATACGCAGTGCCGACTGTACAACGCACACCACCAGTCAGATCTCGTCGCGGCCCAACTCCAAGCCCCCGAATACTGTCCCGACCACGCCGAGCGATACGGCTGACTGGGCCGTACTCAGTCGATAACCCCGACGACGACCGATAGGAAGCCCAGTCCCAGGCGGTCCGATTGCACGACGCTACATCGATCGCTGAGGGCTTTCCGGGCCGCGCGAACCCGTCGATCGAGGACCCGTGCCGGCGGTTCTTCGTACCGGAGTCTGGTGCCGGGCGGCGCCGTGAGCGTCACGAACGAACGGAAGAGCCAGTTGGCCGGGGCCAACCAACGGCGGTCGGTCCGGGTGGCATCCAGGAGTCCCACCCGGCCCCCGGTCTCGAGGTGGTCACACCACCCGGCGACGGCGTCGCCCGGATCCTCAAGCATCCCGACCACGAACGTCCCGACGATCACATCGGCCCGGTCGATCGGCGGGCGGACCGCGTCGCCACGAACGACGTGGACGTTCGACCACCCTCGGCGTCGAACCCGATCCCTGGCATGGGTGAGGACACCCGTCGTGATGTCCACCCCCACCACCGTCCCGGACGGGCCGACACGTTCTCGGAGGTAGGGGAGGTTCGCCCCTGTTCCACACCCCATCTCCACCACGGTCTCTCCCGGGTTGAGCTGCAGATCGGTTGCAAGCCGTTCCCGGATCGAGCCGATCCCGGGCGTAAAGCGGGCGACCAGATCATAGACCCCCGCCCACCGGCCGTAGAAGGTGGTAACCGGCCCGATGTCAGCCATCGTAACAGAGGGCCCGGAGCCGCTCGGCGGCCGCCTCCGCCGACGGCGCGAGCACGTAGACGATCGGCTCGATCCCGAACCCGCCCGTCTGGTAGAGGACTGACGCATCCGTGTCGCCCGAAAGCGCGTCAGCGATCGTGCCGTCGAGATCCGAGTACTCGGCGTCGAACGTGGCCGCTGTGAGCCCCTGGGCTTCGAGGCCGGTCACGATCGCGTCAGTATACCTGACGTTCACGGCTGCAAGCGCGTCACTCCCGGCCGCTCGGGCCGCCAACAGGACGGAGGCGACGTGTTCGCTCGCACCGAACTCGGGGTCGGCCGGGACCGACAGCCGATCCCGGACGTCGAACAGCCGGCCGGGAACCGCGGCGACGTCGTCGATGCTCCCGGCCCCCGGTACGCATTCGACCAGGTTCGACCCGACGTTCGGGATGAGGTCGGCCACGCCACGGGTGTTCTCCATGATGCGGAGCCCACGCCGGACCGAGGCGAGGACCTGCTCGGCCGCCCGGAGCTCCGAATCGGGGTCGTGGATCGAGAAGGCGACATCGCGACCAGCCAACGCCGGGACCGCTTCCTCGTGGAGCTGGGCCAGGAGGTCGCCCCGCTCGAGCTGGCGGATGAAGACCTCGATCTCGATGAGCGCCTGGACACGCGTCATGTCGCCGTCGGCCAGCCCGTCGGCGACACGGTCGACGAGATCCCCGACGCGCTCGTCCTCCAGGATTCGGGGGTGCCGGTGGACGTCACCGTGGGCGTATTTCGAGACCGCGCTCTGGCTGATCCCAAGTGCCTCCGCCACCTCCGCCTGGGTCAACCCACGGGTTCGGAGCTCCTCGGCCAGCATCGACCGGAGGGTCGGGAGGAAGTCGTCGACGACGATCTCCTCGATGAACCTCACACCTGGTCACCGGTGAACTCGTCGTCACCGCCGATGCGTGAGGCCTGCGGGCCGGCCTGGTCCTGGTATTTCGAGCCGCGTTCGCTTCCGTAGGGGCGTTCGGCCGGGTTTTTGAGCTCGGTGAAGGTGAGTTGGGAGATCCGCATCCCCGCCTGGAGGGCGACCGGGGCGCTCCCCAGGTTCGAGAGTTCGAGGGTGATCTGCCCCCGGTACCCCGGGTCTACGATGCCGGCCGTGTTCGATAGGAAGACACCACCCCGGCCACCGAGGAAGTTCTCGATTGCCCTCCCGTTTGGCTGAACCTCGAGATCATATGTCGGCTCAACTCTGTCCGTTTCCTCGACTGAAACCACACGGTCGAACCTGATATCTCCCTGGAGAAGTTGATTGAGTCGTGTGGTATCGGCCCCTGACGTAGCGTAGGCATCACGGAATTCCTCAAGCGTCGATCGTTTGACGGCGTCGTAGTGGTTGTTTTCCACGTTTGAGATGCTGGATTTCGACGCGAACCCCATTGCCTTCGCTGCCTGGCTCAAATCCATTCCCGCCTCCTCCCTGAGCTCGCACAGTAATTCCGTCGGGTTCGGAACGTATTGGCCCCGTTTGTGAGCCTCTTCAGATAAGTCGACAGCCCAGTGGGTTCCGAAGTGTGTTACGTCACTCGGTTCGATATACGTTTCTCGTTCTCGGCTATACATCGAGCCGATTAATCCTAGCCGGGCAGCCAGGTACATCGTCCGATTAGCGAGCACTGGATTACTGGTATAAAGCGTCTCTCGGGTCGCCCGCCGAGAGCCGTCACCGTCGAGGAGTCCATCGAGGAGCGCCTCCAATATCTCAGTGGGCCAATTCCACGCCGCATCGGGAATGTTTTTCTCCCGGCCTGAGCCGGCAAGTTCATTGAAGAGTTTCGACCAGAGTGCCGATGTGATGGTCAGAATCTCATAATTATTTTCTTCGTATTCGTACCGGTACAGTCCCGTATCGAACTCTTCGAACCATGCCGCGACACGATCGAGATAGTCCGGGTTACTGCTTCCGAATGAGATCTGTTTCCGTCGGACGGATCCTTCCGCGATATAGAATCCGAGAATCCACCCAAATTCCGCAGTTAGTGGAAGGTGGCGAGGGAGTCGCAGATCGCTCTGTTTGAATGCCAATTCGATACTATCGCCGACGGAGGTTCGAGAGAGCGCTGAAAGTGGGGCACTGTTACGCGATCGATAATGGCGCTTGGATCCCGAAGGGACCCGGTTCCAATCCACATGCCCCAGGCCGTCGGTCGCATACGCGATAACGTCATCGTCACCATCGAAGTAATCCAGGAGGTCGATATCCGATTTCGGTGCCTGAGGTTCCGGGAGGCTTTCAGGAATCATCACGAGTTCACCTTCGGCATCCTCGCTCGGAATTCGAGTTACACCACCGTGATCATCGAGGGTGAACAGGTTGTGGTCTTTGGTGACGTGAACCTGCCGTCCGGATTGTAAGGTGATCTGATAGATGCGTTTCGTTGGGTTAGTAATATAGTCGGTAACCTTGTGGGTGCGGACACGGAGCGTCCGTGGGTCGAAGGACACCGCTCTGGCGGATCGTTCATTCTCTACAATGTCGCCAATGTGGTAAAATCCAAACCCTTCGTCGGGCGTCCACAGGAAAATTTCCTCGTCAAATGGGAGGGAGGCATGGACTACGATCGCGAGCCGACCGAGCGAGGACCGTCCCTCGACGTGGGCGATGAGGTCGTCCGGAATCTCGACGCGTTCCTTGGTCGTCCCGAGGACGAAGTCGCCCGGATGGAGGATGAATTCACCACGGCCCTCGTCTTCCCCCAGGGTGGTCTGTTCCCCGCCAGGGGGAACGGTCGTTTCGGTGACGTACTTCTCTACCTCGTCACCCTTGTCCGGATGGATACAGGTGATGTTCGTCCGCTTGAACTCGAGGAACTCCCGGCCGAGACGGAAATCGACGCTGGCGGGCTGGATCTGCAGGTCGGGGTCGTCGAGCGGCTCGATCACGAGGTCTCCGTCCTCGAGCCGCCGGATGATGTCCCCGTCGGAGAGAATCATACGCGACTCCAACCGCCGGTCCGGGTAAAAGTTCCCGGTGTGAGCGTCCCGGCAGGCCTTTGAGGGCGGTGCCCGACCGCCAGGTATGAAACAGGCGATCGTCGTCCGGGCCGACCTCGATATGGGGGTCGGCAAGCTGGCCGCTCAGGTCGCCCATGCCTCGCTGTCGGCGTACGAACGCGCCGACGAGGCTGCCCGTCGGGACTGGAAAGCCGAGAGTCAGAAGAAGGTCGTCCTGAAGGCGTCCGACGAGCGGACCCTGCACTCGCTGAAGGAGGTCGCTGAGGCCCGTGGGCTTCCGACGGCGTTGATACGGGATGCGGGCCACACGCAGCTGGATCCCGGCACCGTGACGACGTTGGGCATCGGTCCGGCGGCCGACGACCGGATCGACGAGGTGACGGGGGAGCTGTCCCTGTACTAATGCGACCGGCACACCCCCTCGAACGGACCATCGGAATCGACTATTACGTCAGCGAGGGCGACGGCGTGGGGGGACGGCTCCGCGAAAGCCCCGAGGACTTCCGGGTACGTGAGCTCGAGACGGTCGACCCCGAGCCGGTCGACGCCGATATCGGCGACTATCCCTGCCTTCTGGTCAGGGTCACGCTCTTCGATTGGGATACGAACGCCTTCGTCCGGGAGTTCTCGGACCGCATGGGGATCAGTCGGGAGCGGATCTCGTGGGCCGGGACGAAGGATAAGCGAGCCGTGTCAACCCAACTCCTCTCCATCCGGGGTGTGGAGCCAGCGGACCTCCCGGGGGTACGGGACGCCTCCATCGAACCGGTCGGCCGGTTCGGGCGCGACCTCCTCCACGGCGACCTCGCCGGGAACGCGTTCGAGATCACGATCGCCGACCCGGACCGCCCGGACGCCGTCGACGCCATCACGGCCGACCTCGAACGCTTCGGGGGCGGCACGGTGGCCGTCCCGAACTACTTCGGCCACCAGCGGTTCGGAAGCCGCCGGCCCATCACCCACGCCGTCGGCCTCCGGATCGTCAGGGGGGATTGGCGTGGGGCCGCCATGACGTACGTCGCCGAACCGCACGAGACCGAACCCGAACGGACGCGGCAGGCCAGGGAGTACATCCGCGAAACGGAGGATTGGACGGGAGGTCTCGATCGGATGCCCGGTCATCTCCATCACGAGCGGGCGATCCTCCACGCCCTCGCCGAGGCCGACGACGGGCCCAGGGATTTTCGGACCGCCCTGGAGGTCCTTCCCGACAACCTGCAGCGGCTCTTCGTCCATGCAGCCCAGTCGTTGATCTTCAACCGGATCCTATCCGTACGGTTCGAACACGGCCTGCCGTTCGACCGTGCCGTGGAGGGAGACGTCGTCTGCTTCACGGACGAACGCTCGGGGTTGACCGTCCCGGACCCCGACCGGACGGAACGGGTGACTGCCGACCGGCTCGAGACGATCAACCGCCACATCGAGCGTGGGCGGGCGGTCGTGACGGCACCGCTGGTCGGGACCGCGACGGAGCTCGGCCGGGGGGAGCCCGGGTCGATCGAGCGACGCGTGTTGGCCGATCTCGATCTCTGCCCATCCCAGTTCGACGGCCCGGGGGAGTTCGGATCGACCGGAACCCGGCGGGCCATCCTCGTACCGACCGATCTCGAGGTCGAACACGACCCATTGACACTCTCGTTCGCCCTCCCGAAGGGGGCCTACGCGACCGTGCTGCTCCGGGAGTACCTCAAGGCCTCGCCGCTGGATTTGTAGGGGAAAATCTGCCCGCTGTCGAATGATTCTCAGTAAATGGGAATCGACAAATCCGAGAAAATCGAACGTTTTCACTTTCTGAGAACCTGAGTCTCCCTTTATATCCCGATCCGTCGAAGTGGTGCATGTAGAGGTGCAAAAACTATGTCAACGCGAACTATGGAGGCCGAACTGTTCGGCCGCGAAACAAGCTTCAACTACTCGGAAACCTGGGTCGGCTACTCGCTCCTCATCATGCGGATCGCGATGGGTTGGGTGCTGCTCCAGGGTGGGTTGACCAAACTGGTCACCTACCTCGACGCGAACCCGGAGAACAACTGGACCGCCGCGGGCTATCTCGCGCACGCGATCCCCGAGGGCAACCCCCTGATGGGCATGTGGTCTTCGATGGCCGGGAGCCCCATGATCGACATGCTGGTCATGTGGGGGCTCACCCTCACCGGCCTGGGATTGATCCTCGGTGCGTTCGTGCGCTGGAACGCCTTCTGGGGCGCAGTCATGATGCTGTTCTTCTGGGCTGCGGCCCTGGAGGGCGGTCTGGCGGCCGGACTCCCGCTCGCCCACGGCTGGGTGGTCGACGACCACATCGTGTACGCGGCGCTGCTGTTCGGCCTCGGCGCCTTCGGTGCCGGCCGGATCCTGGGTCTCGACAAGTACATCGAGAAGATGGGCTTCGTGAAGAACATGCCCGCGCTCCGCTACCTCCTGGGCTAGCCGGGGTATGTCGACCGGGTTGGAAAGCGGGATCCGCAAATGATTGAACTCGCACCGTTTATCGTCGCCGCGAAGGTGATGGTGCTCGTCCTCGGCGGTGTGATCACCCACCTCGCCTATCGGGCGTTCAAGCGAACCGGGGCGCACGCGCTCAAACTGTTCGCCCTCGGGTTCGGGGTGATCACCTTCGGGGGCATCATCGGCGGCGGCATCGACCAACTGGCCGGATTCGGCCTCGAGGTGGGTGTCTTCGTCCAGAGCGCCCTCACGGCGATCGGGTTCGCCGTCCTGGCGTACTCACTGTACGCCCGGAGCGAATCCACGGTCGCCACCGCCTGATTCACACGCGAAACGATTTCTTCCCGCCGCCTTTCGTCGCTACCGATGGGCGGGACCTACACACTACTAATCGAGCTTCCCCGATCGGCGAGGATCGCGTTCGGCGCCCTCGGCAAACGGTCGCTCGAGTCGGGGTGGTATGCGTACGTAGGGTCCGCCTTCGGGCCGGGTGGCTTCGCCAGGATCGATCGTCACCGGCGGGTGGCCGAGGGGGCGAACGAGACTCGGCACTGGCATATCGACTACCTGTTGGGCCACCCCGCCAGTCGGCTCGATCGGGCCATCCGTTCCCTGGGCGTCGACGCCGAGTGTTCGATAAGCCGGGAGATCGATGGCCGATCCATCGGCGGTGTCGGTGCAACCGACTGTTCGTGTTCAACCCATCTCCACCACCATACCGAGCGGAACCGGTTAGTGGATTCCATTGAAGCCGCCCACGACGCTCACTCGTGAACGACGACCTCGCCGTCGACGACCTCGACCTCGAGGAGCCATTTGACGTCGATGGGGAGGTCGGCCTCGACCGGCCCGCGGCAGAGGACAACCACGGCGTCGACGAGATCAACGCCGATATCCAGGAGGGTCGAGCAGACGGCCTCCAGGGTTCCCCCGGTGGAGTACATGTCGTCGACGAACACGACGCGATCCCCCGGATGGACGTTGTTGATGAACAGCTCGCCCTCGCTATACCCCGTCCGCTGGTGGACGGCGACCTCGCCGTCGAGCCCGTATGACCGTTTCCGCACGACTACGAACGGAACGCCCGTATCGAGCGAGAGGGCCGTGGCGTGATGGATACCCATTGCCTCCGGAGCGACGATCTTGTCGGCCCGGTCGAGGTCGGCCACCGCCCGAATACCGTCCACGACCTCTTCCAGGAGGGCGGGTTCCACGAGGGGGATACCGTCGGTCACGGGATGGACCAGGTACTGGTAGTCCTCGAAGGGGACGACGTCCGCCTCCCGAAGCGAGCGTTTGAGCCGCTCCATGGCTACCCGCACACCTGGGCCCTACTATAGTCTGCCCGTTCACCCGCACAACGCCTTTGAAGTTTGCCCCCCGATACCGGGGTATGGACAAGAACGTCGGGGGGCTCGACCGCAACGCTCGGTTCGTCATCGGCGCACTCCTGGTACTGGCGGGAATCCTGATCTACGTCGACTACCTGGCCCTCGGGATCGTGGCCGCCGTGATCGCGGTGGTCGTGGGGGCGATCCTGCTGGTGACCGGATACACGCAGAAATGTCCGATCAACCAGGCCGCGGGTATCAACACACTCGGCCGATAACGCCGGCGTTACAAAGCCTTTAAACGCGCCAACCGGCTATCGGGAGCCATGCCAGAAAAGAAGCGACGCACGGGCTCATCCGGCCGGTTCGGTCCCCGGTACGGCCGGGTCGCCCGTCGCCGCGTCTCCGAAATCGAGGAGGAGATGCGGGAGGATCACGCCTGTCCGGACTGCGGTGCCGACCGGGTATCGCGGGCCGGGTCGGGGATCTGGGAATGTGGCCGGTGTGGCCACAAGTTCGCGGGCGGAACGTACCGCCCGGAGACCCCGGCCGGTCGAACCGTCCGTCGATCCATCCGCGCCGCCCTCGCCGAGGACGAGGACGAATGAGCTACAAGTGTTCACGGTGTAAACGCGACGTCGAGCTCGACGAGTATTCCGGCGTCAGGTGTCCCTACTGCGGCCACCGCGTCCTCCTGAAGGAGCGCAGCGGCGACGTCAAGGAAGTCTCCGTCGAATAACTCCCACCGGCACTCGGGGCAGTTTTCCAGGCTAATCATGGTACTATTGCGTTTCCGACAATGAGCTGGGGCGGTCCGGCCGCCGGCGGCGGTCGTGACGGCGGCTTCGGCGATCGTCTCCCCGTTGGCTCGGTCGGGAAGGCGATACTCGTCCTGATCGTCCTTCTCGGGGTGGCGATCGTTTACCTGCTCGTGACCGGGCAACCACTCCAGTAAGCCCGTCTACCGACATTCAAGAGCCTCCGGCCTCAGCCGGGAGATATGGCGATGCCCCACGAGCTCGATTTCGCGTTCGAGTACGCCTCGGCCGATGCCGCGGCGACGGTCGAGCGGAGCATCGCCCAAGAGATCGGCGAGATCGACGACGATCGATCCTCGACGACGGTTTCCCGGGAGGGCCGCGTCGTCTCGATCCACATCGACGCCGCCGACCTGGTGGCGCTTCGAGCCGCCGCGAACACCTGGTTATCGTTGACGTCCGTTGCCGAGCGGGTGGCCGACAAAGCGGGGGTTTTTGAGCCCTGACATGCAGGGTTTTGGTATGCAAGGACAACTGCCGCCCGAGGCTCGCGAGAAAGTGGAGGAGCTTCAGGAGCTCCAGCAGAAGGCCCAGCAGGTCGCGGTCCAGCGACAGCAGGCCGAGACCCAGTTGAACGAGGCCGAGAACGCTCTCGATGCCCTCGAGGACATCGACGATGAGGCGACGATGTACCGCGAGGTCGGGGAGCTCCTCGTCGAAACGAACTTCGACGATGCCGAGGCGGACCTGAACCAGAAGGTGGACAACCTCGAGATCCGCATCCAGACCCTCGAGAAACAGGAGGACCGTATCGAGAGCCAGTTCGAGTCGCTGCAGGAGGAACTCCAGGACCTCCTTTCCGGTCTCCAGGGCGGCGGGGGCGGCATCCCCGGCGGCGGCATTCCGGGCGGTGGCGGGCCGGGCGGCGCCGGCGGCGCCTAAATGGTTTCCGACGAAGAGATCGTCGATACCGCGGTTTCCGCGGCCGAATCCGTCGTTTTCTCACGGTTTTCCCGATCCGAAATCCGCGACCTCGACGTCAGCGTGACCTATTCAGAGGGCCGACTCGAGGTCGATGTCTACCTGAACGTTCCCGACGCGGACGACGCCGGACGGGTCGCCGACGACGCGGCCCTTGCCGCCCGCTCGGCGGTCGACGATCTCATCGAATCCTGACTCGCGTCAGGGCGGGGCGAAGAAGAAGATCAGCACGCTGATGGCCACGGTCGCGACGATCACCGCCCCGGCCAGGGCACCGCCCATGGCGATAACCGCGTTGGCGTGGCTCGCGAGGGTTTCCGTCCGGTCGTTGCCGAAGATGGTCACCTCAGCCCGGTCGCTCGCCATGCCGGCCGTGACGGGTTCGAGGTCGTCCCGGGCCGCCGCCAGGAGCGATTCGATCGTCCGGATGAGTTCGTCGTGGGAGATCGCCTCCCCGACCTGATTGACGGATTCCACCGTGTTGACCAGGTGGGTATCCGTCGTCATCACCTCGACCGCGTCGATATCGAGGGTGTCGACAATGCGGTCCCGGAGGCCGGGCTCCATGTTGTTCCCGTCGATCAGGACGTAGGCCGTCTGAATATTCCCGGCCTCGATCACGGCCACCCGGACGCCGAGCGGGCCGATACCGTCCGTCTTGTCCCAGTCCGTTTCGTCCCAGGCGACGCCGAGTTCGAAACTGTACTGAGGTGCAGAGGACAGCACCCCGCCGAGGTCGGCCGCTGCGTTGAAGAGGTCGAACGACCGGTGACTGCCGGGCGTAACGTGTCCGAGGTCGTCACCCTCCAACCCGTCGTTGCTGTTGTGAGCATCCACGAGCAGGACGTCGTCGATACCGGCGCCCCTGGCCTCGGCCATGGTCGAGAGGCCAACGCCGTAGTCAACGTCATCGGCGGTCCCGGGCGCGAACGTCGAGATCAGCAGGGCGTCGTCGCCGAAGGCCTGTCCGATCAACGACGCCTCCCCCGATCGGGACCGATGGCTCTCGGTGGCGGTCTCCTGATACTCGATCCGGTCGTAGGCCCGTTGGGCCGCATCGATGAGCCGTTCGACCTCCTTCTCGGTGACGAGGTTGAAGTCGTGGCCGGCCGTGGCGTGGGGCGGGAAGGCGAGCCCGTCCGCCTCCTGGGCGACCCGTTCCGGGAGGTTTCCGCCGCCGATCTCCCCCATCGGTCCCGGGTGGACCATCGGGAGGACGAACCGGGCCTTTTCAGTACCGTCCCGGCGCCTGAACGCGAGGACGGTCACCGGAACGATCGCCTCCTCGCCGATGTCCTCGAAGAACTCCTCCAACTCGTTCGACCCCTCGGCGATATGGCCGATGAAGCCGCGAAGGAAGTCGAACCCGCTGACGCCGAGGTTGCGCCGCCACGGGCGGTCGACCATGTTGACGATCGCCCAGACGCCCGTCGAATAGAGCAGGCACATAACGGCGAGCAGGATGAAGTCGTTCGGGACGATAACCAGGAGCTCCGCCGGCGCTTGCTCCGGCCGGGAGAGGTAAGCCTGCAGGATCGGGCCGCCGACCTCCAGGAAGCGAAGCGTGCCGCTGTAGATGAACAGGAGGAGGGCGGCGGTCGCCGTCTGAATGCTGGCAGGGACCATCGCAATGAACGGGTTGCGGTGGGAGACCGCCATGACGACCAGCAGACGGAGGGCGAAGATCGCGGCGAGCGCCATCAGGAGGGCATCGAAGACGAAGTGCTGTCCCAGCGGGGTGAGGAAGGCGATCGTCCCGGCGACGGTGAGGACCGCGACGACGATCACCTCGCAGGCCAACGCCAGCAGCGACGACCGGTTCCAGGTGAGCTGCCCGCCGAGCCACCGGTCGATCGGGGTGGTGAGGAAACTGGCGGTGAGAGTCGGAATCCCGACGTAGAAAATACCCTGGTAGGCGTCATCGAGGACGAACTGTGAGTCGAACGCGGCGATTCCGGTCACCGCCGCGAGAAGGAGGGCGAAGCCGGCGCTGGTCTGCCACCCGGGGGCGCGGAAGATGAACCGTGAGAGCGCGGCGAGGTTCCCCTGTGTGGTCGTCATAGGCCTACTCGCAGAGGTGTCGGAAGTTCTCGAAGATAACGTCTCCTTCGGCTGTATGGGCGACCTCGGGATGCCACTGGACCCCGTAGAGGTCGTTCCCGGTATCGCTCATCGCCTCGATCCCGCAGACATCGCTGTGGGCCGTTCGGGTGAACCCCTCTGGGACGACCTTCACCTCGTCGGCGTGGCTGGCCCACACGCGGGTTTCGGGAGCCAAGGATCCGACCAAGGGATCGTCAGGATCGTCGATCGTGACGGTCACGTCGGCGTAGCCACCGTAGTCGCCACTGCCGACCTCACC
>CAYOLR010000072.1:0-12805 GCA_964404815.1 uncultured Halobacteriales archaeon
GCGAGATGGATGGGTTCTCCGTCGGCCTGTTTACCGATCCGGTCGTCGCGTATCCCGGGCCAGGATACCCATATGAGCCCGTCGAGCGGGTCACCCAGCTCATCGAAGAGGCCTCCATGATGTACGGCTTTGGAACGACAGTCTTCAAATCCGTCAATAACGAAGCCGTATGTCGAGCGGTCCTCAACGGGATGGACTTCGAGTACATCTACGATCCGGAGGTCCTCGAGAGGACCATTGCATGGAATCCCGAACGGGTGGCCGAAGCGACCAGCCGTGAGAATTGTACCATCTATCTCCACGATGCCCTCCCAGACAACGATCGATGCGGTCTCGGCATCTTCGACGACCGCATCGGCATCTGCTGTCATGACGCCGAGACAGCCGTGCTCGAAGCCGTCTTCGACACGGACGCGCCGGCTGCGCGCGAGTGGGCCTTCTCCGTTTTCGAGCGGTATCGGGACGAGGCACGATTGCTCCAGCCTGACGAGACAGCCGATCACTTCCCATCGGAGACCACCGCGTGAGAAGCCAAGGTTTGCCCTGAGCTACAATCATTTTTCACGGTATGACATATTTCATCAGAAATCACCATGTCCCCACGGAAGGAATTCCCCTGATGAGGTACTGCAATGACCTCAGCTCAACGTCAGCTAACGGCGGAAGCCGTTTCGGACCTCCGGGAGCAGACCCGAGGAGAGGTCCTTCGTCCGGACGATGACGGATACGATGACGCTCGTGAGATTTGGAACGCGATGATAGACCGGGAACCGGCCGTCATTGTTCGTAGTGCAGGGGCGGCCGACGTGATTGCCGGCGTCAACTTCGCCCGGAAACAGGACCGACTTCTGGCGGTAAAGGGCGGTGGACACAACGTTGCCGGTAACGCGGTATGTGACGGCGGCGTCATGATCGATCTCGGGCCAATGGACACCGTCCGGGTCGATCCGAACTCGAAAACGGCCAGGGTCGGACCCGGAGCGCGACTGAGTGACTTCGACCACGAAGCCCAACGGTTCGGCCTAGCGACGCCGCTCGGGATCAACTCGACAACGGGTGTCGCTGGTCTCACCCTTGGCGGTGGGTTCGGGTGGCTCTCGCGAAAATACGGGCTCACCGTCGATAACCTCCGCTCCGTCGACCTGGTTACGGCTGACGGGGAACTGATCCATGCTAGTGAGAACGAAAACGAGGACCTCTTTTGGGGTATCCGTGGCGGTGGTGGTAACTTCGGCGTCGTCACGTCATTCGAGTTCGACCTCCACGAGGTTGGTCCGGAGTTGTTGTGTGGTCCAGTTGTGTTTCCCATGGACGAGGCTCACACGGTCCTTCGCAACTGGCGTGACTATATCCAGAACATCCCGGACGAACTGACGGTGTGGGTCGATATGTTCACAGCTCCGGAGTTTCCTTTCCTCGACGAATCCTACTACGGCGAGCCGGTGGTCGGTGTGGTGGGGTTCTACACTGGAGACGTAGAAGACGGAGAACAGTATGCGGAAGATGTCCGGGGATTCGGCAACCCTGTTGGCGACGCCTTCATCCCGCATCAATACGCGGGGTTTCAGTCGGCGCTCGACGACTTCGGCCCGCCGGGCGACCGCAATTACTGGAAGTCTCACAATTTCTCGGAGTTCACGAACGATGCGCTGGACACGGCCATCAAGTACGCCAAGAACATGCCGACGGCGTTTGGCGAAATTCTCTTGGTCCATCTCGGCGGTGCAGTGAGTCGTGTGTCGGCGGACGCGACCGCCTATCCCCACCGCAACAGCGAGTTCTTGACGAACGTCCATTCTCGATGGAAAGACCCGTCGATGGACGAGGAGTGCATCGCGTGGGCCCGCGAGTACTTCGAGGCGATGGCCCCACACGCAACCGGGGGGACATACGTCAACTTCATCTCCGAGAGCGAGGGCGAGGAATCGATGGCCTACCGAGATCACTTCGACCGGCTGGTCCAGCTCAAGAAAGAGTGGGATCCGGAGAATTTGTTTCGGATGAATCAGAACATCTCGCCATCGAACTGAGTCAGGGGCGTCCCCGAAATATTTTGGTGCTTGGTTGATCGATACGCGCCCTATATCTTGAATAGATTAGAGAAATTAACTATATCTGACACTCATTTTCGGTGATCGTGATTTCATTTATTGGGAATCCATAGACCACTAGCAGAGAGAGTACGGTCGACGGCGTCAGTCGGCGGCGACGAGAACGTTATCCAGGAGGTTCCGCTCGGCGCGCTGGAGGTGTTCGGCCGCCGTTGAGGGGTTGACCCCCACCGCCTCGGCGACCTCCTCGGTCGAGGTTGTCCGGGGCACGTCGTAATAGCCCAGCTCGTGGGCGGTGCGGACCACCTCGCGCTGGCGCTCGGTGAGGTGGTCGATCGTCGACGCGGACCCACGATACTCACCTAGCCGTTCGAGGTCGACGTGCATCCCGGCCTCGATCAGCTGGTCGATCGTCCGGCCGATCTCGGCCTGTGAGCCGATGAGTGAGAGGTCGATGCCGCGGTCGCGGACGGCATCGATCTCGTAGACGATGGTTTCCTCGGTGAACGGACAGGTCGTCTGGCAGTTCGTGACCGTGATCTTCCACATGTACGTGGTCCCGGCCGGCGACTCGTCCAGCGTCTCCCACCAGTCCACCGGCTCGAGCCCGGACAGGACCGCCTCGGGAATCGGCTCGGCCACCCGGACCTGCTGGATCCCCTCGTGTCGGAGCTCGGTGAGGTCCTGCAGGCCGGCCTGTCGGAGCGTGGAGACAACCCCGTCGAGCCCGATCGCTCCCAGGTGGTCGTCGGTGACGTGGATGACGGCTTCGCGCATGGGTATCCGGGTACCTCATCGGAAGTACGGACGGGACTTGTACTCACTCGTCGGGGAGGTCGCCCCGGTCCGGAACCGTTTCGCACCCCGGAACGGTTTCGGATCCCAAAACGCCTTAACGGCGACCGTGGTTACGGGAGATAGACCCCAGATGGCACCCGATGACGGCCTGATCGACGTCGCCGTCGACCGGAGCGAGGCGCTTGCCGTGCTGGCGGCGGGCCCGTATCACCGGCGGGAACTCGAGGCGGAGCTGGGGGTGTCGAAGACCACCTGTCACCGTATCGTCCGGGCCTTCGACGAGCATGGGCTCGTCCGTCGGACTGACGACGGGTACGCCCTAACGGCGTTCGGCCGGGTCGTCGCCCATCGGACGACCAGCTTCGAGGCGCACCTGGAGACGGCCGCCCGCCTGCAGCCGCTCCTCGATTTGCTGGACGACTGGGCGGGGTCGTTCGACCCGTCGCTGTTCGCCGACGACGAAGCCGACTGGCGGGTCCACGGGGAGGAGTCGTACTCGATCGATCAGGGGCTCGAGCTCGTCGAGGGCATCGATATCCTGCGGGTGCTGGATTGGACGCCGGTCCCGGACCTCTACCAGGAGAAGATCCTGCGGATCCTGACGGAAAACGAGGTGGACGCCGAATCGATCTACCCAGCCGCGGAGGTCGAAGATCGCCTGGAGCGGTTCCCCGAGCTCCACGATGATTTCAGCGAGTCGGGGGCCAGACCGCGATACTGGGTGTGCGAGGACGTGCCGCCGTGGGGGCTGTCGATCTACGACGATTCGCTCGTCGAACTGCGGGCTTACGACCAACAGTCCGGGGCCTACGTCATGTCGGCGGTGTCCGAATCGGACCGGGCGGTCGAGTGGGGCCTCGACGTTTTTAGGGACTATCGCGAGCGAGCAACCCCGGTGACGGAGATCGAGGATCTCCCGGACTGGGGCGATTATTCCTGGTGACGGACCGGCGACGACCGGGTTCCAGTGCCGGTTGCGGTCAGGGTACCGTTCGAATCGGTCGGGCGGATAAACCCGGCTAGTATACCCGGAGCCACGCAGTCGGGGTGGCCGCGCGATGGTCGGTGTACGCATGCACAGGTTTCCCCGCCCAGAGTCGCTGGGGTCGGTCCACTCGACCCGGAGGGTTCGATGGAGTCCCGTCGCATCGATCACGCTTGCTGTCGGCCCGGATAGGACGCTCGCCGGGTCTCACACGGACGAGGTGCGTCGTTGATGCGCTCCCTCGATGTCGACACCCGCGTCCTCGTATTGGCCCTGGCGCGGTTCGCCGACGCCGTCGGGAACTCGTTCCTCATCGTGGTGTTGCCCCTGCTGATCGCCAGCGAGAGCCTCTCGGGGGACGCCTTCGGGCTCTCACCCGCCTTCGTCACGGGGCTCATCCTCTCCCTGTACGGGTTCCTCAACAGCCTCGGCCAGCCGTTCACGGGCCGGCTCTCGGACCGGACGGGCGACCGAAAGCGGTTCGTCCTGATCGGCCTGGCCATCCTGACGGGCGCGAACCTCACCTACGCGTTCGTCGGCGATTACGTCTCGCTGCTCCTCGTCCGAGGCCTCCAGGGCGTCGGGGTGGCGTTCACCATCCCCAGCACGATCGCCCTCATCAACGACCTCGCGACGGACGACTCCCGTGGCGGGAACATGGGCCTGTTCAACGCCTTCCGGATGCTCGGTATCGGCCTCGGGCCGATCGCGGCCGGCGTGATCGTCGACGCGGGGCCGTACTCGCTGTCGGTGATTGGCGCGCGGGTAACCGGGTTCGACGCCGCGTTCTACATCGCGGGGCTCACGGTGTTCGTCAGCTACGTCGCGGTGTGGGTGCTCGTCTCGAACCCCGAGAGCCTGGAGGCGTCGGCCGGCGAGGACCTCTCGATCGACGTCTTCGCGAGCGAGTCCGATACCCTGCTGGACCCGATCTTCACGCTGGCGGTCGCCGGCATGTTCATGGCGATCGCGATCGGCCTGATCGCGACGCTCGAGCCCGTCATCAACGAGCGCCTCGGGCAACACACGGCGTGGTTCGGCCTCCAGTTCGGGGCGTTCGTCCTCGCACAGATCCTGCTCCAGATCCCGATCGGGGCGGCGAGCGACCGCTGGGGTCGCCGGCCGTTCGTCCTCCTCGGGTTGGCGGTGCTGGTCCCGGCGACGCTCGCCCAGGGGTTGGTGACGACCTCGTGGGGCATGCTGCTCACCCGGATCGGCCAGGGGATCTCGGGAGCGATGGTGTTCGCCCCGGGTCTCGCCCTCGCGGGTGACCTGGCCGACGCCCGGAACGCCGGGACCAAGCTCTCCGTCCTCACGATGAGCTTCGGGCTGGGGACGGCCATCGGCCCGCTGGCCGCCGGGTTCCTCGTGCGGTTCGGCTATCCGATACCCTTCGTGTTCGGGGCGGCCCTGGCGCTCGTCGGGGTGGTGCTCGTCTACACGCAGGTCGAGGAGACGGTGGACACGACGGGTGAATTGGCTGACCCATCAAGACCCGACGCGACGCCGGCGGCCAGTCCGGGCGATTGAGCTGCAGTAGGTGACGCCGGATTCAGAACCACGGACGGACACCTGGCGATCGGAAGGTCGCAAAGCAGTAATGGCAATGTAGCCGAAGTGTCGGCTATGGAGGGGCCGTCGGTCTACCGGGTCGCCGACGAGCTCGCCGATTTCGAAGGCCAGACGATCGAGCGGGTCGGGGGCAACGCCGACCAGCCGTTGGAGGACCTGGCGGACGGGACGATCCAGCGGGTCCGGGCCGTGAAGAAACGCCTGTTCCTCGACGTCGATCCGCGCCACGTCGTGATCCACTTCCTGATGTACGGCTCGTATCGTGTGAACGAGCGGCGCGACCTGGACGAACGCCTCGCCCTCGAGTGCGAGGCGGATAGCCTCTACGTCTACAGCTGTTCGGTGAAGGTGCTCGAAGATGGCGACGAGGAACTGGCTCGCTACGATCGGCCGGCGGAGGACGTGCTATCGAACGAATTCGACCGGGGCCGGGCGGTCGAGCGGCTTCTCGACGACGATCGGTCGGTCGCGGACGTCCTCCTCGATCAGTCGATCTTCGGTGGCGTGGGGAACATCATCAAAAACGAAGTGCTCTGGGAAGTCGGGATCAATCCACAGACGAGTGGGACTGCATTGGATCGATCAACGGCCGAGGCGCTGACGGCGGAGGCTGTCGAGTGGACCATGGACTGGTATCAAACGAAGATCGATGGCGGCGACCTCGGGATGCAGGTCTATCGCGGCGACGAGTGTCCGAGGTGTGAGACGGCACTCGAACGGGCGGAGCTCGGGGCGTACGATCGGATCACCTACTGGTGTCCCGACTGCCAGGCCGACTAGCGGGCCCGTCGATCCTCAGAGGTCCTGAAAATCGACCCGGTAGAGCGTCCAAGCGAAGGCCGAGAAGGCGATGCCGTACTGGATCTCGAGCCACCCGGTGGCGTCCAGGGGCTCGGGCGTCACCGACGGCTGCGAGCCGCGGTCGAGGTGGACCGTGTCCTGGTCCCGCCAGAGCCAGACCCGATCCCCCTGCCCGATGGGGGCCTCGTTCTCGACGTGGTCCGAGACCGCCTCGGATTCGCCGTGAATGTCGATCTGGGCGCCCGTCGGGATGGCCACCCCGCCCGTGTGGTCGAGCCGGAGGAACCGCCGGCCGTCGATGAGGGCGGCGTCGATTTGGGGGACGTTGTCCCGGGCAGTCTGCAGCCACGACGGGGCCGGGACCGATGTCGAACCGACGCCCTCGACGCCGAAGGAGAGTTCGAGGCGCCGCAGTCGGTCGTTCGGGCGGACGACCTCGATCGTCGCGGCGACCGACTCGACGAGGCCGCCCGAACGGACGGTGATATCGGCGCTGAACGAGGCGATCTCGTCGTCCGCCTGGGCGAGCCACCAGGGGAGCGCTTCGACCGCCGCGTCGGCAGCGACCGACGCGGTGGCCTCGAACCGGACCTGATCGTCGGCGACCGTCCGGGTCACCGACTCGAACGTCCGGGCGTCCACCAGCCCTCGGATAAACCCATTGTACGAGGCGACCCCCCGGTCGATGAGTCGCTGCTGGCGGGTGCCGTAAATGTAGCCGCCCTCGATCTCACGCCGCCACAGGGATTCGCCGGCCGTGCTGTAGAGGCTGGCCTGCTGGGCGTTGAACGATCGGAGCGCGTTGCCGTCGCGAAACCGGGTCGTGGCGTCGAGGTGCTGTTCGCCCCGGACGGCCTCGGTGACGCGGAGCCTGGCGGTGAACGACCGGTCGGCGAGTGCTGCGGTATGAGCGTCGGCGATGATCGGCGAGAGGCCGTCCGGACGGACCCCCGGGGGATACTCGGGGCCGGCGGTCGGCGGTTTCGTGTCGGGGGTGTCGGTCGGGCTGGACGTCGACGGGCTTGCGGTGGGCGTTATTTCGGGAGTTGCAGTCGGTTCCGGCGTCGTGGTCGAGCCCTGCGAGAGCCGGAGGCAGCCGGCCGGGCCGAGCGCTCCGAGCAGGGCCAGTACCGTTCGGCGGCTGAACATGAATGCCGTTGGGCTTCCCTCCGCCCCGCCGCAGTTAACGCTTGCTCCGATCCCGACGGAGCAGGCATGGGGTGGGCGGATTAGCCCTCGGCCGGCAGTGTCAGTTCCACTGTCGCCGCCGGTTCGTCATGAGAGCCAGAAACGTACAGCTCGGCGGTTATGGACCCGTCCGTCCTGGCCTGGATCCTGTCCACCGTGTCCGGGGCGAGCCGGATGACGACGCCCCGACGCTCGCCGGGGGCCACGAGGATCCGCTCGACGACGATAGGATCGTCCGGGACGGCGACGACGAGATCCATCTTTGCGTGGAAGGCCCCCTCGTTCGTGACCGCGAAGCCGAGCCGGACATCGCCCGACCGGCTTTCGACGTAGCTGTACGGGTCGTCGATCCACGGCGGCGTCCCGTTGGCCAGCGAGACGGTCCTGAGCGACCCGCCCGCCGCGTTGTCCGCCTCGAACGTCGCGGTGTCCACGGTGAGGCCGGCGAGCGACGTCACGCGGACCCGGTACTCGCCGTCACGGACCGGAAGCTCCGCGGGGGTGAACGAGTCGTCGTAATCGAGCTCGATGGCGACCCTTCCCGACCCCTCACGCATGACCCCACGTGACAGCCGGGTCGTCACCGTGGCGCCATCGGGTGGCGTCACGGTGACCCGGTACTCGGCCGATGGCCCGGCCACGGAGACGTTGAATGTCGGATCGTGGTAGTTTCCGGTCCCCGGCCCGACGTGCTCGATCGACGCGGCCGAGGTCGTAACGGCGTTGGCGCCAGCGCCGACGAGGGCCAGGAGGACGACGAGGGCGACGATCGCGGGGACCAGGCGGATGGGAGCGGGAAGCCGAGCGGCAGTCCGGGCCAGTCGATCGTAGCGACGGGAGAGGCCGAAGACGGCCACGCCCGTCCCCGCATAGACCGCGGCGTACCCGAAGATCGAGCCCGGCCAATCCGCGGTGAGCTCGCGGAAGATATCGGCGACCGGGCCGCGCATGATCTGCTCGCCCTGGTTGAACAGGAGGAGCAGGATGAGTACGCCGAAGAGCAGGGGCCAGGGCCAGATCAGCGAGACTAGGAGGAAGGAGGTCTGATCGATCGAGCCGCTGTCGATGAGGAACCAGGCGACCAGGCCATAGCCGACGGCGACGAGGAGGGTTAGTTCAACGGCCGAGAGGTACAAGGAAAGGAGGTCGCCCGCCACCGCCCAGCAGAGTCCCGGGGCGAGCAGTCCGGCCACCAGCAGGGCCAGCGGAGGCCAGAGGTCCTCGCTGGTCTTGTAGGGCATCGGACGGCGGTTGTGGGGGCCGGGATAAAGCCCCCCGGAAAACACAGACGGCCGTTTGTGTGATCGGCGGGCTGGCCGTCACCATCTCATTCCCAGCGAGGAGAAGCATGACCTGCGCGATCACTCGGGCTGAACAGCGATACTGTTGCCCACGGATCGCCCCCGCAGTCTGTCGCCGATTTTCAGCCGCCAGCAGCTGCCAGACTGATCGCGTCGAAAAGTACTATACCCTATAGCTATAGAATATAACTATGACGACCACGGTCCAAGTCAGCGATGAAACCAGGGACCGGCTCGCCCAGTACAAGGAGGCGATCGGGGCCGACACATACGAGGAGGCGATCGCCCGACTACTCCGGGGAACCGAGACGGAATCCGCCTACGGCTCGATGGACGGCTGGGGACCCTGGACGCCCGACGACCGACTTCGATCCCGATCCGACGAGGAGACGTGAGAGATGGTGCCGACCACCATCGTCGTCGATTCATTCGCCTGGATCGAATACGCCGACGGCTCCCAGGCGGGTGATATCGCACGCGAGTACATTGAAGGCTCATCGTCGCTGATCACCCCGGCCATTGTCGTTGCCGAATTATCGGATAAGGCAACGAGGACTGGTCGACGGGATGACTGGACCGAACGGCTTTTGCCCTTCATTCGCCGACAAACGACGATCGCCCCGCTCACGCCTGACCTGGCGGATCGCGCCGGTGAACTCAAATGGTCGCTTCGAGAGGCGAGCCCCGAGGTTGGCCTCGCCGACGCACTGGTGCTTGCCACCGCCCGGGAGGCGGAGGCGATGGTACTGACCGGGGACCCTGACTTCCTCGTCGACGAGCTGGCGGACGAGGTCATCGATTGCACGATGGGCGAGTCGTCGTGATAGGACTCAGGTGGGGGTCCCATGCCTGAACGCCGGCCATCACCAGATATCCCGAGCTTATTTGTGGTCATCCATCGACCGCCAAGTGGTGAACCGTCGCCAATTCCTGGCCGCACTCGGGGTGGCCGGGGTCTCAGGCTGCCTCCGGTTGAGTTCCGACGGTGCCGATGGGACGGCCAGTCCGGGGGATGGTGGGTCGACCGCCACGGCGACCCCTGCACCCGTGACGGAACCGCCGTCGGGCGAGACCGCAACCGAAACGGCAACACCCACCGATACGCCGGCCTCCGTCGAGATAACCGGCGAGTGGCCGCAGTTCTCGGCCGACGCCGCGAATACCGGATATCGCCCGGAGGAGACGGGTCCGGTCGAGGGGGCCGTGCCACGTTGGCGCTTCGATTCCGGCGACCTCGTCGTCTCCTCGCCGGCCATCGCAAACGGCCGTGTGTTCTTCACCGGGTACCTGGAACCGGGCCATCTTTGGGCGATCGACGCGAGCGGCGGGACGGAACTCTGGCGCCAGCGTGTCCCCGGTGTCGACCATATCGGTGCCCCTGCCGTTGCCGGCGATCACGTGTACGTCCCGACGTGGAATCGGGCCGATAACAGGAACCAACTGTACGCAATCGATGCGGCCGGCGGCGGGTTCGTTTGGGAAGCTGACCTCAGAGGCGGGGCCTTCGGGTCGCCAACGGTGGTCGGCGATACGGTCTACGTCGGTGATGGGCCGGTAACCGACGAATCGAACGGCCACGTCGTCGCGGTCTCGACGGCCGACGGGACCGAGCGCTGGCGGGCCGAGGTGACGGGTGTCCCGCTTGGGACGGTCGCGGTGGCTGACGGGACCGTCTACGCCACGTCGCTCACGCCGTCGGACTTTCGTGAATATCCGAGCGCTCCCGACTGGTCGGCCTCGGGCTTCCCGCCTAAGCGGTTTTTCGTCTTCGGGAACCTCGATGACGAGGCCCATTCGAGTGTCGCCACGATGGACGAGGCCGCGGGCTACGTGACGGCTATCGACCCGGCGGGACCGTCTGTTCGGTGGGAGACAACGCTCCCGGACTTCGTCGTCTCGGGAGTCGCCGTGGTGGACGACACCGTCCTGGTTGGTTGCTGGGATCACAACCTCTACGCGCTGGGGCGGGACGACGGGCTGGAGCGGTGGACCCACGCCACTGACGCGCCTATCAGTGGCCAGCCCTCGGTCGCGAACCGGACAGCCTACGTCGGGAGCTGGGACCGGAACGTCTACGCCGTCTCGCTGGCCGACGGACAACGCGAGTGGTTCTATCCCGTCGAGGGCAAGGTGACGTCGTCGCCGGCGGTGACCGACGACTCGGTATACGTCGCCGTCGACAACGACGCCGTTTACGGGCTGTCGACCGATGGGCGCGAGCGGTTCCGGTTCCAGGGGCCGCGCGGCGATTTCAATGCCACCTCGCCCGCCGTCGCGGACGGGGCGGTCGTGGTCTGTGGCGATATCGCCGAGCGCGAGGGTGGCGGCGAACGCGGTGGGCCGTTCCTGCTCGGGTGAGCCGGTACTGAGGGTGGATTGTCCAGGACGGGGCCCGTCTCGGCCATTGGCCGCACGACGAGCGACGGCGTCGTCGTGGTAGGCGACGGGCCGTTCGTAGTCGTCCGTGTGCTGGAATCGGTCGTGGAGAACGTCTCGTAATGGACAGGGTTGCAGGTTCCGATGACCCACAACTGACGTGGTCACCCCCGCGATCAATCCCTCGGCTTCCGGTATCCCCACTTTCCACCATGGAGGCGGCCGATAGCTCGGGAACAGCCCAGACTACCGCCGATGAGTCGTTCGCTGGGAGCAGCGGCAGCGCGTCCCTCAGTCCGTGATCGGCAGTTCGACGACGAAGATCGCCCCCTTCGGCTCGTTGTCCTCGACCCAGACCCGCCCGCCGTATTGCGTGACTAACGTCTGGACCAGATACAGGCCGATCCCGGTCCCGGCGCTGTCGAGGCCTTTCTCCCCCTTTCCGAAGATCTCTTCCTTCTGTGAGTCGGTGATGCCAGGCCCGTTGTCGGCGAATCGAAGCCGGACCACCCCACCGTCCGTTTCCCCGCTGATGGAGAGCTCCGGCGTGGCTTCGTCGTTGTGCACGACGGCATTATTGAGGAGATTTCGGAACACCGACGACAGCAACTCGTTGGCCGCCACGGTCACGGCCGGCAGGTCATCAGTGACGTGGATCTCGGCGTCGGGGTAGGTTTCGCGAGTCGCCTCGAGTTCACGCTCGAGCTGGCGGCGGAGGTCGACCGGTTCGATATCGATCTGGGTGCGGTCAGTCAGGGCATCCACGAGATCGCTCGCGCTCTCGGTCAGGTCGATCACGCGGTCGGCCGAGTGACGGACCCGTTCGATCACGTCCGCGACCTCGGGATCGAGATCGTCGGGGAGGGTGTCGATCCAGCCGGAAATGACCGCCATGTCGTTCCGGATATCGTGCCGAACCAGCCGGTTCAACGCTTCGAGTTGCTCGGTGGTCGTTTCGAGCTGCCGACGGTAGCGTTCCCGGTCGGTGACATCCGAGAAGGTCACCACGTGGCCGGTGACGATCTCGCCCACCATGATCGGGCTCGGGGTGACGTCATAGTACCTCGTCTCGTCCCCGGTGTCCCGGCTGAGTGGCGCGGGGTCATCGGCCTCGAGGACCGTCGCGACGCCCGGGAGGACGGCGTCGAGCGGCTGGCCAGCGGCCGCCTCGAGTTCGGGAAACAGGTCCTTGGCGGCCCGGTTCGAGTCCCGGATCTCCCGGTCCTGATCGAGGAAGACCGTCGGCTGGCCGGTGGCGCTGGTATAGCGGACGGCTTCGAACCGGCGGAAATACACGAACAGGGTGCCGACGGCGAAGATCGCGACCCCGATGGGTTCGTACCAGATCGGGAGGAGCGACGAGCCGGTCGCCCCGAGGACGTTGAGAACGACGGGGACTGCCGTGATCCCGACGAGGGCGACCAGTGGACGAGCGCTGGCCCCGGCGTAGTAAAACCGTTCGAGCAACATGAAGAAGCTCACGGCGATGACGACGTAGGAAAATCCGAGGATCAACCAGTGCAGGACGCCCTGGTTGAGGGCGAGATGCGGGAACGGCTGGGTGACCCATTCGGTCGTGAAATAGAGGTGGTGGATGGGATTCGTGACCTTGAGCACAACGATCCCGAGGAAGACGCCGACGATGAATCGCCGGTAGGGGGCATTGCGGGGCGACCGCCCGGTGTAGGCCGCACTGAAGTACAGCCACGCCCCGACACACCCGAGAGCGGCGA
>CAYOLR010000073.1:0-12557 GCA_964404815.1 uncultured Halobacteriales archaeon
AGAACGGGTTCGACGAGGCGTATAACACGATCGTCGTCCACCTCAAGGGCCAGCCCGCGCGGGCCACCCGTCGGCTGATCAAGCGGCTCCACAACGAGCTCGACCTCCCGATCACGGTCTTCACCGACGGCGACCCGTGGTCCTACCGGATCTTCGGCTCCGTCGCGTACGGCTCGATCAAGAGCGCCCATCTCAGCGGGTTCCTCGCGACGCCGGAGGCCCGGTTCATTGGCATCCAGCCAGCCGACATCGTCGAGTACGACCTCCCGACGGACCCGCTGGCCGACTCCGACATCAACGCCCTCGAGAACGAGCTTGAGGACCCCCGGTTCCAGACCGACTACTGGGAGGAACAGATCGAACTCCAGCTCGACCTCGAAAAGAAGGCGGAGCAGCAGTCGCTCGCCGCAAGGGGCCTCGACTTCGTGACGGACACGTATCTGCCGGAAAGACTTGACCAAATGGGCGTGATCTGAGTCCGACAGCCAAGTAACGGATCTCCGCGGCACAGGGCGAGTGATGCACGACTGCCGCTCTGCTCGAGGCGTTTCCCGTCCACGCTCAAACTCGGCAATCGAGTGGTCAAACCCGTAGCCATCCCACACCAGGGACACCTCCAGCTCCCACAGTTGATTTTCGAATGGACAAGGAGGCTAGTAGTGAAGAAAGACAGCGTTGGCATCATCTTGCATACACCATCCGTTGTCACCCCTTAGTAGAAAGATTAACGGAGTTGTAAAGTAAACTAACCGATATGGCCACGGCGGTTAGGATGGACGAAGAGACAAAGGCCAAATTGGAAGCATTACAGGCCGAGATCAAACTGAAAACCGGGGAGAAAGTAACCCAACAGGAGATATTGAAACGTCTCGTCAATACGGCTGTCGAGTCGCGGGCTGCCTTCATCGACTCGTTCCGAGACGGGTCGGTTCCGTTGACCGATGAGGAGCTGGAACGGTTCAACAAGGGCATGATCTCCTCAGGTGTCGAGACGGACGAAGCGGACATCGACCGGATTCTTTACGGGTAGATGAGTATCTTCATCGATACGGGGGTCTTCTACGCCCATCACGACAAAGACGCCAGTCGCCACGACGTTGGCGTCACCGCACTCAATCGTATCCTCACCGCCGACGACCATGGGCGGGCGGTAACGAGCGACTACATTTACGACGAGGCCGTTACGGTCACCCATCGACGGACCGGTCGGATCGACGCCGCGATCGAACTTGGACGCCGGATCCGGGGTGACGGCTACCCGGACGCGATTGATCTTCTCCATTCATCTGTCGCCCGCTTCGACGACGCCATAGACATTTTCGAGACGTACGATGATCACGAGCTCAGTTTTACGGATGCAATGACGATAGCACTGGTTGAGTACCACGAGGTCGACGGCGTGCTGAGTTTCGATGACGATTTCGACGGGATCGTCAGGCGCATTGATCCTGCGACGGTGTGATGGATTGAACTGATGATGGTGGCCTATCGGGAGGATTGGAACGTCGAGCTTGTCGTGGCGATTGCCCTAATCGAGGCGGTCTGCGATACGGATTCCATGCTCCCGCTGCAAGCCACGTTGAAGAGAACGGCTTCAGCCCGTTCGACGCCCTCCACCTGGCCAACACAGTGAAAATCTGGAACGGACTCCTCAAATATTCGGATCAAGCAAGAATCTGACGAGAATTGTCCCAGGTGGTGTCAGCCTTAACGTAGTGATCCGCAACATCTATTCGCCGACCCAACCTGCGGACGAAATTCGAAATCTGGTTTGATTTCAATCCTCAAGGGTGATTTCCGATGGGCGCTACTGGTTCAAATCGGCACCAGCCTGTTCGCCAGCGATCTTCCCGTAAACCAGGGCGTTGGTGAGGCCGGTGCCCCCAGGATAGTCGTTGTAGAATAGCCCTCCAGTGCCGTTGCCAGCAGCGTAGAGGCCCGGGATCGGGTCATGGGAGGTGTCGAGCACGTCGGCGTCAGTGGTTTGGGCGAGGCCGCCGAAGGCGAACGTGATGCCGCCGGTCACGGAATAGCCCACGAGCGGGGTGGCATCGATCGGGACCGCCCAGTTCGATTTCCGTGGCGGCGTTGCCATCGAGGACGTCCGGGTCGAGTGTTACGGTGTCCGAGCAGGCGTCGTTGTAGGTGTGGAAAGTGTCGATAGCGGTGATTTCGTGTTCGATGCCGAGGCGGGTGACGAGTTGGTCGACGGAGTCGGCGGTGATGGGCTCGGTGGGACCGGTGTGGAGGACGTGTTCGTTGGTGGTGGCGTCCTGGATGACGAATGCTTCGTGGTAGGGTTGTTCGAAGATGCGGCGGCCGAATTTGGCGTAGGTGTGGGCGCGTGTGTCTTTGCCTTCGTCGAAGACGCGTTGGTCGTGGTGGTTGAGGATGATGCCGTATTGGTAGCCGCTGACGAGAGTTTGGCCGTCTTCGACGGGGGGTGAGCCGGCGTCGATGACCGTCATGGGGGCGCGGCTCCACTGGCCGGCGGATTTGGCGCCGATGTCAAGGGCCATGTCGATGGCTTCGCCGGTGTTGTAGCGGACGCCGCGGACGGTCATATGTTCGTATGGGCCACCGGAGTAGCGGGTTCGTTTTTCGGCGCTTGACTCGTGGCCGCCGCTGGCGATGATGACGCCGTCGGTCTCGAATACGGTCCGTTGGGTGTCGATGAGTGCGGTGAGGCCGGTGACGGCGGTCGTCCGGCCTTGGCGGAGAGCGCGAGCTTCGTCCTCGTAGATGATGTTGACGCCGGCGATTTCGGCTGCCTGGACGAGTTTGTCGACGAGTTGTTCGCCTTCGTGCCAAACACCCCCAGCACCATACATTGTACGGAGCGGGTCGGTCTGCTATTCGAACGCATGCTGTTTGAGATGATCGGTCAGCCATTCGAACGCCGTCGCCGTCGGTGATCCGCATGATGTCTTGATAGAAGTCATTCGCGTTGTAGTCGGGGATGTGGAAGTCGAGGTTGAGGTCGATGTCGGCGGTGGGGATGCGGAATGATTCGGGGTATTGGGTCTGCCCGCCGCGGCGGTCTTTGGGGCTTTCTCGAGGATGACGGTCGCGATGCCCCGCTCGGGGGCTGCGAGGCCGGCGGCGAGGACGGCGAGGACGAACCCGACCATTTGCAAGGTCGGAGTCGGACTCGATGGGGAGCGCCGATTTGGGTTGAGAGGTCCCAATGGCCATGGTGTTTGTTGGCGAATGAAGGTTCTAACCTCACCGACGTTTGGGCTCGTCAGAAGTGTCTGACCTCGGCCGTCGGGACAATTATTCCTGGCTTCCAACGTATTCGCACTCGCTGATACACTCCTCCTTGAGCGGGTCCTCCCCGAGTACCTGCTCAGGACGGGCGCCGCTGCGAAAGACGGTGACACCTTTGAGGTCCAGCTCGCGCGCCCGAACAAAGATGTCACGGACCGCGTCCACCTCGGCCGACTCGGGGAGGTTGACGGTTTTGCTGACGGCGTTATCGACATGGCGTTGGAACGCGGCCTGGATGTCGAGATGCCGCTCGGGCGGGACGTCGTGGGCGGTCTGGAAGAGGCGTTTGACGTCCTCGGGGATCCCCTCGACGTCCTGGATCGACGTCCGACCGTGCACTGTCTCGATCAGATCCTCGGCGTCGAACCCGCGGTCCGTTACCATGTCGACGAACCGATCGTTGACCATCTCGAGGCCGCCCATCACCCGCTTGGTATAAGCGACGTTGTAGATCGGCTCGATACTGGCCGAACAGTCGGCGATCATCGAGATCGTGCCCGTCGGCGCGATGGTCGTGGTGACGGCGTTCCTGATCGGTTCGTCGTGCGTCGAGTCCTCCCAGGCGGGAAATGGTCCTCGTTCTTCAGCGAGCGCTCGGGAAGCGGCGTGTGATTCGTCGTTGATGAACGCCATCAGTTCTTCCACGATCTCGACCGCGTCGTCCGAATCATAAGGCACCTCGAGATCCACCAAGAGATCGTGAAACCCCATGACCCCGAGGCCGATCTTCCGGGTCTCCGCGACGCGCTCTTCGATCTCGGGGAGCGGGAACTCGGACATCGTGACGGCGTTGTCGAGGAACCTGACGGCCAGGTGGACGGTGGCTTCGAGGGCGGACCAGTCGATCTCGCCGCCCTCGGTGTGGTTGCCGACGTTGATCGACCCGAGGGTGCAGGCCTCATAAGGGAGGAGGGGTTGCTCGCCGCACGGGTTGGTGGCCTCAATCCGGCCGAGCGACGGTGTCGGGTTGTCCGCGTTGATGCGGTCGAGAAAGACCATCCCCGGATCGCCCGTCCCCCACGCCATTCTCGCAATTCGGTCAAGGAGACCGTCGGGGTCGGCTGTCGCGACGACCTCCCCGGTCCGTGGGTTGGTCAGTTCGAGAAGCTCACCGGCCGCCAGGGCGTTCCAGAACGTTTCGTCGGTGGCGACGGAGAGGTTGAAGTTCTGAAGCGTCTCGGGGTCCTCCTTGACCTCGATGAACGCACCGATATCCGGATGGGTCACGTCGAGGATACCCATGTTTGCCCCGCGGCGGCGGCCGCCCTGTTTGATCTGCTCGGTTGCGGCATCGAAGATCTTCATGAAGCTCACCGGACCGCTGGCCACCCCACCGGTTTTGAGGACCATATCGCCCGATGGTCGGAGGTTCGAGAATGAGAACCCGGTCCCGCCGCCGCTTTGATGGATCAGGGCGGTGTGTTTGACCGCGTCGAAGATCGACTCGAGCGAATCGCCGACCGGAAGGACGAAACACGCCGCGAGCTGCTGTAAATCCGTCCCGGCGTTCATCAGGGTGGGCGAATTCGGAAGAAAATCAAAGGCGGTCATAAGCTCGAAGAACGCGTCGTCGACGTCACCCGGGTCTCCTCCGAATCGTTCCTCCGCCCGGGCGAGGTTCCGGGCCACCCGCCGAAACATCCCCGCCGGGGTTTCGACGACGGCGCCGGTCTCGTCCTGCCGGAGGTATCGGGCGTCGAGGACTGTTTCGGCGACCTCGCTCAGACCCTCCATAGGGGTGGATAGGGGTACCAGCCCCTAAAGCCATGCAACCCTGTCAGGATGTCGCGAGCCGTTCGAGCCGTTCGAGCGTGTCCGCATCGGCCGGCGAGAGGTCATCACGAACGCCGACGAACCGTGGGAACCGGAGGGCGTAGCCGGAGTCGTACGTGGGCGACCGCTGGATCTCCTCGTAGCCCACTTCGAAAACTACAGCGGGTTCGATCGTGACCTGTTGGCCGTCTTGGGCCACGATGTGCGGCTCCAAGCGCTCGGTGAGATCGGCGAGCTCCTCGTCGGTTACCCCGGTCGCGACGTTCCCGATCTGGGCAAAGGAATCGTCGGTCCGGACCGACAACTCGAACGTCCCGAGGAAGGTGGCCCGCCGGCCTTCGCCCCATTCGGCACCCGTGACGACCAGATCGAGCGTCTCCACGTCGGGTTTCACCTTCAGCCAGTTCTTGCCACGCCGACTCGGGGTGTAGGCTGCCTCGGGGTTCTTGAGCATGATCCCCTCGTGGCCGGCGGCGATGGCTTCCCCCTCGATCCGGGAGACATCGTCGGGATCGTCCGTGATCGTGAGCGACGAGAGCCCGTCTGACAGCATGGATTCGAGGGTCTCGAAACGTTCCACGAACGGTCGGTCGATCAGGTCATCGCCGTCCGCGTGGAGACAGTCGAAAAAGTACGGTTCCAGCGCGACGGCCTCCCGGGCGGCCGCGACGTCGTGTTTACGACGAAAGCGCCTGAGCACCTCCTGAAACGGTAACGGATCCCCCCCGTGGTCGACGGCGACCACTTCGCCGTCGAGGATGGCGGGCCCGTCGACCCGCGCCTCGAGGAACTCGACGATCTCCGGGAGCGGGTCGGTGACCTCCTCCATGTTTCGGGAGAACACCCTAACGTCCCCGTCAACGTGTGCCTGGATCCTGGCACCGTCGTACTTCCACTGGACGCCGACCGAGTCCCATGCCTCAAGGCCATCGGCCACCGTCCCAGCCTGAGCGAGCATCGACTGGACGGGTCGCCCCACTGTGAGCGTGATGCTCGCCAGGCCCTTGGCCCCGTCCACCTTAGCGGTCTCGGCTACGAGCCCGTAGTCGTTGGAGACCTGGAGAGCACGAGCGACAGCGTCGACCGGCACGTCGAACGCCTGTGCGATTGCATCCCGGACGGTGCCGCCGCCGACGCCGATCCGCATCTCCGACAGGACGAGCCGAGCGAGGAAACGGGCCTCCTCGGGAGAGGACCGGTTGAACAGCCCGAAGAGGATATCGAGTTTTCTGGACTGACTCCCCGCGCCGGTGGTTTCCGCGAGCCGTTCGAGCTCCGTGTAGACCTCGCCAACCGAGAGGGGGTCTTCCCCCGCGCCGAAGGCGGCCAGTCCCTGCTGGCTCCCGAGATCGAAGCTCGTTGCAACCTCCCCGACCTCGCCCACGTCGGCCAACCGTGCTTCCACGTCCTGGACGGTGACGTTCTGGCCCGCCGATCGGGCGATGGCTTTGTAACACAGCGTCGGGCCGATATCGAGGGTGACCGATCGCCAGCCAGGGAAGATGCGGCCCTGGACGAAGCGAGCCACGACCCGTAGGTCGGTGTCGGCCGCAGAGAGGATGGCAGCGACGAGGTCGATGATCTCCAGGTCGGCGGGTTCCGCCTCGATCTCGCTCGCCCGATCGCAGAAGACGGCGAACTCCATCGGTGCTCGGGTATCCGGAGGGTCGGGATAAACCCGACGACATCCCGAAAAGCGTTGACATTCAAGGCAATCCGGGACGACTACCGCCTATGGTCGAGTCGTCAATCGCCGAGGCGACCGTTGACGCCCTCCGCGTCGGTCGGGATGAGTTCCAGTCGCGGGTCCTGGACGATGCGGCGGTCGTTAAGCAGTACCTCGACGAAGGGATCTTCGACAACCCCCAAGGGATCGTCGGCCTGGAGTACGAATTTTACGCGGTCGCGGATCCCGAGCCCGAGAGCCCGGGCGAGGACGACGAAGACCGGGGGTCGCTGATGCGGGTGCCGCGTGGACTGCTCTCCCTCATCGGGTTCGAGAAGGAACTCGGCCTCCACAACGCCGAGATGAACACCAGCCCACAGCCCATGAATCCGCACGGACTCGAGGCACAGGAAGCTGAGGTCTGTGCCAGGCTCTCGGCGGCGCTGGATCGCACGCGGGTGGAAGGGTTACGGCTGGTGAGCGACGCGATGTGGACCATTCCGCCACCGGGGGAAACGGCCCGGGGCTACCTGACTGATTACGTCGTGGACGACGGAATCAATATCGCGACGAACATGAGCGATGCCGTCCGGTATCACGCGATGGCGAACTCCGAGACGCCGGCCGGGATGCGGATCGAGGCCCCACACGTGAGCTTCGAGTCCGACACGATCATGCCCGAGAGCCTGATCACGTCGATCCAACCCCACTATCAGGTGCCTCACGCCCGTGATCTCCCCGAGTACTTCCGGTATGCGATCCGGATCGCCGGGCCGCTCCTGGCCCTCGGCGTGAACTCGCCGTTCTTCCCGCCCGACCTCTACGACGACGTCGACCCCCACCAGATCCTCGAGAACGCCTGGCTGGAGAACCGGATCAGCGTGTTCGAGACGGTGATGAACACGGATCACGTCCAGAAGGTCAAGTTCCCGAGCGAGATCGAGACGATCGAGGAAGCCGTCGATCAGATCGCCACCGACCGCACGTTTGTCCCGATGCCCGTCGAGCGTGGCGACCGGTTCGACGACGAGTTCGCCTATTTCCGGATGAAACATGGCACGTATTGGCGGTGGGTTCGGCCGGTGTTCGAAGGCGCGACAAAAGCGGACGCGAACGCGCGGATCGAATTCCGGCCGATCCCGGCCCAGCCGACCGTTCGGGATTCGATCGCCTTCCAGGCGGCCTTCGCCGGGTTGATCGAGGGGATGCACGCCCGCAATCATCCGGTAGCGGATCTCGACTGGCAGGATGCCCGGGAGAACTTCTACTCGGCGATGCGGTCGGGACTGTATGCCGACCTCCAATGGATCACCCAGAACGGTGATCCCACCAGCAAAATCGGACCGCTCTACACCGACCTCTTCGAGACGGCCGCGGCGGGGCTACGGGCCAGGGGCTTCGACGACGAACAGGTCGGACGTGTGCTCGGCCCGCTCCGCGCCCGCGTCCGTGACGGCCGGACGCCCGGCCGGTGGAAGCTCAGAGCGGTGAGCCGCCGGCTCGACGAGGGGAAGTCACTGACCGAGGCCATCCACGGCATGCAACGGGCCTATCTCGACCGCCAGACGCGGACGCTCATCGATGGCGGCTTCGCGGACTGGTCGGCCGGGTAAGCCGAAATCACCATAGGTAGGTCGATTGTAGATAGTCCCATGACGGCGGCGATCACGCCGGACATGCTAGTGGTGTTCGGGGTGATCGCCGTCACGGTGATCCTTTTCGTGACGGAGACCCTTCCTTCGGATACGACCGCCATCGCCGTCATCGTCGGGTTGGTGATCCTCGAGCCATGGACACACGTCGCCCCGCGGGATGCCATCTCGGGGTTCGCGAACCCGGCCACCCTGACGATTGTTGCGATGTATATCCTCAGCGGCGGGATCGAACAAACGGGCGTCGTTCAGCGATTGGGGCGATCGATCGCATCGGTGACGGGTACTGATCGGCGACGGATCCTCGGGGCGACCGTCGGAATCACCGGGCCCCTGGCGGGGGTCATCAACAATACCCCGGTCGTCGCGGTCTTCATTCCGATGATCACCGACCTCGCCGACCGGAGCCGGTTGTCACCGTCGAAACTCCTGATCCCCCTGTCGTTCGCCTCGATGCTCGGCGGCACACTGACGCTCATCGGCACCTCGACCAACCTCCTGGCATCCGACATCTCGGCCCGGCTGCTCGATCATCCTTTCTCGATGTTCGAGTTCACGCATCTCGGGATTGTCGTCATGATCGTGGGTTTTATCTATCTGATGACGGTCGGGCAGTGGCTACTGCCCGAGCGAGTCCGACCCCTCGATCTCACTGAACGCTTCAATATGGATGGATACCTCTGGCGAGCCTACGTCCGGGAGTCGTCTCCACTCGTTGGCAGTACCATCGAGGAGGCGTTCGTGGATGGGGACCTGGACCTCGATATCCTCCAGATCGTTCGAGGGAACGAGGTATTCGTCGCCCCGGGATCGGATCAGGGCATTCAACACCGGGATCGGGTGACCCTTCGCGGCGATGCGGAGACCGTGGAGGCCTTCTGTGACCACCTCGACCTCCGTCTGTTACCCAGGGCGACGGTCACGGAGGCGGAACTCGATCGCCCGGACGGACGGGGACTACTCGTCGAAACGGTCGTCAGACCGGATTCGTCGCTGATCGGTGATTCAATCGCCGAGGCCGCCCTCCGGGAGCGCTACCGGGCGACTGTCCTCGCCGTCCGCCGGGGGAGCGAAACCCTCCATGCCGGATTGGCCGACGTCGAACTCCAGGAAGGGGACGGGATCCTCCTCCATGCGACTGGGCGTACCATCGACTCCCTGCGTGATCGTGGCGAGCTAGTGGTGATGGAGACGACCGGTCCGGTCGAGGGGGACACAATGGAGCCGCTCTTCGATCGAGAGACGGTGATCGCGCTGACGATCATGCTCGGAGTGATCGCGGTCGCAGCGGTCGGATGGTTGCCGATCGTGATTTCCGCCCTCGCCGGCGTCGTGGCGATGATCATTACAGGCGTGATCCATCCCGGCGAGGCCTACGACGCCGTCCACTGGAACGTCATCTTCCTGCTCGCCGGTGTGATCCCGTTGGGAATCGCATTGCAGCGATCAGGCGGGGCCGAGTTCCTCGGTGGCCTCCTCGTTCAGAGCGCTACGTTCCTCCCGGCCATCGCCGTCCTGGGGTTGTTCTACGTCGTGACCGGGTTGCTCGCGAACGTCATCACGCCTATCGCGAGCGTCGTCCTCATGCTTCCGATCGCCGTGGACGCGGCCAGTCGACTGGGAGCGAACGGCTTCGCCTTCGTTCTCGCGGTGACGTTCGCCGCCAGCTCCGCCTTCATGACGCCGATCGGGTATCAGACCAACCTGATGGTCTACAGCCCCGGCGGCTACCGGTTCACGGATTACATGAGGGTGGGCGGCCCGCTCCAACTCCTGCTCGCCGTCGTGGTGACGCTGGGCATCGCCGCGTTCTGGGGGGTCGGGGCGGTCTAGAAGGTGGCGAGTTCGCCGTCGATCACGCGGCCGGTGATGTCGGTGACGTTGGCCAATCCCTCGTCGATCCGGTCGACCACCCGCTCCTCGATGTCCGGCACGTCGATACCGTCCTCGGTCACGAGATGGGCATCGGCGACGTGGGGTTCGTCGATCGGCCGGCCGATCTGGCTCAACAGCCTGATCCGGAGGTCCCTGATGCCCTCGACGCTCCCGACGACGTCGTGGGCAATCTCGGTAGCGAGCAGGTTGTAGATCTTGCCGATATGGTTGACGGGGTTCTTCCCGCTCGTCGCCTCCATGCTCATCGACCGGTTCGGCGTGATCAGTCCGTTCGCGCGGTTCCCACGGCCGACCGAGCCGTCGTCGCCCTGTTCGGCGCTCGTCCCGGTAACGGTGAGATAGATCGATCCGGCATCGATGTTGTCCGCCGTGTTGACGAACACGTTGACATCGCGGTCCGTGTAATCGTGGGCGATCGATCGTGTGTACTGGCCGATCGCGTCGATCAGTGATCGGTATGCCTCGATCCCATCGATGTACTTGTCGACCGCGGCCGCGGCGACGGTCAGGTCGATGACGTCACCTTCCCGTTTACCCATGATCTTGAGGTCCGGGCCGAGTGCCGGGTTGTCGGCCGCGAACTCCTCCCGGAGGCGTCGTTCGCTCTCGATGACGATCCGTTCGGTTTCGGTGAACGGGGCGTGCCCGACGCCGAAGCTAGTGTCGTTGGCCAGCGGAATCTCCGCGCCGGTCTCGCCGAATACGGTCTGGAGGTCGCCGCTCCCTTCCCCAAGCCTGACGTCGATGACGATATCGGAGTCCAGGTTCAGCTCGGGGAAATGCTCACGGAGATAGTCCCTTGCAGCCTCCAATGCAATGGTTTCGACGGGGATGGTCCGATCCTGATATTCCTTGGTCGCCCGGCCGACGATCAGGAGATAGATGGGCTGGACAACCTCACCGCCACCAAAGGCGGGGGCGGCGTTCCCGGCGGCGAGCTGTGTTTCGTCGGTGTTGTAGTGGAGGACTTTGCCGACCCTATCGATATAGGTCTGAGCCAGCGCTTGGGAAACCCGTTCGGCGACGCCATCACAGATCGAATCCGGGTGACCGACGCCCTTGCGCTCGACGATTTCGATTTCCTGATCGTCGACCGCCCGGCGGTCGATCGGTTCGACACGGATGTTCCGCTCGGGCATATCCGCGGCTTCGCCATAGCCGTTCGTATAACTTCCGGAAACCCCGATCACGGTAAGGATTACCGAGGGTTATCGCCCGCCAACAGCAGTTCCAGGTAGGATCGGCGAATCTGTTCGGTGGGATCGAGACCCAGCCGGCGAAGCACCTCGTAGGCCCGCTCGCGGTCGGCCCTGACCTCGGCCTCGGCCGCCGTCGTCTCGACTTCCACGAACCACCCGAGCCCGTCGACCGTGTCGAGGGACACCGTGAACCCGTCAAGGCGGAATCGGTCCCGTGCCTTCTCGACGACCGCTGCCTCGTCGAAGCCGACCGCCTGGAGGATTTCGTCCATGGCCTCGGGATCCGCCACCGAGGTCTCCACCTCCCGCCGGGTTTTCGACTCGGTCTCCACGAGCGGTCCCTTGTAGGTCACCCAGGCGGCGTCGTCACCGTTTGATTCACGGCGAACCCGGAGGGCTTCGTCGGTCTCGGCGAAATCCCGATCCGGGTGATCGTAATAGACATCGGTCTGAGAGACCGACCCGAGACGGTCCGCGCCCGCGGCCTCGAGCCGTGATCGGACGGCCTCGTGGTCGGCCCGGATCTTCACTTCCACCTCGTACATGGTTGGTATCCTGGCAGCCGGCATCGAAAAGCCCCCGATCCGGACCGAACCACCTTTGGGCCATTGCGGATTCGAGACGGGTATGACTCCGCGGGAACGGGACGGACCGCTCGACGGCCTTCGAGTCATCGACTGCTCAGGGATGATCGCCGGCGGGTTCGCCACGACGCAGCTGGCTGACTTCGGTGCGGACGTGGTGTTCGTGGAACACCCGGAGTATCGTGATCCGCTCCGCGAATGGACACCATTCGATGACGGCAGGTCGCTCTGGTGGAAGTCCATCGGCCGGAACAAGCGCTGCATCAGCCTCGACCTCAGCTCCGACGAAGGCAAGGCGTTGCTGGAAGATCTCGTCGCCGACGCGGACCTCTTCTTCGAGAACTTCCGACCGGGGACGATGGAACGGTGGGATGTCGGCCCGGAGGCGCTCCAAGGCGTCAACCCCGGGCTCATCTACGTCCGGATCTCCGGCTATGGCCAGACGGGGCCGAAGTCGGAACGACCCGGGTACGGGACCGTCGCCGAGGGGCTCTCCGGCTGGGCCCATGCCAACGGG
>CAYOLR010000074.1:0-12463 GCA_964404815.1 uncultured Halobacteriales archaeon
GCGATCGCCGCCACCAGCACCATCGCGATGAACACGATGAGCGTCCCGATACCGACCTGCCCTCGGTCATCGGTTGGGGGTGTCCGTTCGATCATGGATTGATATCCCTCGTCGGTGCCACGGCCGTCCGAACGGACCGCGGTCCTTGGGCTAGGGGTCGACCGTTCCGTCGTATAAGTATTATCGTCGGATTATCAATTTAGAGAACGGATTGGCGACGCTTCTCAGACCGTGAGAGCCCCTCGCCGTCGGCGAGGTCCGGCCGGTGATCGGGGCCCCCGGGCCCGCCGTGGCCCGATCCACCCCGCGGTAGTGAACCGCCCTCGGCCGCCTCCCCCATGGCCTTCGTGGTCGTCGGCGAGTGCCGGGTCGGGTGGCGATCGGTGGGCAGCCTCGCTGTGCAGGACAACGGCGTCGGGATCGGCGATAATGACCCCACAAGGCGAGTCGTGGGTGCGATGAGGGAGTTCGGGTCCTCGAAACGGCCGGGGGGATGCGGGCCGGCTGGCCGTGGCCGGCAGCGCCGAGCGCATCGCAGGATGCACGGGCGACCGCACTACGGACTTTTGCCGCGGCAGGCGCGGCGCCGAACCCGGCTGTCACACCGTCCTCCGCATCGGCGAGGACTCCCGTGAACGCAGCAATGAGCACTTCGTCGACGAAGACGAGGACCTCGTCTCCCCTGCACCGCACGGCGGTACCGGGGCCGAGACCGCACTGCTCGGCGGCATCTTCAACCCACGCGCCGACCGGATCGAGGTGCTGCAGCGCTTCGCTGGCAAGGGGGCCGGCCCGCCGGCAGTCGGCGAGTAGGTCACGGATCTGGATGCCCTGATCGACACCCAGGACGCCCGGAATACGTCCACGGGGGTTCCCCGACCCGATGTGCAGTCTCCGCCCCGTCAACGAATATCAATTCTGGTAATTTAGGGATCACGCTGAAATAGCACCCCGGCTGAACCTGGAAGGTGTATGGCGAACGGGGGACGGAGCGATCAAACCGGCACCGAAGGTTGGGGCCGCCAGCCCGGCGTCCGCCATGAGTGACGACGAACGCGAAGGGGCCGCCGCCGAAACGGGGACTTCGGCGTTCTCTCTCGAACGTCTCTTCGGTTCGACGTCCGCCGACTCGGCCGACGAGCCTGAACCGACGCCGGCCGAGGGGCGCCTCTCGACGGGGAACAGTGCCCTGGATCGGCTCCTCGACGGCGGCATCCCGAGGGGGCGCATGATCACCCTCATCGCGCCACCGGAAACCCAGGGTGAACTGCTCCTCAAGCAGCTCGCCGGCGTCCGACCGACGCTCTACCTTTCGACCTTCCGGCCGAAATGGGAGATCCAGGAAGAGCTCGCCGATTACCTCCAACACCGGGTGGGCGACGAGCCGCCGATCGACCTCCGGGTCGAGGCGGTCTCCCCCGACGACCTCCTCGATTCGCCGGCGACCTATCTGGACGCCGTCGCTCCCGGGTCGAACCTCATCATCGACTCCATCGACGAGTTCGAAATCGAAGACCAAGCCCGGTACGTCTCGTTCCTCAATCGCGTCAAGGAAACCCTCTGGTCGACCGGCGGCGTGGGCCTGTTCTACGGCATGAAGGGCCACGAAGATCGCCCCGCCCGAACGCTCACGCTGAAGCGATCGGACCTCGTCTGGGAGCTCCGCCGGACTGTCCGGACCAACGACATCGACCACCACCTCATCATCTCGAAGTTCCGCGGGGGAAAGGCCCTCACCGAACCAGTCAAGCTCGAACTGACGGACGAGGTGCGCATCGACACGAGCCGCGATATCGCCTGAGACCGGCCGAACGGTTTTTACGGACCGACGTCACGGGCCGGTATGGGCGAGTACGTCGGGCTTGACTGGGCCGGCACCGGCTGGGTCGGCGCGGTCCTCCGTGACGGCGGAGATCACACGATCGACGTTTTTCCCACGATCCTCAACGTGTGGCGCCACCACGCCGCCGCCGACCGGATCCTCGTCGACATCCCGATCGGCCTGGCCGCGGCGGGGAAACGCCCCTGCGACGTGCGCGCCAAGGAGCTCCTGGCACCCGAGCGCCATACGAGCGTCTTCTGGCCGCCCGTCAGGTCGGCACTGTCGACGAAAACGCTCACAGCGGCCAAGGCCGAAACGGAGCCCCACGGCTTCAGCCTCTCAAACCAGGCCTGGGCTATCGTGCCGCGAATTCGGGAGCTAGAGGCGTTCTTCGCCCACGTTCCGGAGGCGGCGGACACGGTGCGTGAATCCCATCCGGAGGTCTGCTTTGCGGCCTTCAACGACGGCGAGCCGTTGGCACACGCCAAGAGCACTGCCGAGGGGCTAGAGGACCGTCGGGCACACCTGGCAGACCAGAACCCCGACTTGTCGGCCCTCTTCGATGAGGCCGTGGCAACCTTCATCGACCCACCGGCCCACGCGCGACGACTTCACGCGGACGCCCGCGACGACATCGTCGACGCCCTAGTCCTCGCCGAAACCGCCAATCGATCGGCCCAGCGGCTGGGGACGCTCCCCGCCGATCCGCCTGTCGACACGGGCGCGACGCCACCCCGCCCGATGGAGATCGTCTATCCCAGCGTTTGAGTCGGCCGGGACGGTCGACGGCGCCGGGGAAAACGAACAGCGGTGTCCGCTCACGGCCGTCCGGAACGACCAAGACCGCGACGGCTGTCCCCGCGACCGCCCTCCTCAAGCATAGTTCCATTAGTAGCGGGCCCAACGCTTAATGCTGCTTTGGGGCTCAATCGTCCCACAAGATGGGATCAAACATGATGAGCAACATTCCCTCGATATTGGACCAAACGTTCTGACAATAAATACAGATGCCACTCCATTAACTGTTAGATCGAGAGGGTGAATTCAGTCCGATCGGTTCGTTTGTGTCACCCCCGAAAGGGTGAACCAGTCGTTCGGGAGGCGTACGTAGTGACCGAGAGTCCGACGGAGAGATCTCCCCCTCACTCGGCAGAGATTCGTGTGTGGCTACTCAGTGTGGCACGCTCAGCCGGCGAGGAACGCTCATCGGTGCAAGGACGCATTCGATTCACGAGAGAGCTCGCACACCTCTTCCGGAAGTTCGAGAGCGTCATCGGCCGCATAATCCCCGCTCGCTCCGCGGCCGTCTCAAGGACCTTGCGGAACATGCGATCGGAGATCTGCTCCGGTTCGGTGAGCTTGCTCCAGAGGGGCGTCACGCTGATCGCGAGCAGGACGGTCAGAAAGCCAGCGTTGGAGGTAAGGGACCGCGAGGATCAGCGTCGGCGACCACTGGCCACGATTACCCTGGACGGTGACTTGCAAGTCGTGGCGGCTATCGGTGATGTCTCCAACATCGATGTCTTGAAGCCCGAACGTGCGGGCGCCGAGGTTCCAGGCGGTCGTGATCATGGCCGCGTCCCGGGAGTTCCTCGTGTGCTCGAGCATCGGGAGCACATGCTCCTCCCAGTGGAGCATGTCACTCGGGTTCGGGGCCGGGTCGTGGTTATGGGAGTACCCGCTGGGAATCCACTCGAGACTGTCTGGCTTGCCATCCCCATCGGTGACGTGCTCACCGAACTGTCTGAGTGCGTCCCGGTAATCTCAAATCGTCTCCTCATTGTCATAGGTGCGGTTGATGTACCGGACAATCTCCACGGCGGTCTCACGGTCCTCAAGGGCATCGGCGAGACCACCGACGTTCTCGGCAAGCCTGACACAGTAGCCGAGCAAATCCTTATGACGGTTATCGGTGATTTTCGAAGGGGCGAGATCCATACGATTGCTGAACATCAGGAGGAGCTCTGCGTCCGCCTCGCTGATCTCGTCGGAGTCAAAAATCCGCTCGCGGAAGCGGTCGATCTGAGCCCGGAAATCCCGGGAGGGCACGAGACCCTCCTAGAGAACCCATTATATATAGGCACCCGGAACTACCAGTTCGAACCTCTCAGGGCAGTTCGATCGGTTCGGGTTGATCGTCACGGCCCAACAGCGCCCACTTCATCCGGGTCAGGCGGCCGGCAGCCGTCCAGTCATCGATCCAGGCTTGGAGGTCCTCCTGGTGGCGGACGACTTCGTCGTAGGCCAGGCCCTTCTCCAGGACGGCTTCCACCGCCCGGTTCCGGTTGCCATCGAACTCGGCCTCGGCGATGCGGTCGATTTCGGCAAGAACCTCGTCCGGGAGTTTGACGGCCACGCCTTTCATCATGGTCGCCGTTCTCCGGGGTGGAGCATCAATCCCGGGTTGGGTCCCAGCTCGACCCCCCGCATCTCAGGGACGGATCGCCGGGTCGAACCCGTGGTCCTGCTCGAAATGGTCGGTCAATCTGTCCTGTTCGGGGTAGGCCCGCCCGCAGAACGGGCAGGTGAACGCGCCGGCCTCGGCTTCGTCGCTCATCGGCGGGCGTTCGATCCTTCGGCTCTTGAGTGTACGGGGTCAAATTACACGAATTGATAATGTTTCGCCGGAGCTCGGGCTTCGGCGATCCGACAGTACCCTCCGTGGACGACCGCCCTGCCATCGATCTCGGCCGCGAGAACCACCCGAGGTCAAGTCGCTCCCGTCACAAGTCGCGGCCGATCGGTCCTGGAACGATGGGCACGATGGCCGAGGCCCTCACGGGATGGACACGCGTACAAGCGGCCCGGTGATCGGTGAGGCGTGTTTGCGTCGGGTAGGCCGGCGCCTATCCACCCGGGTCGACCGCCGTCCATGCTGCCGAAACCGGCCAGCGGCCGATACCCCGTTGGAACCACCCGTTTTCACGGCGACCGGTGACCACTCCCGGCCACGCCCAGTCGCTAGTGATTGCTTCGACGCACACCCCGTGGTGTCGACCCGCCGGCCCGCGGTTGGATCCGGTCGACGGACCGTTCCAGGCGCCTTCGATGGCCGTTCGTGCCGGTCGGACGGGGCCGACCGGGTGACTGGTTCACGGGGATGCAGCTGGTCGGTCGTCCACGTTCGACCCCGGTCGTCGCCCGCCGTATGGTCCGGCGGATTTCGTTATCATATGAGAGAACTCGAAGTAAACGTTCATTTACCCGGCCGGGTCACTGTCACCAGTGAGCGAACACAGCCCTCGGTCCGATGCCACGGTCCTGATCGTGGATGACGAGGTGGAGACGGCCGACCTGTATGCCGAGATGTTGGCCGACGAGTTTGACGTCGTGACGGCATACGGGGGCGAGGACGGGCTCGAGAAGGTGAACGCCACTATCGACGTCGTCCTGCTGGACCGTCGGATGCCAGAACTACACGGTGATGATCTCTTAGACGAGCTGAGACGACAGGAGGTGGACGTCCGGGTCGTCATTGTGACGGCGGTCGATCCGGATGTGGACATCATCGACCTTGACTTCGACGACTACCTGGTCAAACCCGTCACGGAGTCCGAGCTGCGCGACGCGGTCCACCGGATGAGTAAGCGACAGGCCCTCGACGCCAACCTGCAGGAGGCGTTCGCCCTCGCGTCCAAAATGGCCACGCTCGAGTCCCGGATGGACATCGAGGACCTCGAGACGAGCGAGGAATACGCGGAGCTCGAGGAGCGCTTCAGCGAACTCCGCACACGGCTCGGCACGATCGAACTCGATGACGACCTCTACGGCGAACTCTCAGCGGTCAAACTCCAAGCCCTGTTCGATGCGGCATGACGCTGGTCCGCGACCCTACGCCCGATCAGGAGGATCGACCGCAGCTCGACGAGGTCGACGTGCATGACGTCCTCTCGAACGAACGTCGACAGGTAACCCTCGAGATCCTGCGGGACAACGGCGATTCGATGACCACCCGGGAGCTATCCGAGCGGGTGGCCGAACGCGAGACGGGTGAACAGCCACCCCCCCGAAACATCCGCCAGAGTGCCTACGTTTCGCTCCAACAGACCCATCTTCCGAAACTGGACCGACTCGGCATCATCGATTACGATGGGGACGCAAAGCAGGTCAGTTTGACCGGGGAAGCCGAGCAGGTCGTCGGCGCGATGGACGCCGAGCGGGGCCGGACCCATTTCGAACTGGTCGTCACCGCCGCCGCGCTGACCGGGGTCTTCCTGCTCGTGATCTCCCGGCTGAGCGGCGCCGGCCTCGTCGCGACCGGCGCTGACGTCCTACTCGGCGCGCTGTTGTTGGGCATCGCCGGCTTGGCGGCGACCCGGCTCGGCTGAGTGACCCGGTCGCACGACGAACGTGTGATTTTCACGGTTGAAAATTGCAGGCGAACAGTAATACCGGTGGCTTTTGAGCCTCATGGCAAGGTCCGATCGGCTTCGTCGCCCGGACCGCGATGGAGGATCCATTCGGATGAACGCAGCACTCGAACCCACCGACCACACCGTCGACGAGCTTCACGATACGCTGGAGGAGATCGACGACCCGGAAACGCTTTCGACCATGCTGGAGGCCGAAGCCGACGGCAAGGACAGAAAAACCGCCAAGGAAGCCATTCGAGAACGGTTGAACGCCGTTCGCGACGACGGGGCCGCCGACGATTCCGAGGACGCCGCCGAGGAGGCCACGGAATCGGCACCGGACGAAGCGGCACCGGACGCGGCGGCCGAGGAGTCGCCGGAAGGCAACGACACCGAGTCGGAGCCAGACGAAACCGATCCAGAGCCGGACGCGGACGCGGCGCCGACGGAAACGACCGCGGACGTCGACGCCGCCGCGAACGCCCTCGGCCACACGATCGCGGCCGCTGATCCCGGCTCTGTCGACGCGGAACCGGCGATCGACCGGGACCACCAGCTGCTCTCGAACCTCGTTCGGATTCGCAGGATGCTCGACGATGCCGCCGATCGGGGCGGGTCGTTCGAGGCGCGGATCCGGCAGCTTCAGGCCGAGGTTAGCGACCTCAAGGCCTACACGAACGCCCTCGAGGCGTTCCTCGAGGAGGAAGGGACCGGCCAGCAGGTGATCGAGTCGGTCACCGACGATATCGCTACGATCGAGGAGGCCCTCGACGATCTCGCAGGCTCCATCAGGAACCACGAACAGCGCCTTGCGAAGCATGGAACGACGCTCGACGATCTGGAGGACACCCTCGACACTCACTCGGATCGGCTGGCCGACCAGGAGGACGGGCTCGACGCCGTGGCCGATGAGGTGGACGCGCTCATGGACACCCTGCAGGCCCACGAACAATCCGCCTCGGAGCGGTTCGGCGAGCAGTCCGCCCGGGTCGACGCCGTTGAGGACCGCGTCTCGGATCACGACGCCGCCCTCGACGACGTCGCCGGCCGTGTCGACGCGGTCCGCGCCACGGCCGACGAACTCGGCGAAACGGTCGACGAACTCGCTGCCGACGTCGACGACGGGTTCGACGAGGCCGCCGACGACCGGGGGACGCTCGAGGACCGGCTCGACGACCTCGAGGCGAGCGAGGAGGAGCTCGCGGAGACCGTCGAGTCCCTCGCCGACGATGTCGACTCGCTACGTGCGACCGTTGGCGATCCGGGGCAGGTCGACGAGCGATTCGCGGCTATCGAGGAGGACGTGGCGGCGCTTCAAGAATGGCGGGACCAGTTGGGTTCCGCTATGCTGGGTGGCGGCGCGGCGGAGCCGGACGACGACTGACCGGCAGCCTTCGCCCACGAAAGTATCACCCTCCTGCGCCGCCGGTCTGGAGGGTAGTCCCGGCGACGGCTCCCGCCCGGAATACCACGACCCGAAACTGGTGAGCTTCGGACAGCCATGGGCAGGCTTTCCGATCGGCCCGGCCACCGTCGTCCGTGGCGGTCCACTCCGCGCGTTATTTAGGCCCCACACCCGCTGAATGGGTCATGGAAGGCGTCGGTCCACCGCTCGTTACCCCGTTCGGCCAGGACGGCTCCGTCGATCACGACCGGCTCGCGGCACTCGTTGGCTGGGTAGAACAACGAGGCGTGGACTTCCTCGTCCCGTGCGGTTCAAACAGCGAGGCCGCGCTGATGAGCACGCAGGAACGCGCCGCGGTCGTCGAAACGGTCGTCGACGCCGCGACGGTCCCGGTGATTGCCGGGACCGGGCACCCCGGCCGCCAGGAAACGGTCAGGCAAACCGAACTGGCCCACGAGGCGGGGGCGGACGCCGCGCTGGTGGTGACGCCGTTTTACTACACCCACTCCCAGGCCACGATCGGGACGTACTATCGCGAGGTGGCCGATGCCGTCTCGCTGCCGGTGTATCTCTATCACGTGCCGGCCTACACGGGAACCGCACTGGCCCCCGACACGGTCGAGGACCTCGCCGAGCACCCGAACATCGTCGGGATGAAGGACTCAACCGGCGACGTGGAACGATTTCAACGGGAGGCAACACGGACCGACGGGACGGCGTTCGACCTCCTGGTCGGCAGCGGGAGCGTCTTCGCCCACGCCCTCGCCGCGGGTGCGACAGGGGGCATTCTCGCACTCGCGAACGTCGCCCCCGAGGGGACGAGGGCGATCTACGACCGGTTTCGTGACGATGACTGGGTCGCGGCGTTCGACCGGAACCGTGCGCTCGTCGAGCTGAACTGGGCGACGACCGCTGGCTATGGCGTTCCGGGACTCAAGGCGGCGATGCGACTGCGGGGCGCTCCCGCCGGGGCCGTCCGCAGCCCGCACCGCGAAGTCGAAGCCGATGTCCAGGACCGGCTCGAAACCCTCGTCGACGCCGCCGTGTGAGCCGGCAAATCGAGCGGTTGATGGCCGTCGGCCGAGAGACCCCGCCCAGAGGCAACCTGTATGGCCCCATTCATCCACCTGATCGCCGACTACGGTGCCGGTGATCCCGCCTTTTCCGAGGTTATCCACCGGCTGACCGCCGAGGACCCATCGATCTCGGTCCAACCGACGGCCGTTCCCCCATTATCGACCGTGGCGACGGGGTTCTGGATCGAACAGCTCGGCCGTCACAACCCGGTGTTCGATGGGCTGATGCTCTATTCCAATACAGCCCCCCGGACCGACGCGGCAACGCCGGCGGGGGCCGCCCCCGGTGGCGAGCTTACCTATCTCGAGCTGGGCAATGGCGTCCCGGTCCTCGCCGTGAACGCCGGCTATAACCTTTCGTTCGTGAAAGATGCCATCCGGGTGCGCCGCTCCGTGGAAACCCCGTCGCGCGGGTCCCAATTCCGCTCGAGGGACTTCTTCCCAAAGGTCGTTGCCGGCATCGCTAACGGCAACAGAGAACCGGTCGGGCCGCCCGACGAGACCCCGATCCCCGATCGACCCGCGGAGGTCGTCACGCACGTCGATGGCTACGGTAACGTCAAGTCCTCGATCAGGGCGTCCGAGATTGACCTCGACCGGGCGTCGGTGGATGTGCGGATCGGCGCTGACGACGTCTCGGCCGTCGTGACCGACGACGTATTCGCGGTCGCCGAGGGCACGCTGGCGGTGGCCCCCGGGTCGGCCGGCGGCGCCGATCCCTACTTCGAACTCAGCCGACGCGGGGGTTCGGCTGCGGCCGCCGTTGGCGACCCGACGCCGGGAGACGCCTTCCTGATCGGGTAACCTCGCCGACGGCCAGGAGCCTATCAGAATTGAAAATTGAGAGAATGGTTTTATATCCGTTCCGTTAGCAGAATCGGAGGCACTAACAGTGGGACGGTGCGGGTCGGTCACTAACCCCCGACCCGTGGCGTCTCGAACCCAGAACCGGAACCCAAACCCCGGCTTACGTCCTGAAATCAAACCCATGAAACTCGGAACAATCGGCGTCGGAAACGCCGGCAGCAAGATCGTCGACAAGATGGTCGAGTTCGAAGAGCTCACCGACCGGAACCTGTGTCGACACGTATTGGTTATCAATACCGCCCGCACGGACCTCGCGAAACCCGATCACATCCCCGACAACCGTCGCGTCCTGATCGGCGATACCCACCAAAAGTCCAAAGGCCACGGCGTCGGCGGCGATGTCGATGTCGGCGCGGAGGTCGCGAAGAACGACATCGACGAGATCAGACGGGCGTTCGATGACGTCGAGATCCACGAGGTCGATGCCATTCTCGTGGCGGCGTCCCTTGGCGGGGGAACCGGTAGCGGGGCCGGCCCGGTCGTGATCAACGAACTGCAGGAGATGTACGACGAACCCGTTTACGCCCTCGGCGTTCTCCCTGGAAAGTACGAAGGCGGCCGGCCGGCGCTGAATGCCGCCCGGTCGCTACAGTCGTTCGTCACGAACGTCGACAACTTCATCGGGTTCGATAACGACGCCTGGCGGTCGAAGGAGCAGTCGGTAGAGCAGGGCTACGACCGGATGAATCGGGAGCTGGCGACCCGGATCGTGACGCTGCTCGGCGCCGGCGAATACGACGAACCGACCGTCGCAGAGAACGCGATGGACTCGAGCGATATCATCCGAACGCTGGACGCGGGTGGCATCTCGTCCATCGGCTACGCGTCGACGTCCGTCGACCGGGCGTCCGAGGGGCTGCTGTCCCGCTTCCGTGAGGATCATGAGATCGACAATGGCTCGACGGCGGCGGCGAAGATCAACGGGCTCGTCCGCCGGGCCGTCAACTCCCGGCTCACGCTCCCCTGCGAAGTCTCGAGCGCCGACCGAGCGCTGATCGTCCTTTCGGGGCCACCCGCGGAACTCTCCCGCAAAGGCCTCGAAAGCGCACGGGAGTGGATCGAAGAAGAAGTCGAAACGGTCGAGGTGCTCGCCGGCGACGACCCGCGCGAGGACGCCTCGGCCCTCTCAGCAGTCGTCCTCCTCTCGAACATCACCGAGACGCCACGCATCGACGACATCCAGAACCAAGCCGTGTCGGCCCAAGACAAGATCCAGGAGCAGGAGGCCGTCCGCGAGGAGGAAATCGAGAACCTGATCACTGACGCGGACGGCGAAATCGACCCGGTCATCTGAACCGTGCCGATCGTCGACCGGTCCGACACGACCGTCGGGGTGAGGTGTCGATGCGGTTAGCCGTCGTTGGCGTCGGTAGCGGTGGGTGCCGGGCGGTCAATCGGATCCTCGCGGTCGAGGCGAAGACCGGTCGGCACCTGTGTAACGGCAATGCGATCCTGATCGACTCGAAGGACACCGACTTCGATACCCCCTGCCGGGTCCCCGAGGAACGTCGGCTCATCATCGGCGACGTCCATGGCGGCGTCGACGGCACCGGCACCGACGGGAACCCGGACCTCGGGGCCGAGATCGCCGAGGAGGACCGCCACGAGATCGTTCGCATCTTCGACCAGATCGATTTCATGGCCATCGACGGCGTCCTCGTGGTCGCCGGGCTCGGTGGCGGGACCGGGAGCGGCGCGGGGGCGGTGGTCGTCGAGGCGCTGCAGGACATCTGTGACGATCCGGTCTACTGCCTGGGGATCCTGCCGGCCGAGGACGAGGGCACCGAAGTGGCATTGACCGCCTCGCGAGGATTACCCTCGATCGTCAAGGCCGCCGATAACACCCTGCTGTTCGACAACGAATCGTGGCATTCGGGGGCCGGCGATTACGCCGAAGCGAACATCGCCCTCGCCAAGCGGACCGTCACGCTGTTCGCCGCCGGCGAGTTCGACGCAGGAGCTGCTCCCGAGAACCGCATGGATCCGAGCGACGTTATGCGGACGCTGGCCACGGGGGGTATCTCCTCGATCGGCTATGCGGCGACGGACGTCACGACCGGTTGGCGGGCATGGTGGGCGCGGGTGAAAGCGACGTTCGTGAGGGACGAGCGCCGGGACGAACCGGCGACGGCAGCCGCTCGGATCAACAATCTCGTGCGCCGGGCAGCGAAATCCCGCCTGACGCTGCCGTGCGAGATCGATAGCGCGGAACGGGCGCTCATCCTGTTGTCGGGGCCACCACGGGAACTCTCCCGCAAGGGGTTCGAGAGCGGTCGGTATTGGCTCGAGCAGGAGGCCGACACGGTCGACGTGAAGGCTGGCGATGAGCCCCACGTCGCGGCCGCCGAACTCACGGCGGTCGTGCTGTATGCGAACGTGACCGACGTTCCGCGGATCGACGAGATGCAAGCGCAGGCCAAGGGGGCCGAACTGACCGACGCCTCGACCGATACCGAGGACGGCACGAGCGAGGAGTTCGTCTTCGAGAACCAACGAACGTTCTGAGCAAACGATGCGGCCGGGCCCAATCCTCAGATCTCATCGAGCCGATTAATATAGAGCACCTGGACCAGCCGCTGTTCCTGCTGGTCAAGGCATCGGAAACCCGGCTGACGGCACCCATGGCGACCAGGAGTCCCTCTAAATCGTCGAATTCCCGACGCGAAACCCATTCGAGGAGACGGCCGAGTGGACGGTCAATGTGAGCGGGCACACCGCATTTCCATGCTGGGACTGCCAACTGGCAGTTCCACGCCCCGCTGGAGCACGCACTGGAAGAACCGGTCGCTGAACCGACCTGAACGCCGAGCCCGCTCAGATGATGCCACCGATGACGAGGAGGCTGATGAGCAATAGCGTCGTGACCGTCCGACACCAGCCAGCAGCTAGTTCTCCATTGCTTTCTCGTAAAACGGCATCTCGGCGTACTCCTCGCGGAAAC
>CAYOLR010000075.1:0-12364 GCA_964404815.1 uncultured Halobacteriales archaeon
TGATGAACAAGTCCCGGCCGCTCTCCTACAACCCCTTCGAGAAGTCCCACGTCCATGTCGGCGATTCCATCGTCAACGTGATGCTGAAGGAGTTCTCCCGGCTGGACGGCGCGTTCGTCATCTCCGATTCGGGCAAGATCGTCTCGGCCTATCGGTATCTCGAACCGTCTGCCGAGGGCGTCGACATCCCGAAAGGGCTTGGGACCCGGCACATGGCCGCAGCCGCCATCACCCGTGACACTAACGCCGTCTCCATCGTGCTCTCGGAAAGCGACGCGCTTGTTCGGGCGTTCAAAGGCGGTGAACTCGTACTGGAGCTCGATCCGGAGGAGTACTGATGGTCGCCCTTGACCGGCTGTTCGCCCAGATTCCCAATCGGATCCTCCTCGCGGGGATCGTCCTGATCCTCGGGCTTATTCTCGGGTATATCGCGAACCGGATCAACCGGCGGTTGCTCACCCGGGCGGGCGTCCCGGAAGCGGTCGAGGGGACGACCTTCGAACGGACGGCCCGGGGTGTCAACACGTCGACGGTCGCCATCATCTCGCAGCTGAGCATGTGGTTCATCGTCGGCGTCTCGATCCTCGCGGCCCTCTCCGTGGCCGATGTCAGGTTCACGGCACAGTTCTGGGGCCAGCTCACCGGGTTCCTCCCGGAATTCTTCGTCGCGATCTTGGTCCTCATTATCGGCATCGTCGTCGGCGACAAGGTCGAGCTCATGGTTTCCGAGCGCCTCCGCGGCATCAAGATCCCCCAGATCGGGGTCCTCCCCCGCCTCGTCAACTATTCTATCGTCTACATCTTCGTCCTCATCGCCCTGGGCCAGGTTGGCGTCGCGACGAGCGCCCTCGTCGTCCTTCTCGGCGGGTACATCATCGCCCTCGTCATCATCTCGGCGACGGCCTTCCGTGACCTCCTCCGATCGGGTGCCGCCGGGATCTATCTCCTGCTGAATCAACCATACGGAATCGGCGACGAAATCCACATCGCCGAACACGAAGGTATCGTCCAGGAAGTCACGGTCTTCGTAACCCGGATCGAGGGGGAAGACGCCGAATACGTGGTCCCGAACCGGCGTGTGTTCGAACAGGGGTTCGTCCGGATCCGGCAGGACTGATCCCACGGGGTCACCGACTCAGTCATCGCCGTCTTGGGGCGTTGCCGGAACCCCGGCGACCGTCGTTCCGGCCTCCACGTCAGCGGCCACGAGCGAATTCGCAGCCACGCGTGCACCGTCGCCGATCCGGACACCGGGGAGGACGATCGCCCCCGCCCCGATCATGACCCGCTCACCGATCTCGACCTCGCCGGTCCGGTACTCGTCCTGAAGGAACTCGTGACAGAGGACCGTGGCGTCGTATCCGATGATGGCGTGATCACCGACCGTAATGTGGTCGGGAAAGAAGACGTCGGGCGTCGATTCGAGCGCCCACGTCACCCCCTGCCCGACCTCCATCCCGAGCCGGCGGAAGAGCCAGTTCTTGAGGCGGACGCTCGGGGAATGACGGGCGATCACGATGACCAGGTAATGGATCGCGACCCGAACCGGATGCCGGGCGTCGGGCCAGGATCGAAGCGAATTCCACGGTCCTGGTGTCGCGTGGCGGGTGGTCCGTTCGTGCCGGGTACCGTCTGTCACGGTCCCCGATTCGCGACCGGGGGTTTTCAACCCCGCGGGCACCGAGGCTTCGGGCCGGACGCGATCCCCTCCCCCAACCGACCGTCCGTGACCTAGCTCCCTCGGAGGTCGGCCATGTGGTCGATCCGGCGTTGGACCAGGTCTGCCGTGCCGATATCGTGTCTCACCCGGAGCCCCTCCTCGCCGGCGGCCGTGATAGCTTCCTCCGCGATCTCCTCGGCAGCGGCGATCGTGTCGGCGATGCCGACGACCGCGAACGATCGTGAGGTGGTCGTATAGATTCCGTCGTCGCGATCGTCGACGCTCGCGTAGAAGAGCAGCGCCTCACCCGCCGAGGACTCGTCGATCTCGATCAGGGTCCCACCCTGTGGATCGGTCGGGTAGCCCTCGGGAACGGCGTACTTACAGACGGTAGCCTGTTCCGCGAAGGACAGGTCGGGAAGGTCGTTTCCGTCACGTGCGGCGGTGAGGACGTCGAGGAAATCCGTTCGGAGCACCGGGAGCGTGTTCATGGCCTCCGGATCGCCGAACCTGGCGTTGAATTCGACGACTTTCGGCCCTTCGCTGGTGAGCATGAACTGTCCGTACAGAACCCCCGTATACTCCGGGAGAGCCGCGACGGTCTCCTCGACGATCTGGAGGGCGGCATCGTAATCGGCTTGCTCCATGAACGGGAGGGTCTCGACGGCATCGGAGTAGCTCCCCATCCCACCGGTATTCGGTCCGGTGTCCCCCTCGTAGGCCCGTTTGTGATCCTGAACCGCCGGGGTCGGTCGCACGTCGCCGTTGGCGACCAACGTTTGGAGGGTGAACTCCTCGCCGACCAGCCGCTCCTCGACGACCCACTCCTCGTAATCGCTTTCGATGACGTACTCAGCAGCCGCCTCCTTGGTGAGCTGGTCCCCGGTCACTCGAACGCCCTTTCCCCCCGTGAGACCGGTCGGCTTCACCGCGACCTCACCGTCGTAATTAGTGACGTATTCGGCCGCCGCGGCAGCGGTGTCGAAGACCTCGAAATCGGGCGTCCCGGTGATCCCGTTGTCCTGCATGAACCGCCGCTGCCAGGCTTTGTCCGTCTCGATACGGGCGGCCGCGGCTGACGGACCGAACGGGAATACCCCCTCGGCCCGGAGGGCATCCGAGACGCCGGCCGCCAACGGTGCCTCGGGGCCGATCACCGCGATACTCGCCCCCACCTCCTCGGCGTACGCACATACCGCCTCCGGATCCGTCGTATCGAGGGCTCGGAAGCCCGATGCCACGGTGGCGATACCGGGGTTCCGATTACCCGCACACGCGAACAGCGAGACCGGTTCGTCGCTGGCCGCGACCGCTCGGGCGATCGCGTGTTCCCGACCGCCGCCCCCCACCAAAAGCACGCGTTCAGCCATACGTGGGTGCCGGATGCACGGGGGCGTAAGCGTTGTCCTTCTCGGGGTCGCCGGCTGGATTATCGAGCGGCGACGGTAACCACCGCGACCACGCCGGCCATGGTCGCGAGGCCGCCGGCGATGAGCAGGACTGGACCATACCCGACGACAGCAGCGGGGATCGTGAAGAGTGGCGGCCCTGCCGCCTGACTGGATAGGACCAGGCTCGTCCGGATACTCATCACGCCGCCCCGATACCTGGTCGACGCGAGGCTCGCGAGCCCTGATGCCACCGACGGGAGAACGAGCCCGTGACCGATCCCGAAGAACACGAGCGCCCCGAGGACCGCCATCACGGAGCCGGCCATCCACGTTCCGACCAGTCCGACACCGTAGGAGACGAAGCCGACCGCGATCAGCTGCTGTTCGGTCGCGATCCGAACCAGTTGACCGTTCAAGAGGGCGACGACCGCTGAGATCAACATCGCCCCAGTGATGAGCGATCCGATCCGACCGGAGCCCAATCCATAGGCATCGCTCAAGATGAAACTGACCGCCGTGAGAACCCCGCCGAAGTACAGCGTGAAACTCGCGAAGTTGGCCACATACAATCCGAGGGCCGGCCTGGTCGGGACAGCGTCGAGGGCCTCTCTGAGATATCCGAAGTCGAGCGAACCACCGGTCCCGGTCCGAACGGGCTCCTCCAACTTGAGATAGACCGCCGCCGCGACCACCACGCTCAGGCCATAGGCCGCGAACGGGGCGTCCCACGAGATAACCGCCAGCGCCCCGCCGATCGCGGGCGCCAACGCGGCGGTCACCGTGACCGAGGCGCTGGTCATCCCCATCACGGTATTCTGGCGTGGGCCCTCGTAGACGTCACCGACCACCGTCAGCGCGAGCGAGGCCAGGATACTCCCGCCGACGAGGCCCTGGACGAACCTGAGCACCAGCACGAAAATGAACTCCTCAACCGCCAAGACGGCCACACCGGCGAGCCCATAGATCAGCAAACACGGGATGATCACAGGTCGCCGACCGTAGCGATCGGAGAGCATCCCGAGGATCGGTCCGGCAACGATACCGGGGACCGCGAACATCGAGATAACGAGCCCGGCCCGGGCGTCGCTCAACCCGAAGGTCTGGGCGATCGTCGGGAGGGCTGGCCCGACGACGTTGACGTCGAATGGCGCCACCATCGCAGTGGCCATCAGGAGGTAGGCCGTCGGATCCCGCCAGAGGGCACGCCCGTCCCCGTCGGTCATCGGGCCTTACGGCTGTGCCTCCACTAAAGAAGGCGCCGATGTGTCGCTCGGTGCGTGGCTTTACCTTGTCCACGACCGTCATTGGGGCCATGAGCCAGCCCCAGGTCGCGAGAAACCGCCTCGACGAGGAGGCCAGTCCCTACCTCCGGCAACACGCGGACAATCCGGTCAACTGGCAACCGTGGGACGACGAGGCGTTGGCAGCCGCCGAGACCCTCGATCGGCCGATCTTCCTCTCGGTTGGGTATTCGGCCTGTCACTGGTGTCATGTCATGGAGGAGGAGAGCTTCCAGGATCAGGACGTCGCCGAGGTCCTCAACGATCGGTACGTGCCCATCAAGGTCGACCGCGAGGAGCGCCCCGACGTGGAGACGATCTATCAGACGATCTGCCAGCTCGTTACGCGTGGCGGCGGATGGCCGCTGTCCGTCTGGCTGACGCCAGACGGCCGACCGTTCTACGTCGGGACCTACTTCCCCCGCGATGAACGCCGCGGGATGCCCGGGTTTCTGGACCTCCTCACGGGGCTCGCTGACACGTGGGAGACCGATCGAGAAGAGATCGAATCGCGGGCCGACCAGTGGCTCGAGGCGATCCGTGGCCAGGTGGAGGACGTCGACGGAACGCCCAGCGACGTCGATGACGAGCAACTCCGAAACGCGGCAGATGCCGCCCTGCGATCGGCGGACCGCCAATACGGGGGCTTCGGGACGGGTGGGCCGAAGTTCCCCCAGCCGGGCCGGATCGACCTGCTCCTCCGGGCACATGCACGGTACGACGACGATGACTATCTCGCAGTCGCGATCGAAGCCCTCGATGCGATGGCCACCGGCGGCATGTACGATCACATCGGCGGCGGGTTCCACCGGTACGCCACCGACCGCGACTGGACGGTGCCCCACTTCGAGAAGATGTTGTACGACAACGCGTCCCTCCCACGGATCTACCTGGCCGGCCATCAGATCACCGAGAATCCCAGATACCGGACGATCGCGGCCGAGACGCTCGAGTTCGTCGACCGGGAACTCTCCCACCCTGACGGCGGGTTCTACAGCACGCTCGACGCCCAGAGCGAACGCGCGGGCTCGCGCGAGGAAGGGGCGTTCTACGTCTGGACACCGGAAGAGGTACGGCAGGCGCTTGATGACGTCACTCGGGCGGATATCGTGTGCGACCGCTTCGGGATCACCGACGGTGGGAACTTCGAGGGTCGTACCGTCCTGACGATCGCCACGGACGTCGACACGCTCGCTGCCGAGTACGGCCGATCGGTCGAGGACATCGAGGCGGTTCTCGACGACGCCAAAGGGACCCTGTTCGATGCCCGGAGCGATCGGTCCCGCCCCGACCGCGACGAGAAGGTCCTCGCCAGCTGGAACGGCCTGATGACCTCCGCCTTCGCCGAGGCAGGGCTCGTCCTCGATCCGAGCTATACGGATCGAGCCGCCCGGGCCCTCTCGTTCATCGAGGACCATCTCTGGAACGGCGACCGACTCCGCCGCCGCTTCAAGGACGGTGACGTCAAGGTCGACGGCTACCTCGATGACTACGCGTTCCTCGCGCGCGGCGCCCTCGACACTTACCAAGTGTCCGGCGATGTTGGCCACCTGTCCTTCGCTCTCGATCTCGCTAACGTCATCGTCGAAGAGTTCGCCGATGCCGAATCCGGCGCACTCCATTATACCCCCGAATCGGGGACGGATCTCGTCGCCCGTCCGCAGGAACTGACTGACCAGTCGACCCCGTCGAGTGCCGGCATCGCCATCGATACGTTGCTCGCCCTCGCACACTTCAGTCACGACGACCGATTGGCGACCACCGCCGGGGACGCCCTCGAACGCTACAGCGACCGAATCAACGGCAATCCCCTCCAACACGCCTCCCTCGCACTGGCCGCCGACCGATACACGCGAGGCTCGGCCGAACTCACGATCGTCGCCGACGGTTTCCCGGAGTCCTGGCGGGAACGGCTCGGGTCGACCTACCTCCCGAACCGGTTGCTATCGGTTCGGCCACCGACGCTCGAGGCGTGGCTCGACCGGCTCGACGTCGACGAGTCCCCGCCGATCTGGGCCGATCGCACGCAGGTCGGCGGCGAACCGACCGTCTATGCCTGCCGGTCCTTTTCGTGTTCGCCCCCGGAAACGGAGATCGAAGCCGCCCTCGAGTGGTTCGAAAAGGACTGACCGCTACGCCTGTCCGGTGTCGACTTCGAGGTCGGCGAGTTGATCAGCCAAGGATTCGAGGATCGGTCCGTCGGATCGCCCCTCCTCGAAGCGTGCTACCTCCGCCCCCTCGATCTCCAGGATCACCGTTGGGGTCCGGTCGATGTCGTACTCGTCGACCCGCTCTCCGGACTTCGACCCGTCCGGTCGCTTTTCGACCGAGTACACGTTCACGGCCGACGCGGGGAGATCCAGCGCGTCAAGCGCCGCCGAAAAGGGTGGAAGGAGGCGGCGACAGTCACCGCACCAGTCACCACACCATATCGAGACACGCACCCGATCTGCCACGTCGCGAACCGTCGCCAACGCGGCTTCGTGGGCCGTCGGGTCCCACCCGGAATCCGGCGTCATCGTATCGAGGGGCATATCACTGCGAAGGCTCCGCCGTCCTATAACCCTCCCGACCGGTCGACACCGAGGGCTTCGCTACCGGTTTATGGATCGCCCGCGAACCCAGCGGCAATGAACCGGAGCGTCCTAGAAACGATCGGCTCTCCGCTCGTACAGGTTTCCTCCCCACCGGGGTCGATCGTCGCCGGCAAGCTCGAAGCCAAAAACCCCGGGGGATCGGCGAAGGATCGACCCGCCCTCGCCATGATCGAACGGGCCGAACGCGAGGGCGTGCTCGAACGGGGAGGCCATCTCGTCGAAGCCACGAGCGGCAATACCGGGATCGGGCTCGCCGTCGTCGCGGCGGTCAAGGGATACGATCTGACGATCGTGATGCCGGCGTCGAAATCGGTCGAACGCCGGCAGCTCCTCAAGGCCTATGGCGCCGACATCGAACTGGTTGACGGCGACATGACCACCGCCCGGGAGCGCGCCGACGAACTCGAAGAGCGGGAGGACATGCTCCAGCTCCGACAGTTCGAAAACGAGGCCAACGTCGCCGCCCATTACCGAACCACCGCCGAGGAGATCCTGGAGCAAACGGGGGGACGAACCATCGACGCCTTCGTCGCGAGTGTCGGCACCGGCGGAACGCTGACCGGCGTCGGCCGCCGACTCCGCGAAGTCCATCCCGAGATCGACATCGTCGCCGTCGAACCGGTGGACAACCCCGTGCTGTCGACCGGTGACGCCGGGACCGACGACTTCCAGGGCATGGGCCCCGGCTTCGTCAGCGACATCCTAGACGTCGACATGATCGATACCGTCGAAACGGTCGCCCTCGACGATGCGGAGGCCGAGTGTCGCCGGCTCGCGACGGAAGAGGGGATCCTGGTCGGCCAATCAAGCGGCGCCGCCAACCTCGGTGCCCAACGGGTCGCCGAGCGGCTCGCCGATCCCTCGCTCGACTGCCCGACCGCTCCCGACCGAGATCGGGTGCTGATGGGGGACGGCACCGGTGCGGCCTGTCCGCTCGTCGTGACCGTGTTTCCGGACAGCGGGGAACGGTATCTCTCGGCCGGCACGTTCGACGGCTGAGGGCGGGGATCACCCCGCGCCGAACTCCTCGGGGGTCACGCGGACCACAAGCGTGTCGGAAACGTCCGCGAGATCGTAGGACGGGATCTCATCGCCGATCCGTTGGGCGAACATCGGATCGGTCAGTCGCGGCGGGCCGACATCGATGTCGCCATCGTCGGGGTCGGTAGGAGGGTCGGGTTCCCGTACCCCGAAGACCTTCAGAAACGTGCCGGTCGCCTCGGGATCGACGGCCTCGTTCCTGATCGCGGTCGCGAGCTCCCGGGACAGCCATTCGGTCTCGCTGATCGACGGCTCGAGGACGAGCGCGTCCGAGGTCAACCGGACCAGATACCAGTTCAGGTCGTTCAGCAGCGAGACCGCCGCGCCGATACTGATGGTCTCGACGGTGACCGTGTTCTCAAACGGTTCCGAGAGGTCGTAGCTGGAGAGCGCGTCGCGGGCCGTCTCGGCGGCGAGGAGTTCGACGTCGAGATCGACCTCCGACTCGCCGACGAGACAGACCCGCGTCATATCCGGAATCATCCCCTCGTCAAGAAAAGGGTTTTCGCCCCCGCAAGACCGGTCGAATCGTCGCGATGGCCCCAGGAAAGACGCCTACAGGACCTCGTCGAAGTCCTTGTGTCCGCTGATAGTGACCCCGTCGTCGGTGATCTCGGCCAGGAAGACCCCGTCACCGCTCCCGGTGTCGCGTTCGACCGCACTTTTGACCGCGCGCGCCGACAGCCGCTTGCCCTCTTCGTTCGACAGGTCGTCAGCGTAGTCCTGTTCGAACACGCCGTAGGCGAGCTGCATCCCGCTACCGGTCGCCAAATAATCGTCGGAGAGGACGCCGCCCGCCGCATCGATGTTGTAGACGTGGCTGCCCTCCTCATCGACGCCGCCGAGGATCGGGGACACGAGGAAGAACGGCCCGCCACGGAGGAAGTTCCCGGCCAGGGTCGCGAGGGCGTTGATGGTCATCTCCTTTCCACGTCGGGTCTCGTAGAGGTTCGACTCGACGCGGAGCGAGCGGATGAACGACTGGGCCCCGCCGACTGACCCGGCCATGGTGATGGCCGCCCGGGGATGGATCTGTTCTACCTTTTGGACGTCCTTGTTGGAGATGAATCGACCCCCGAGACTGGCTCGCATGTCGGTCGCCAGGACGACCCCGTCCGTCGTGGTCATACCGACGGTCGTCGTTCCGGTCTTGTTGACGCCGTCGAGGTCGGTTTCGGAGAGGTCGCTCCGGGGGATCTCCCCGAGCTCGGGCTCGTATGGGCCCGTTCCAGTCGGCGCGAATCGCTGCTGATTTTCACCGTATGACGAACCGTTCGATGGGGGTCGCATGCTGTCTGAATTCCCGTGCCCGATACATAAAGGGTCAGCGTTTCCGGGCTTCGGCGGTTGGTGAAAACCCGAGGAGTGGTCCGATCAGGCCGGCTCCGCGTTCCGGTAGGCCCGACCGAGCCTGTCGACGATACGGTGGACGGGGATCGTGACCCCGCCATACCGGGCGAGGACCGCGAAGGGCAGGAGCACGATCCCGAGGATAATGCTGAGTTGGTACAGCGCGAACAGCGTCGCGCGTTGGAGTGGGTCGATCATCGGTTGGGTATCGCGGTTCTCAACCACCACCCCTATATAAGTCTTGTTAGGTCGTTCTCAACGATAATAATTTATCACGAAGGTCCACACCCTCGCTGTCGTGCGATTCGTCGAGCCGGCGGGATCTGACACCAAACCCTACAAATCTTCGATATGAAATCGAATCACGTGTATGCGCAATTTCCAGCCTACACATAACCTATGAGGTGCTTGTCCGTCACGTGCGCGACCGACCAGGAAGCACAAGACACGAGGTAGCCCCCGACCAAGACCGGGCATGAGCAATTACCTCGTGGTGATGGAGGCGGCGTGGTTGGTCAGGGATGTCGAGTCGATGGACGACGCCATCGGTGTGGCCGTCAGCGAGGCCGGCAAACGCCTGAATCAGACCGGCCTCGAGTACGTCGACGTCGAGGTCGGGATCGCCAACTGTCCGGCGTGTGGCGAACCCTTCGACGCCGGTTTTCTCGCCGCGGATACCGCGCTCGTCGGCCTCATGCTTGAGATGAAGGTCTTCAACGCCGAAAGCGACGAACACGCCGCCAGGATCGCGAAAAGCGAGGTCGGCGGCGCCCTCCGGGACGTCCCCCTGAAGGTCTCCGAGACTATCGAATACGAGGAGGGCGAGGAGATCGAGTTCAGCCGGGAACGCGAGGAGTCGTGATCGCACGGAACGTTTATGTGATAACCGCGGGTAATTAGCCCATGGACCTCCCGACGCCACAGGACCTGCGGACGCGGCGCCAGGAGCTCGATCTCACTCAGAGCGAACTCGCCGAACGGGCCGGGGTTTCCCAACCCCTCATCGCGAGGATCGAGGGGGGCGACGTCGACCCTCGGCTCTCGACTCTGCGCCGGATCGTCAACGCCCTCGAGGAGGCGGCCGGGGGCGTCGTCAGGGCCGCCGACCTGATGCACACGGAAGTGGTGAGCGTCTCGCCGAACGATTCGGTTCACACCACGGTCGAGCGGATGCAGGAGGAGAAGTATTCTCAACTCCCCGTGATCCAGGACGGGGTCCCCGTTGGGTCGATCAGCGACTCCGACGTCGTCCACGCGCGGGAAATGGACGAGGACGTCGGGGATCTGACCGTGCGGGAGGTCATGAGCGAGTCATTTCCGACCGTCGGCAAGGGTGCGACGTTGGACGAAATCTCGAGCCTCCTCGATCACTACAAGGCGGTGATGGTGACCGACGCGGGATCCACGGTGGGCATCATCACGGAGGCGGACGTGGCGGCCTACCTGTCCTGATCACCGGCGCCGAGTTCCAGCCCCCGGATCTCGACCCCACTTCCGGCAGCAACGCGTCCGATTACCCGGCCGTCCGTCGATCGGGCGAGTGACGATGCCCGGTCCTCGCCGACGGCGGCGACGAAGCCCGTTCCCATGTTGAAGGTCCGGTGCATCTCCCGGTCGGAGACGTTCCCGGCCGATTTGACGAATTCGAACACGGGGTGGACGGGAAAGGGGTCCGAGACCACATAGCGGTGGTCACCCATCCGCTCGAGGTTCGTCCATCCTCCGCCGGTAACGTGTGCCGCCGCGGCCACCCCATTGTCCCGCATCGGGTGGAGGAGACCGGTATAGATCCGTGTCGGCTCGAGGAGAGCCTCGCCGATCGATCCATCGCCCCCTGGCAGCGGATCCGTGTAATCGTGGGCCCTCGTGGCGGCTTCGCGGGCCAGCGTGAGTCCGTTCGAATGGATACCGCTGGACGCCCACCCGACGAGGGCGTCCCCCGGCCGGGCCGTCCCCTCGAAGATGGCGTCTTTGGCGGCCAAGCCCGCACAGGCCCCGGCGAGGTCCAGGCCCTTGATGACCTCCGGCATGACGGCGGTCTCACCCCCCACGAGCGCGATATCGGCGCGGTTCGCCCCGGCCGCAAGCCCCTCGCCGAGCTGTTCGGCGACGGTTTCGTCTGGCGTTTCGATCGCCAAATAATCGACAAACGCGACCGGCTCGATCCCCGCGGCCACGAGGTCGTTGACGTTCATCGCGATGCAATCGATCCCCACGGTCGAATAGTCATCGAGCGCCTCCGCCACCAGCAGCTTTGTCCCCACCCCGTCTGTCGCCAGCGCGAGATACCGGTCCCCGAGATCGACGAGTCCGGCGAAACTCGCCGTCTCGACTACCTCGGCGGCGCCGACGAGCGCGGCCGTCGCGGCCTCGCTGGCATCGATATCGACCCCCGCTTCGGCGTAGGTGAGCTCCTCCTCATCCATGGCCATCGGGGCGACGGGCTGACGCAAAAGCCCACCGTTTAGAAAAGGAAGATCCAGAGCGAGACGGCGACCGAAGGGACGAACACCACGAGGAACACTGGCGTGCTCCAGTCGAGGACCTTCCGGCCGTCGAGGGGGCCAAAGGGGAGCATGTTGAACGCCGCCAGCAGCAGGTTGACCGTGACCCCGAGGGTCCCGACGCTGCCGACGAACCCGGGCGCGAGGATCAGGGGCAGGAACAGGACGGCCAAACCCACGTTGGTCAACGGCCCGGCGATCGCGATCAGGCCGTTTTCCCGTTCTGTGATCCGGCCGCGATGATGAACCGCCCCCGGCGCGGCGAAGAGGAACCCGGCCAGGCCCGCCGCGATGGCGAGCCCGAGCATCCCGTAATCCGCCCGGAACCAGGCCACCTGGCCGAACCGGATCGCGACGATCTTGTGGGCAAGTTCGTGGAGGAGGAACCCGACGCCGACGGTCGCCAGGCTCCGGCCGAGGGCCCCCATGACCGCGAGCGCCGCCATCGTCGAGGGATCGTTCGCGACCGCGAACACCGTCCGGCGATCGAGAAAGAGGGTGAAGGCGATCCCGAGCGCGATCCACGCTAGGATGAGATCCC
>CAYOLR010000076.1:0-12101 GCA_964404815.1 uncultured Halobacteriales archaeon
AGAAGGGGTACCGTCTCTACGGCCACGAACTCGAGCTCGAATACAACCCCGCCGAGGCCGGCCTCACCTTCCACGGCGTCAAGGACGCCGATTTCATCGGGAAGGAGGCCTACGCCGAGGCGATCGACGAGGACAACACCGCGACGCTCTGCACCCTGTCGGTCGACAATCACCGCTCCGAGGACGGGGAGCGTCGGTTCATGCTCGGGAGCGAGCCCGTGCTCGACCCCGACGGAGAGCCGATCGTCGACGACGAGGGCCGGATCTCCTACGTGACCAGCGCAGGGACCGGCGCATCGGTCGGCAAACACCTCCTCATGGCCTACCTACCGCCGGAGTACGCCGAGGAGGGCCAGGGTCTCCAAGTCGAGTACATGGGCGATCACTACCCCGTCACGGTCGAAGTCGCGGGCAGCCGGCCGTTGTTCGACCCCGAGAACGAACGGATCCGTAGCTGAGCCCGCCGAAACCACCGATCCACCAATCAGTCATTCAACGAGTAATCCAATGGACGTATTGACGTGTGTCAAACGGGTCCCCGACACGGGCGCCCGTATCGTACTGACCGACGACAACCAGGAGATCGACGCCTCCAACCTGGGCTACACGATGAGCCCACACGAGGAGTGCGCCATCGAGGAGGCCATCCAGCAGGTGGAGGAACACGGGGGATCGACGACGGCGCTGACCCTCGGGCCGGGCGAGGCGGAAGAGCAGGTCCGGACGGCGATCGCGATGGGGGCCGACGACGGGATGGTCCTCGAAACGGACGGGAGCGAATGGGGCCCCAGGGAGACCGCGTCCGCCATCGCCGATGCCGTCGAGGATCGCGAGGCCGAGGAGGGCACCATCGACCTCCTCATCTTCGGCAACGAGTCCGCCGATGCGGAGAACTACCAGGTCGGCATCCGTGTGGCCAACCGACTCGGCCGACCGGTGGTCGCCGGCGTGAAAGGCCTCGACGTTGACGGCGACACCGCGATCGCCGAGCGCGAGGTTTCCGGTGGGTCGGAGGTCTACGAACTCCCGATGCCGGCCGTTGTCACGGTGAAGGAGGGCATCAACGAGCCAAGGTACCCCTCGATGCGGGCGAAGATGCAGGCCCGCAAGCAGGAACTCGATCAGCGGACACCTGAGCGTGATATCGAAGAGGGCCTTACGATGCTCGAGCTGGAGGCACCAGAACAGGACGACTCCCCCGCCGAAGTGCTCGGCGAGGGGCCCGAAGCCGCCGACGCAGTCGTTAACGTGCTCGATGAACTGGAGGTGCTCTGAATGGTCCTCGCGTTCGTCGAACACGATGACGAAGGACTGCCCGAGGAGTCCCAGCAATCGTTGACCGTCGCGCGGAGTCTCGCCGAGGACATCGGTGCCGACCTGACCGCCGTCGTCGTCGGAGGCCCGAACGAGACGGCAACCGCATCGGTGGGCGACTACGGGGCCACCACCCTCCGAACGATCGAACACGATGGCCTCGACACCTACGCGCCACCGGCTTGGGCCAAAGCCCTGAGCCAGCTGATCGACGAGGCCGACCCGGACGCGGTCGTCGCCCCCGGGACCGACCGGGGCCACGAGGTTCTGGCCCACCTCGGTGCCCAGCGCGACCTCCCGATGGCTGCGAACTGCCTCGAGATCGAACCGGGCGAACCGTACACGCTCAAACGCCAACGCTGGGGCGGCAGCCTGTTCGAACACGCCGAGCTGTCGGCGGATACCAAACTGCTCACGACGACCCCCCACGAGGTCCCGAACGAACCCATCGACGGTGAGCCGCCGAGCGTCGAGTCCTTCTCGCCCACGCTCGACGACGCCGACCTAGTCGTGAAAATCGACGACTTCGAAGAGGCGGACATCGAGGGCGTCCCGCTCGGCGAGGCCCGTATCGTGGTCGGCGGCGGTCGCGGCGTCGGGAGCGCCGAGGACTTCGACATCCTGGAGGAACTCGCCGACCTCCTCGGTGGGACCGTCGGATCATCGCGCGCGGCCGTCAACGAGGGCTGGCGACCCCACGACGACCAGATCGGCCTGACCGGGGCGAAGATCACGCCGGACCTCTATATCGCCGCCGGGATCTCCGGGGCCGTCCAGCACATGGTCGGCTGCAAGGGGGCGGAGCACATCCTGGCAATCAACACCGACCCCGAGGCCGCGATCATGCAGAAAGCCGATTGGGCCATCGTCGGCGACCTCCACGAGGTCGTCCCCGCCATCTCAGAGGCGGTGCGATCGGCCAAGTAGGCGGCCGATCACGAACGGAAAGACCTACCTCCCGACCCCGAAACTCCCGTTTCAGTGGCATCAGGTTTGATTTGTGATCCCTTCGCACGATTCCGCTGCCGGGCGGGACCGGGGGACCGTTCGCCCGTCGGAGCCGGAGGTGAGACGTATGAGTCACGATGAGGGTCCGGTTCCGGTCGAACTCAGTTGGGGCGACGAACGGACCGCCGGTATCGAGGTGAAAGCGGGGCAAACTATTCTCGAAGCGGCCTACGCGGCCGGTATCAACCACCGAAGCGGGTGCGAATCCGGCCGTTGTGGCAGTTGTATCGGACGGTTACGGTCCGGGGCCGTCGACTACGAAAACGAGCCGAAGGCCCTCTCCCCGGAGCAACAGGAAGGCGGGTTCGTCTTGCTCTGTTCGGCACGGCCGACGGAGCCCTGTCGGATCGCTGTCGGTACCGACGTCCTGACCGAGGCGTTTCCGGAACTCTGGTGAGGCGGTCAGGCCACGCTCTCCCGGAGCCGTTCGATGATCTCGTCGCGGGTAACGTCCCGTTCGGACTCCATCGCGAGGCGCCCAACGACAAGGTCGAGGAGGTTGAGATCCTCGAGGATGTCGTAGGCCTCCTCACGGGCGAGACCCATCGATTGCTGGACCTCGTGGAGCGTCTTCGACCGACGGATCGTCGCAATGAATTCGTCGATCGTGATCTCCTCCGGAATTCCGATACCGTCGGCGACGACGACCTCGACCTCGTCGTCGTCCTCCGTCCGCTCATCAGACGTCTCCTCGGATGCGGGTGGGACCGCGTGCGGCTCCGTCCGGTAGGAATTCGGTTGGTGGACGCCGGCGTCGATCATATAGCGCCGGACCGTCTCCGTAGTGACTTCGAGATCGATGAGTTCGCGCATCTCGTCGAACGTTTCACAGGCATCGTAGATCGCTTGGAGGTACGGGATGTCGTCGAACGGCGGGACCGAATCGTCTCGATACGCTTCGAACGGAATCGGTGCCGGAGCCGTCGATCCGTCCCGCGTCGATTCGGCGACCCCCAGCTCGCCATCGACCGGGATGCTCACCGCTAAATCGAGCGTCAGTAGCGAGTCATCGGTTAGATCGACGGAACTGACCTCGAGGAAATGGTCACGACAGGATTCCGGTAACAGCGCGGTGATCGGTCCCACCTCGGCCGTCAACGTATCGTCCGAATCCGATCGAACGGCCTTGATATCGAGCGCCCCCCGGTCGAGGGCGGATGCGAGCGAGATCTCCACCTCCACGTCCGCCATGACTTCCCCGTCCGTCACGAGATCCCGTTCCCGGAGCCGGAACCGCTTGAGTGTGAGTTCGCCCGCCTCGAGCGAATCGATCACGGAGGACAACGTCTCGAGGGATCGAGGGATATCCATGCGGCTCTCTATCAACCAAGTGAAGAGCTACCATCCAAAGTGTGCATGGTAAATTATGCAGGTATTCAAATATTACCGCTAGCCCGTGAGCTGCCCTGGACGGCTACGGTCGCCAAGCGCTCCGGAAGGGCGTCCCGGTTGTCCGGCGTGACGGTTAGCACCTCGACGTCATCACGTGCCTTGACGGACCCGAAGAACCCCCGGTCCGATCGGTGGATCGCCCCGATGAGTGGCACCCACGCATCAAGCGCGCCGACGACGCCGTCGGTGAACGCCTGGCTGTGGACCTCCATCGGCGCGATCTCGTCGATCACGACGGCGTCGACCGCCGCGAACCCCCGCTCGAAGGCGAGCGATGCGATGCGATCCACCGCCTCGATGTCGACAGTGTACTTGCCGACGGACGGGCCATCCCCGGAGTCGACATGGGCCATCACGGCCGACTCGCCGGACCGAAGGTCGATGAGTCGAAAACCGACGCGTTCCCCGCCGGATCGGAGCGCCGGCGCGGTGACCCCGCCGAGCCGAAACCCCCGGTCCTCGAGGGTGTCCGCCGCCCGCTCGATGGCCGTCGTTTTGCCGACCCGTGGCGGCCCGGTAAGGAGTTGATTCAGGGGCATCTCAGGACCGATCAAGTCCGAGACCTAAACTCTCGTAGCGTGATCGACCGTCTACCGTCGAGTGGTCGGGAAGTAACACGTGAGCGTGTACAGCCAGTCCATCTCGCAGATTACTCCGAATACCCTTCCTGGAGGAACGCCCCTTCCATCTCGTACATGTTCAAGAGCTCCTCGATGAATTCCTCCGGCGTCTCGCCCTCATCCAGATGCGCCCTGATCCGCTCGATCAATTCGTCGTCCAGCTCGACGGTATAGGTCATGATGGGATCCACTTCTGACTTAGACGGCCCTTCACAAATAGGGTGCGGCCATTTCCGATATCTGAGAACGACCGTAGAGTGCCCGCCTCAAGTCCTTCCGAATTTAAGGCCACTCGGGCCGTATAATGACCTATGAAGTTCATCGTCGCGGTAGACGGGTCCGAGGAAGGCGAAGCGGCCCTCGCATATGCGACGGATTTCGCGGATGGGGTTGATGGTTCGATCACCGTCGTGTACGCCGTCGATCCAGAAATTTACGAGGAGGGTGGCTCGGAGCCGATCGAAGGGATCACCGATGCGGAAGGTCGGCTGATCGTCCAAAGCGTCGAGGACGCCGAAGATCGCGGGTTGGAAATTCTGGACGAAGCGGCTGAATTCGCCGAGGCGCTCGGTCACGACGTCGAAACTGAACTCCTCTATGGCGATCCCGTCCCGGAGATCACGGACTACGCCGAGGAGGGCGGGTACGACGGGATCTTCGTGGGCCATCGCGGCCTTTCCGAGCGGGCCGAACGAGTCCTCGGCAGCGTGGCCAAGGGCATCGTGGAACGGGCGACCGTGCCAGTTACCGTCGTCCGGTGACCGGGGCCACCGTCCGAACGAACCTTTAATCCGGCGGGTTGAATAGCGTCACTATGCTGCCATTCCAAGCGGACCGACCCCTCCGCGTCGTGGTCTTCTTTTCCGGTGGGGCGAGCGGATTCCGCTTCCTGGCTGAGCACGATCCGAACTTCGGCGAGGAATACGAAGTCGTCGCGGGGGTCACGTCGGATCCGGCGGCCCCCGGCGTGGACGCCATGGATGAATGGGGGATCCCGGTCGAAGCCAACGACATCGAGGCCTTCTACGAGGATCGTGGGGCTTCCCTGACCGACCTTGATGTCCGCGCGGAATACGACGAAATGACCGCCGAGGCGATCGATCCGTACGAGGCGGATCTGATCCTCCTCTCTGGATACATGTGGATTCTGACCGCATCGATCACCGATCGCTACCCGATCATCAACGTCCATCCGGCCGACCTCACGATCGAAGACGACGGCGGCGAGCGCCGATATATCGGGGCGGATCCGGTGTACGACGCCATCACTGACGGCGTTGGGGAGACCCGGTCGTCGGTCCACTTCGTGACCGAGGACGTCGATGCCGGGTCGATCCTCGTCCGGTCGCGCCCCCTCCCGGTCCACCGCGAGCTGGTCACCGATCTGCTCGAGTATGACGCCGAGGGTGGCGTCCGGGAATACGCAAACGCCCATCAGGAATGGATGAAGTGGGAGGGCGACGGGCCGGCGATCGCCAAAGCCCTCGAACTCATCGCCGCGGGGCAGGTCGCCTACGAGGACGGCAGCGTGACGATCGGCGGAACCCGTGGCTATGTTGACCTCGAGGACTCATGACGGGGTCGGTCAGCGATACGTACGTCGCCGCGCTCCAGCACGGACTGGCCGAGTTCGACGAGTCGACCGCATTGGTCGGCGTCGTCCGGCGACCCACCCGATGGTTTAACCCACAGGTCGACGAGAACCTGACGGCGCTTGGACCACCAACCGAGCTCTTCGAGGACTTCCAGGACCGGCGGGACGCCCTCCTTGACCAAGGCCTCGACGAGGAAGCTGCGCACAACACCGCATGGTCGGACGTGGACTACGACGACCGGTATCTGGCGCACCTGAACAGCTCCGCGGCGGCGGGGAAAGCCGTTCAAGACCTCGTTGACCGGCTGGAGGTGGGGACCGATATCGCACTCGTCTGTTACGAAAATACCGATGACAAGCGGTGTCACCGTACCGTCCTTCGTAACTACCTCGAGGACCGACTCACGGGGTAGCTGGGTTCCGGACCCGAGCGGTTATCGATCGAGGCGCTCTCGGAGCGACCACAGGTCTCGGCCTACTGACCGGTCGACATGGTAGAAGGCCATCCCTGTTCGCTCGGCAAACTCGCGATCCGTCTCGGTATCGCCCACGTAGAGGAACCCGTCGTTTTCGTCGGTAGCAGTCAGGAGAATCTCGTAGAAGTCGCGGGCCGGTTTGAGTCGGACGAGCCACTCGAAGCCGTCGCCTCGGCCGATCAGTTCATCGAACAATCCAGAAAGCCCGTTTCGCTCGACGAACGCCTCGACGACAGCCTCGGGGGAGTTACTGATGATGTGCCGGGTCGGGAGCTCATCGCCCTCGATCGCCACGACATCGACGAGTGGGCCGATCGCCCCCGAATCGATGGCCGATAATTTGGCGTCGAGGTAGTGATCGTTCCGGACACGCCACAACTCCTCGGGGGCCAAATCCCACGATTTCGCGACGGTCGGAAGGGCCCGCAGGTTCCCCGGGGCGATCCGTTTGCGGTTCGCTGCGGAAGGTTCGACATCGACCGACTCGAGGGTCGCATCGAGGGCTCTCCGAAGCCATTGGAGATCCGCCGTTGAATCGAGGAGCACCCCGTCGAGGTCGAAGACCACCTGCATCTACAGCCGGTCGACATCGAGCCGGTGGAGGCCGACCGACCGGGCGTGGTCGACCACCTCGCGGTATTCGTCGGCGGTAACGCCTCGGTTGATCTCGGCGTATCGGTCCTCCGTCCGGGCCTCGTAGTGCGGCCGGTACTGTGCCATGACGTTCACGTAGGTATCGCGGGAGAGCTCCTCGGCCACGAAGGCCAGGACGTCCTTGGCGTTCTGTACGTGGTTGGGCATGACGAGATGGCGGACCAGGAGCCCATCGGTTGCGAGTCCGTCCACGATCCGGAGGTCACCGACCTGGCGGTGCATCTCGCGGAGGGACTCGCGGATGTTTGACCAGTAGTTCGGCGCCTTCGAATAGGTGGCCGCCGCCGCGTCGTCGGCCCACTTCACGTCCGGCAGGTAGATGTCGACGATACCGTCCAGCCGCTCGAGCACGGCTCGGCGTTCGTAGCCCCCACAGTTCCACACGATAGGGACGTCGAGCCCTCGGTCACGAGCGATCCGGATGGCCCGCACGACCTGCGGCGAGTGGTGCGTGGGCGAAACGAAGTTGATGTTGTGGCAACCCTTCGATTGGAGCTCGAGGGCCATCCTCGCGATCTCGCCGAGGTCGGCCGGTTCACCCCGAGCTTCGTGGCTGGTCTCGAAGTTCTGGCAAAAGACACAGCCCATGTTACAGTAGGCCAGGAAGATCGTGCCGCTGCCGTTCGTCCCTCGGATCGGATCCTCCTCCCCGTGGTGGGGGAAATACGAGGAGACGTGAACCGTGTCGTCGATGCGACAGGCCCCCGTCTCACCAGCCGTTCGATCGACTCGGCAGTCGTAGGCACAGAGGTCGCAGTCCGCGTACCGTGAGGTCAGATCGTCGATCCGCCGGTCGAACTCGGCGGCAGAGAGCCCCAGATAGTTCGGTTCCCGTTCCTCTACGCTCATGGATCCGATTAGGGGGCGATCCCGATAGTCCCATCGTCCGGCCTGGACAAGGAATTATGGTTCGGCACGGAGCACGGCCTTCCACCGGGAACATGACTGCCGATTCGAATGACGCCAGCTGGTACGAACCCTTTCGGCAGTTCTTCGCGCTCCGGCGTGACGTCCTCGTCCTCTCGATCGCGATGTTCGCGTTCAGCCTGGCCTTCCAGATGACTGGGCGGTACATCCCTGAGTACATGCGGTTGCTCGGGGCCAGTGCCGGGGTGATCGGCCTGTATGGGAGCGTTGGCAACTTCATCGGTGCGGTCTATCCCTACCCGGGCGGGGCCCTCTCGGATCGGCTCGGATCACGGTTGTCGCTCACGGGGTTCGGCTGTATCTCCACCGTCGGATTCGGGATCTGGTGGCTCGCACCCGAGTTTGGGGCGGTTCGGCTCAGCGCCATCGTCGTGCCGGTCTGGTTCTGGATTTTCGTCGGGCTGTTCCTCTCCCAAGCCTGGAAATCCTTCGGCCTCGGGGCCACCTTCGCCATCGTGAAACAGAGCGTGCCGCCCAACCGGCTGGCGGCCGGCTTCGCCAGTACCGAGACCTTCCGGCGGATCGGCTTTTTGGTCGGCCCGTTGCTCGCGGCGACGCTGTTGGCCGTGACCCCGACGTTCGTCGAAGGGTTTCAGCTCGTCCTGCTCGTGGCGATCGGGTTCGGTGTCGTGGCGACCATCGCCCAGCACGTCCTCTACGAGGCCGAAGAGGATACGATCGGCAAATCCTTCGAAGGAATCGCCCAGATCATCGACGACCTCAGATCGATGCCCGATCTGCTCAAGCCACTCTTGATCGGGGACACCCTGGTCCGGTTCGCCAACGGCATGGTCTACGTCTTCTTCGTCATCGTCGTCACGGACTTCCTGAACGTCGGCTTCACCGGCTTGGGCGTCTCGTTGCAGCCGGCGGCCTTCTTCGGGATCCTGCTCGGGATCGAAATGGTGGTCGCCCTCCTGACCATGGTGCCGGTCGCCAACCTTGCGGAGCGGGTCGGCCTCAAGCCCACGGTCGGCCTGGGCTTCGCCGTCTACGCGGTGTTCCCGATCCTTCTCATTTCCGCCCCGGCTGACCCGATCGTCCTCGCCGTGCTCTTCGCGTTCTCCGGCCTCCGGTTCGCCGGCCTCCCCGCCCACAAGGCGCTCATCGTCGGACCGGCCGAGGCCGAAGCTGGCGGCCGAGTCACCGGGACATACTACCTCATCCGGAACACGATCGTGATCCCGAGCGCGGCGATCGGCGGGTGGTTGTACGAACTTGATCCGGTGTTGGCGTTCACCATCGCCAGTGCCGTGGGTCTCGCCGGGACGGGGTACTTCCTCGCTTACGGCAAGGAGTTCGGGCCCTACAGCTGACCGCGGGAGAGGACCAACTTGAGGTCCTTGAGGAAAAGCCGTGGCGCGGTCCGTCTCGACCCGGCGAGCGCCGACGCGAGAACCCTCGATCCGTCCGCCATGACCCCCTCGCCGTGTCCGACGAGCACGCGGTCCGGATCGAGGTTTCCCAACTGGCGCCGGGGCGGGGTCAATCTGAGAACGGGATGGACCCCCAACGGCTCCGAGCCGACCGTGAAGAAATCGCTCGTTCCGACGGCCTCGGGCACGATGAGTGTCCTCCCATCGAAGAGGGCAGCCTCCCGCCAGAACCCTCGGTCGAGTATCGGGATCGACCGGTAGCCCGAATCGACGAGCTCACCGTCGAAGGCTTCCGTCGCCGTCCGGAGCTCGCCGGTAAGAGCCCCCAGCGGTCCGGGGAGGTGAATCGGGACTTCGTGCCGTTCCGCCACGGCGACCGAATCCCGGCGGTGACGGTCCAGGAGAAAAACCACACCGGCCACCTCGCCGTGGTCGGCGACCAGCTTGTCAAGGCCATCGAAGTCCACCGGGTCGACGAGCCAGACCGAACCGTCGGCCACAAGCGCATGGCTCGTCCGCCGCTCCGGCTCTTCCGGATCCGCCTGCCATCCGAACCCACCGTCCCACCGGTCGAATACAGCCGGATCTGCCATGGCCTCGGAAAGTCCCACAGCGGGGAAAACCCAGCGATCCGGGTCAACACCTTTCACCGATGCGGCCGTGCTCGGACCCGTGATGGACCGGAGATCCTACGAGTTCGAGGGCACCACCCCCGACATCCACCCGGAGGCGAGCGTCAGCCGCGAGGCAACCCTCGTTGGGACCGTCACCGTCGGGAAGGACGCCAGCGTCTGGCCGGGGGTCGTTCTCCGGGGCGACGTCGGCCCCGTCGAGGTTGGCCAGGAAGCCCACGTCGGGGATAACGCCGTCCTTCACGCATCGAGTGTCGGGGACCGCTCAATGATCGGTCACGGCGCCATCCTCAACGATGCCGTCGTCGAGACGGGTGCCCTCGTCGGATTCAATACCACCGTCAATACCGATGTCACGGTCGGCGAACACTCGATCGTCGCCGCTGGAACGGTTATCCCTGAGGAATACGAGATCCCCCCGCAATCGTTCGCCCGGGGCGTGCCGGCGAGGGTGACGCCGCTCGCCGATACCACGATCGATCCGGAAGAGACCTTCCGGACCTATTCCTCGGGCGCGTACACCGACCTGGCGGAACGCCACGACGAACTCTTCGAATAGCCGCCAGGGTCTAGCTACCGTTACCGGACCTCCGGCATTCGAACCCGACTGCCGTCAGCGGTTTCCGGGAATATCTTTCCGGGATTGAGCGTATCGTTGGGATCGAACGCCCACTTCAGTCGCCGCATCGCCTGGACGGTCTCGGTTCCGTGCTCGCGGACGAGATACTCCCGTTTTCCCTGGCCGATGCCGTGTTCGCCGGTGGCGGTTCCCCCCACTTCGATCGCCCGTTCGACGACCTGGGCGTAGAGGCGTTCGCACCGCTCGACATGGTCGGGATCGTCCATATCGGCCAACACGGTGTAATGGACGTTGCCGTCCCCGGCATGGCCGAAGACGGGGACCAGCAGTTCGGCCTCCGAAGCCAACTCCTTGGCGTAGCTGATCACGCCAGGATACTCCGAGATGGGGACGGTCACGTCGCCGGGATGAATCGGTTGCAGGTCGGGATCGTAGGCGACGGTGGCATAGGCCAGCTCGCGACGGACGGCCCAGAGTTCCGCCATGTCCTCCTCGTCGGCCATCTCGAAGCGATCGACGTCGTGGGCCTCGAACACGTCCCGGCAGAAGTCGATCTCCTCCTCAACGCCATGGTTTGCGTGGAACTCCAGAAAGACCATCGGCGCGTCAGGGAGGTCGGTCCCGAGGTAGTCGTTGGCCATCTCCGCTGAGAGCGCATCCACCAGCTCGATCTTGGCCACGTCGACACCGGATCTGACAGCGTCGAATACCGCATTCGCGGCGTCGTCCAACGACCCGAAAATTGCCCGGCCGCCACGGATCTGTCGGGGACGCCCGGCCAACTCGAGCGTCGCCTCCGTCACCACACCGAGCGTCCCTTCGCTCCCGACGAACAGGTCCTTGAGGTTGTAGCCAGAGGAGGTCTTGGCCGCCCGGCTCCCCGCCTGAATGATCGATCCGTCCGCGAGGACGACCTCCAACTTCCGGATCCAGTCGGCGACCTCGCCATATTTCACGGTCTGCATCCCGCTGGCATCGTTGGCGATCATCCCGCCGATGGTCGAGATGTCCCCCGATGACGGAAGCGGCGGGAAGAACAAGCCGTGGCTCTCGGCGGCGTCGTCGATCGCGCCTCCCATCACCCCCGGCTCCAGGTCGAGCTGGAAGTCGTCGGGCCGGACCTCGAGGACGGCGTCCATCCTCGTCAAGTCCATGCTGATCCCCCGGTGGGCCGGGACCGCATTGCCCTCAAGGCCGGTCCCCGCGGCATACGGCGTCACCGGAACACCACGGTCATCCGCGGCGGCGAGGACGGCCGACACCTCCTGAGTCGTTTCCGGCCAGACAACGGCATCGGGGGTCTCGCCGGTGCCACGCTCCTCCGATCCCCAGTCGGCCGAATGGGCGTCGCGGGCCCCGTCCTCGAACGAGACCTGCCCCGGGGAAAGGAGATCCGTGAGGAACTCGTACTCCGTCGACATAGGAGTACAGAGGGGAGTCGGCAGCGATAAAACCCCCACTCGAATGCGGTCGTGGACACCCGATCCTCAGGGATCGTCTAATGGGGAGACCGAGGGATTGTGGGAAC
>CAYOLR010000077.1:0-12031 GCA_964404815.1 uncultured Halobacteriales archaeon
TGGATCAGGCTGCCAAGCTGCTCTATGTGCTCGGCGCCGTCCTGTTTCTGGGCGGTCTCTGGATCGATTGGCAAAATCCAGGTGAAGTTGTTATCAACGTCCTGGTGTTCACCGACGAACCCTATTCGAACAGCGGGCTCTTCATCGGCGCGATCATCGTGATGGTCATTGGCTTTGCGATTTCCCGCACCGCTGACACGATCGAGGAGTACCGGAAGGAAGAAGTCGAGGACCAGACTCAGGAGTGGATGGTCGACGTCGGAAACCAGGACTGATCGACAGGTTCGGCGGTTCATCCGTTCCCCGCACGAACCGCCTCGATTTCTTCGAATACCAAGGACGGAATTCACCGCGCTTCATTCTCACTCCCCGAGAACCTCCTAACGAGTTTTGTCTACTGCGGTGTTAGGCTAACACGGTGAGAACAAATGGATACCTCTGATATCTCGGCGACACTTGACCGGATCGACCCGTCGGCGTCGGTCGATAAGGCGTTCGGCGACCCGATCGAAACCGCGCAGGGCACGATCATCCCGGTGGCCCGGGTAATCTCGGGGTTCGGGAGTGGGTTCGGGCTCGGGGGTGATGGCGAATCCTCCGGAGGGGGTGGCCGCGGTGGCGGCGTCGCCGTTTCCCCCATTGGCGTGATCGCCGTCGAGGCGGACGAAAGCCGGTTCATCCGGACGGCGGGCGGAACCAAACGGGTCGGCGCGGCCATCGCGGCCGGCGTACTGGCCGGAATTGCGATCGGGGTGGCCGTTACGAGGATCCTCGGTCGTCACCGGGACCCCGACGAATAATACCGTCGGCCTACGAACTAGTGGATAATGACTGAGGAATTCAGCTGCGATATTTGTGGCCGGGAGTTCGAAACGCGGGTCGAACTCGACCTCCATGTCCGCAAGGTCGGTCTCGTGGAGTAACGCTAATTCCAGGCTATCGCGACCGAGACAAGTTGACCGATCGAGGTCGGGGGTTACCCTTTGACCCCGGCGCCGGCGCTGAGACCTTCGACGAGGTATTTCTGCAGATACATGTACATGAAGATCGGGATGATGATCGTCAGGAAGATCCCGGCCATGATGAAGTGGAAGTTCCTGACGAAGAACGTTCCGCGGAGTTCGATGATCCCGGGAGCCAGCGTCTTGTGGATAGCGTCGTTGGCCATGATGAGCGCCATCACGTAGTTGTGCCAGGCGAGCAGGAACGCGAGGAGGAACACGCTCGCGATCGCCGGGCGCGACAGGGGCAGGATGACGCGGAAGAAGGCGCCGACCTGGGTACACCCGTCGACCCGCGCGGATTCTTCGAGGTTCTCGGGGAGGTCCTCGAAGAACCCACGTAGCAGCCAGATGTTGTAGGGTAAGGTGAACGCGGTGAACGCGAGGATCATACCCAGGTAAGTGTTGATCAGTTCGATCTGGCTCATCACGACAAAGATAGGGATCGCGATCAGCACGACCGGGAACATGAACCCGAAGACCGAGATGACGAACAGGCCGTTCTTCCATGGGAATTCGAGGCGGGCGAAGGCGTAGGCCGCGAACACCGCCGCCACCGTCGCCAGCAGGGCCGTCCCGACGCTCACGACAAACGTGGCCAGGGTGTACTCGACGAAGGGAAACGCGTGCCACATCTTCACCCAGGCGAGTCGTGTCCCCTCACCGAAGATCGATTCCGGGGTAAACGTGATGAATGGGATGCCCATGGGTTGGGTGAAAATCCCTTCGGGCGTCTTCAGCGACTGGACGAAACTGTAGTAGACCGGCCCGACCATCCAGATCATCAGGAACCCGAGCATGATGTACTTCGCCACCGGCTTCAGGTGTTGCTCCCAGGTGATCCCGAAGTAGGTCGAGGTCCGCTCGAACGTGGGCTCGCCGTCGGATCCTACGGTCGCCATTAGTCGTAGTCCTCCGTTTCCGTTTTAACCCAGATTAGGATCAGGGGGATCAACACCAGGGCGAACATCATTCCGAGGGCAGCTGCTCGACCGAGCGTCCAGTTGAGGAACGCTTCCTTGAAGATGAGAACGCTCACGAACGACGTGTAGTTGACCGGGCCGCCCTTCGTAACGCCCCAGGGGATCGCCAACTTACCGACGGTGAAGACCGTCCGGATCATGACGACGGTGACCAAGACCGTCCGCAAGTGGGGGATGGTGATGTACCGGAAGCGCTGGACGGGGCCGGCCCCGTCGACTTTAGCCATCTCGTACAGCGAGCTCGGGATCGACTGGACGCCGGCGAGGAAGACGATATACATGAACCCGAAATCACGCCAGACCTTCGCGATCACGACACCCCAGAAGGCCCACGGGGTATTCGACGTAATCCCGCCGGCTTGGGGAATCGCGAAGAAGTAGTCCATTATCTGATAGATGACGCCGTACGTGTCGCCCTGCTGCATGATGCCGAACAGGAGCCCTGCCGCGATCGGTGGGCTGGCATAGCCGGCAAGCATGAGTCCCCGAAAGAGGGGTCGGCCCGGCATCGCCTCGTTCATTACGAGTGCGGCCGCGAGCGCGACGACGAGGTCGAACGGAACGACGACGAGCTCGTACAGGAGCGTCATCTTGATGCTGAAGAGGAGCAGATCGGAACCGCCGCCGACTAGCCAATATTCGTAGTTCTGCAGGCCGACCCACGGATTGGCCGCGTTGGGATTGAGCGTATATTGTTTGAAGCTGAGCAGTGCCCCGTACTGGAACATCGGCCACACGACGACGAGTGCGATCAGTACCAGTGTCGGAAGTAGGAAGAGGATGCCCTGGAACGAGCCGTACTCCTCCAGGAGCCGATCGGCGAGGCCCCGTTCCTGGCCCGGAATCCCTTCCTCGATCGTTGCCATGGTGTTATGTCACCTCGTTTGATGTGTCGGTCGAGACGGTCATGACTCCTCCTCTGCACTGCCGTCGGCCATGACCTCCGTATCGGCGGTCGACGAGTCCGGTTGGACATCGCCCCACTTGACGACCTTCGGGCCGTCCGGACTGAACATGTGTGTGTTCGGCCAGTGAACGTCGATGCCCACGGTCTGTCCCTCGTCGATCTCCTCGGTCGAGGACACGACCGCGTTGATCCGGCGGCCGCCGACCGTGAAGTAGACGATCTTCCGGTCGCCGATCGGCTCGATCACGTCCACGTCGACGTCGAACACGCCGTTGCCCGGGGCGACGACGCTCATGTCCTCGGGACGGATCCCGACGATGACGTCCGATCCGGACAGGCCCTCGGCGAGGTTCTCGGCGACAGGATCCGGGAGAACCATGTCGAACGCGTCGGATTCGATCTGGGACCCATCGAAGGTCATCTCGAAGAAGTTGATCGACGGTTCGCCGATGAAGTCCGCCACGAACAGGCTGACCGGGTCGTGGTAGATCCGCTCGGGCGTGTCGATCTGCTCGATGCGGCCGGCGTTCATGACGGCGATCCGGTCGCCCATCGTCATTGCCTCCTCCTGGTCGTGGGTCACGAACACGGTCGCGACGTCGAGTTCGCGCTGGAGTTCCTGGATCTCCGTCCGCATGATCGCCCGAAGTTTGGCGTCGAGGTTCGAGAGCGGCTCGTCCAGCAGGAACAGCGTGGGTTCGCGAACGATCGCCCGACCGAGGGCGACGCGCTGTTGTTGTCCGCCGGAGAGCTGCGTCGGATACCGGTCGAGGAGGTCGCCGATCCCCATCATGTCGGCGGCCCACCGGACCTGTTGATCCATCGTGGCCTCGTCGGCCCCACGCATTCGGAGGCCGAAGGCCATGTTCTCGAAAACCGTCATCGATGGATACAGCGCGTAATTCTGGAACACCATCGAGATGTCCCGGTCCTTCGGGGGAAGCGACGTTACGTCGTGCTCACCGAACTTGATGGTTCCAGAATCCGGAACCTCGAGGCCGGCGATACACCGGAGCGTCGTCGACTTCCCACACCCACTCGGACCGACCAGGACGATGAGCTCCCCCTCCTCAATATGGAGGTCGATATTATCGACCGCGACCACCCGGCCGTCGTTGAAAGTTTTTCTAACGTTTTCGAGCTTCGCATCTACCATCTTGTGTCACTCCGTATCGGATCCGATCATAACGGTTGTCATTCGATACCCCCCGTCTCTCCGGTGGATCGGCCGTAGCCCAGTTGGAACTTCTTCTTCCTGAGCCAGCCCATGATCGTCGGGACGAACAGCAGCGACCCTGTGACCAGGGCGGCGATCACGACGCCCCCTTCGATGGTGCCCGCGTCCCCGATGGTGCCCACCATCCAGAAATAAACCGGAATAGAGGCGACGACGTAGATCGCGATCGCCACAAGGATGACGTGGGAATCGATCAACCATGCCAGGGTTGACATGTCCTCCCCGTCGGTCCCGGGTTCGGTGTCATGCGATGCCATACACCCGTAGTGTTTGTAGAAGCGGTTATAAATCCTTGCACTTCGGGGGTTAGGCGGTCTGATACCGGGTGCAGGCGGTACATTACCTCAACCCCCATCCACGCAGCAGTCACCGCTCGAAAAGGTTTAACCGCGTCGTTGTGCGAGTCGATGCATGCCGGAGGAGTCATCCCGATCGCGGTTACTCGACGGCGTGACGGTGCTCGACCTCACGACCTATGTGACGGGCGGGTTCGCCACGCTCATGCTAGCCAACCAGGGGGCGGACGTCATCAAGGTCGAACGCCCGGACATCGGTGACGACAGCCGCCATTCCGGGCCGCCCTTCATCCCGACCGAGGGGTATGACGGATCGGGGATCACCCCGGCGGAGGGCGAATCCCCGTATTTCTGGACCGTCAACTACGGGAAACGGAGCATCGAGCTCAACCTCAAATCAGACGAGGGCAAGCAGGCCCTCTACGATCTCGCTGCCGAGGCGGATGTCTTCGTCGAGAACTACCGACCGGGGACGGCCGAACGGCTCGATGTCGCCTACGACGATATCCGTGACCACAACGACACCGTCATCTACTGCTCGATCTCCGCGTTCGGCGAGACCGGCCCATGGCACTCGCGGCCGGGCTATGACCTCCTCGTGCAGGGGACGAGCGGCATCATGTCCGTTACCGGGCCCGAGGGGGGCGACCCCGTCAAAGTCGGCCTCCCGGAGACGGATCTGATCACCGCCATGTGGGCCGCGTTCGGCGTGATGGGTGCGTTGTTCAGACGCGAGCTGACCGGCGAGGGCGATCGGATCGAACTGGGCATGCATGATTCGGCCCTGCCGTGGCTGACGAAACAGGCTGGCGCCGTCTTCGCCGGGGAGGAGCCGAAACGGATGGGGACGAAGGACCCGGTGATCGCACCGTACCAGGCCTACCCCACCGCGGACGGCTTTCTCAATGTCGGGTGTGGGAACCAGAAGCTCTGGGAGGAGCTCTGTGAAGCCATCGGCCGGGAGGACCTGATCGAGGATCCGCGGTTCGAGACCAACGGCTCCCGCGTCGAGCACATGGACGAGCTCGAAGCGGAGTTGACCGCCGTGTTCGAGCAGCGTCCCACCGACGAATGGGTGGCGTTACTGGCCGAGGACCAGGGCCTTCCCGTCGGTCCCGTCCTGGACGTCGAGGACGCTCTCTATAACGAACAGGCGGACGCCCGGGGTGACGTGGTCGAGCTCGAGCACCCGGCCGTCGGTGAAATCCCGGTCATCGAACATCCGCTCAACTTCGAGCGTATCGAATCGGGCTTCGAGAAGGCGCCACCGATGTTGGGGGAGGATACTGACGCGGTCCTCAGCGAGGCCGGCTATACGGCCGACGAGATCGAATCCCTCCGGGAGATCGGTGCGATCCCGGACCGCTGACCGGTCGAATCAAAGCCCTTCGAAGGATTCGATCCGGTCCCGCCAGTCCTCGGGGATGGGTTTCGACCCGCCGACCTCACGATCCCACACTACTTGGACGGTCTCCGCCGTGGCGGCGAGATCCTCATCCGTCCTGACCTCGTAGTCCATCGGGATACTCGACCCCCCGAGTTCGGGCACGGTGAGGAGCACGGTCGCCGTGTCCTCGAGCTCGATGGGTGCCCGGAAGTCGATCGAGAGGTGGGCGAGGACCGTATCAACCTCCGGGAGCGACTGGCCGATCACGTCCCGATAATAGGCCGATCGCGCCTCCTCCAGGTAGGTGGCATAGAGGGCGTTGTTGACGTGGCCCATCGTGTCGAGATCGCGAAACCGCACGTCGACGGAGGTCGTGAAAGCGTCGTCGCGCATTGCTCGGGAATGCACGCGGCCGGGCAAAAAACCGCCGTTGAACGGGTGTTTTTTCCCGTGGCACGCCGGAGACCCCGTTAATGAGTGGCGAGGAGCCCGACGAGCGGTACCGGGGTCGGGATGGAGAGGTCGAGCCGGAGACGCCCGAACGGGAGCCCTTGTTGTCACGCGTCCCGGAATGGGTGGTCGTGCTGGGAGCGGGATTCCTATTCACGGCGACGCTCGTATCCTTCGTCGCGCTGCTCAGCGTCACGTATCTCCTCGTAACTCGGGACTTCACCGGCTTCTTCGCTCCAGTGGAACAATTCGCGCCGCGGCTCGTTCTGGTCGAGATCCAGCTCGTCTTCGGCACGGGATTCCAAGCGGCTGGCGTTTACTTCGCCAGGCGGCGGACACACTGGGGGACGGTCCTGTTATCGTGCTTGATCGGGTCCCTCGTGTTCATCACCATCCCGTTCACCCTGCCGGCGTTCGTCTTGCTCGCCATCGGCAAGTACCACTTCTCGCTGAGCACTCCCCTCGATTCGCTCGGCGGGGAGTGAGTTTATTGTCCCGACTGCCGACTCCCCGGGTATGAGCGACGTGGATCCCACGGCCCGGCTCGCCGAGTTCTGTGCGTCGGCCGATTTCGATTCCCTCGACGACCCGGTCCTCGCCCAGCTCCGGCTCCACCTCTTGGATCATTTCGGCCTGGTGATCGGTGGTGAGGCCGCCGCCGCATCCAGCCCGTCGATAACCGGGGGGATGGACGGACTGACAGGCGATGGTGAGGCGACCGTCCTCCCCTCGGGAGAGCGCGTCTCCCCTGATCACGCCGCGCTCTTGAACGGTGCCTACGCCCACAGCTTGGATTATGATGATACCCACCGGGAATCCTCGCTGCATCCGGGAGCGCCGGTCATCCCTGCCGCCCTGGCCGTCGCGGAGGTCGAGGGGGTTTCGATGGAGCGGTTCCTCGTAGCGGTTTCGACGGGCTTCGACGTGGCGTGTCTCATGGGACGCGCCGTCAACCCGGACGCCCATTACGATCAGGGCTTTCACATCACGGCCACCTGCGGGACCTTCGGGGCGACCGCCGCCGCCGGCATAATCAAAGGGTTGACGCCGGACGAGTTCGAGACCGCGTTCGGCATCAACGGCAGCCAGGCGGCGGGATCACTGCAGTTCCTCGCGAACGGCGCGTGGAACAAACGGCTGCACCCCGGGCTGTCGGCCCGCCGGGGGGTCACGGCCGTCATGCTGGCCGCCAGCGGCTTCCGTGGGGCCGCCGATCCGATCGCCGGCGATTACGGTTTCTTCCACGGGTATACAACCGATCCGAACCTGGCCGCCTTCGACGACCTCGAGGAGCGACGGGCGGTGCTCGAGACGGCGATCAAACCCTATCCCTGCTGTCGGTACATGCATTCCGCCATCGACGGCCTGCTCGACCTCGCTGAGACCATCGATCCCGCGACCGTCGAATCGATCGACATCGAACTCCCGCGGGCGGGCGTCACGCTGACTGGCGACCCGATCGATCACAAGCGCCGGCCGGAAAACTTCGTGGACTGCCAGTTCAGCATGCCGTTCGCCGCTGCGCTCTCACTCACGGAAGGCGACGCCGGACTCCGGGCCTTCCTGGACGCCCAGGAGCGGCTCGACGATCCGACGCTCAGGGGCCTCATGGATGCCACTCGCGTGACGACCTCCGAGGCGGTCCAGTCGCTGTTCCCGGAACAGTGGGCGGCACGGATCGTCATCGAAACGACCGACGGCGTCGAGGAACGCTTCGTCGAGACCGCGAGCGGCGAGCCCGAGAAACCCCTGTCCTGGGAGGACGTGGCGGAGAAGTTCGAGGAACTGGCCGATGCGGCGGGTTGGGCACCAGCCCAGATCCAGGAGACGATCGAGGACGTCGACCGGATCGAACGCGGCTCGATAGACGATATCGTTTCCCGGTTCCGCGACGCTGCCTTGACGACTCCCGACGTCTGATGACAGGCGTGGGCGCCCTTCGGACGTGGGTGGGGAGCGTGCTATCGACGATTACCGACCTGTCCGGAGACGGACGGGGCCGGGTCCTCCTCACGGTCGCCCTGGGGTGGTTTCTGGCGCTCGGGACGCGGATGGTGCTCCCGGCGTTGCTTCCCCATATCAAGCTCGAGTTCGGCATGGGCAATGCGCTCGCGGGGGCACTGTTGACGATCCTCTATATCGCGTATTCGGCGACCCAGTTTCCCGCGGGCATCCTTGCCGATTACGTCGGCGAACGTCGAACGCTCTTCGCCAGCGTCCTCCTGACAGCACTCGGCGCGGTGGCCCTGACCGTCGCCCCGACCTTGGCCGTCTTCGTCGCCGGGACCGTGCTGTTCGCCCTCGGTTCCGGGCTCTACGGGGCGCCACGCGTCACCGTCTTGTCACGGACGTTTCCCGAACGTGACGGGACGGCGCTCGGGGTCACGTTCGCCGCCGGGAACGTGGGGTCGTCGCTGCTACCGATCCTCGCGGGCGTCATCGCGGTCGTCGTGGGTTGGCGGTTCGGGTTCGGGTTCGTGATCGTCCCCCTCGTTGCCGTCGCCATCGCGGTCTGGTGGTACGTCCCGGACCGCGAGTTGGTCGGGTCCGAGCGGGGGTCGGCCCTGATCCCGAGCGGGCTCCGTGAGGCGGTCCTGACCCCCCAGATCGGGCTCGCATGGGTCGCGATGACGCTGGTCCTCGTCGCCTATCAGGGGATCACCGCGTTCCTCCCCACCTACTTCGTCGAGATCAAGGGGCTCGATACGGCCGTCGCGTCGACGCTCTTCGGCCTGTTCTTCGCGGCGGGGGCCGTCTGGCAGTGGAGCGCCGGCGTGACCGCCGATCGGATCGGCTCCAAGCGGACGCTCGTGGGAATCGGGATATTCGCGACGATGACCGTCCTGGTCCTCCCGTTCGTCGGCGGCCTCATTCCTCTCGCTATTCTCAGCCTCTTGCTTGGCGTCAGACTCGGCTTCGGCCCGCTCAACAACGGCTACGTTGCCGCAGCGTTACCTGAAGACGTCAGAGGGAGCGGGCTCGGCCTCTTTCGCTCGTTACAACTGCTGGTTTCGTCAACGGGATCACTCATCGTCGGCGTGATGGCGGACATGGGCGCCTTCGACGGGGCGTTTCTCCTCCTCGCGGGGATCACGGGCCTCGGGACCATCGGATACGGATTGCTCCCGCGGCTCGAGGCCGACGTAACTGACGAGCCCCGATCGACAGCATCTGGGGCCGGCGGCCCAGCGAAATCGAAGGTCGACGACTGAGGGGAACGGATGCTCGTCAGTCGACGCGGAACTCTTCCAGGACGCCGGTATCGATTTCGACGCCGATGCCCGGCCGGTCCGGGATCGGAACCGCTTTGCCCTCGTTTTCGACCGGGTCGACGGCCAGATCGTCACGGATGGGATTCGGTGTCCGGTCGAATTCGAGCATCGGGTCGCCCGGGATGGTGGCGATGACCTGCAGGCTGGCGGCGAGGGCGACGGCACTCCCGAACACGTGGGGCATGCACTGCACGTTTTTCGACTGGGCCAGCTCCACGACCCGACGGGTCGAGGTCAGCCCGCCGGCACTGGTGACGTCCGGTTGGACGACGCCGACACCCCCGGAATCGAGAACGCGCTCGAACTCGTGTTCGAAGGCCCAGCACTCCCCGCCGGCAAGCGGTGTCTCGAGCTGGCTATTGAGGGCTGCATACCCATCGATGTCGCGGGGGACCACCGGTTCCTCGAAGAAGTAGACGTCGAGGTCAGCGAGCGCCTGCCCGACCCGCTTGGCGGTCGCGACGTCGTAGGCGTGGTTTGCGTCCGTGCTCAGGCGGACGTCATCGCCGACGGCCTCCCGGATCGCCCGGACCAGCTCGACGTCCTCGCGCCAGCCCCATGGGAAATCCGGATGCCGGTGCAGCCCGATCTTGTTCTTCAGCGCGTCGAAGCCCGCCGCGACGTGGCCTTTCGCCTCCTCGACGACGGCCGATTTGAGCGCCTCGAAATCCGCGGTCTCGCTCCAGAAATGGCCGGTCGCGTAGGCCCGTACAGTGTCCCGACGTGCCCCGCCTAACAGGCGCGAGACGGGAACGTCCAACGCTTTCCCGTAGGCGTCCCCCAGGGCGATGTCGACGCCGGAGATCACGCTCGCCGGGGCATAGGAGTGAAAGGCGGACGTGAGCTTGAAGCGCAGGTCGTCGTGGATCTGCTCGACGTTTCGGGGATCCCGGCCAACGAGCCACGGGGCGACGTAGTCGGTCAGCAACTCCCGGTTGCCGGCGATCGGCCCCCAACACTCCCCCCATCCCTCGATCCCCGTATCGGTTTCGAGGCGCACGAGACAGTATTCCCGACTGTCGATCCACTTCTGGGCGTTCGCGAACCGCCCGTCGAGGTCCCGATGAAGGGGGACGGCTTCGACGTCTACGATCTCCATGTTTCCCCGGTGGCCGGACCGAATACTGAAGGTTTTCATCCACGGGTTCGCCGATCGCATGCCGGTTTCACCCCGACGCCAAGTGGCGAAACGACACCTTCTAACCACCCCTCCCGTTCAGTAGCGACACGAAATGTCGTTCGTCAGCCGAGCCCGGGTCCTCATCGACGTCGATAACCCCGGACTCGTGTGGCTGTTGAGCGTTAACCACGGCTTCAACGAGTTCTTCTCCATCATCATTCCCCCACTGTTCCCGTTTCTCGTTCCCGAGCTCGGGATCGGGTACTCACAAGCGAGCCTTCTGGTGGTCGTGTTCTTCCTCACGTATTCCATCTTCCAGCTTCCCGCGGGCCGGCTGGGGGACATCTACGACGCGCGGCTGCTCCTCGTGGCCGGCCAGCTTGGACTCTCCATCGGTATCGCCCTGGTGGCGTTCGCCCCGACCTTCCCGTTAATGTTGGTCGGGATGGTCATCGCGGGCATCGGGGGGTCCACGTACCACCCGATCGGGATGGCCGTGATCAGCGACGTCGAGTCGGAGCAGACCCACGGCCGGAGCATGGGTATTCACGGGATGATCGGGGTATTGGGACCCGTCGCCTCACCCGTCGTGATGAGTGCGATCGCCGTGATCGCGGGGTGGCGGACGGCCCTGCTGGCCGGGGCCGCCATCGGGTTCCTCTTCGGGGTTCTCCTCTACGTTGCCTATCCACGAGCGAATCCGACCCCGACGGCAGAGCGATCGGACATGAGCTTCGGTACCGCGGTCAGAACAGTCTTCGGTGGGGGGACACTCGCCGGTTCGCTCTCGAACGCCTGGGCCTTCGTTCGATCGCCCGCCATGCTCGGCTTGATCGCGCTGTACACGATCGTCGGCGGCGAGGTCCGGGCCGTCCAGACGTTCACGCCGGTCTTCGCCTCCGATCTCGTCGGTGGCGACCCCGCCTTTGGAAACGCGATGTTGGCGGTGACCATGGTCGCGGCCGGCCTGGCGTCCACCGGGGCGGGCGTCCTGGTCGACCGGATGGACAGACGCGTGTTCGCGGGGGCGTGTTTCTCGCTGACCGCGCTCATGGTGGCGCTGCTGGTGTATCTCCCGCTGAACCGGGTGGTGCTGCCGGTGGCATTCGTCCTCCTGGGTGTCGTCCTCTACTCGATCTATCCCGCGACGAACGCTATGGCGGCCGGCGTCTCGACCCCCGATCAGAGCGCCTCGCTGTTCGCGGTCATTCAGACGGCCGCTGCCATCGGCGGTGCGGGTGGACCGTACGTCCTCGGGACGCTCGCCGACCTGACGTCGCTCCGGCTGGGCTTTCTTACGACGAGCGGGATCGCCCTCCTCGGCATTGCCGTCATCCTCGTTGCCGACGAGACGTTCGCCGCGTGAGGCCTACCCGAG
>CAYOLR010000078.1:0-2617 GCA_964404815.1 uncultured Halobacteriales archaeon
GTTCTGGGGGAGATACGAGAGCAGTTGGCGGATGCGGTCGAGGGCCGCTTCTTCGTCCTCCTCGGCGAAATGGGCCACGCCACTCGTGCCGGTATGGGTCAACGCCCCGCCGAGCTCGGAGAACGAGACCTCCTCCCCGGTGACCGTCTCGATCACGTCGGGACCCGTGATGAACATATGGCTGGTGTCCTCGACCATGAGCACGAAGTCGGTGATCGCCGGCGAGTAGACCGAGCCGCCCGCACACGGACCCATAATGGCTGAGATCTGGGGGATGACACCCGAGGCCTCCTGGTTGCGGTGGAAGACGTCGCCGTAGCCCGCGAGGCTCCGGACACCCTCCTGGATGCGGGCCCCGGCCGAGTCGTTGAGGCCAACGATCGGCGCGCCGGTCTCCAGGGCCTTGTCCATGACTTTGGTGACCTTCTGGGCGAACACTTCGCCAAGCGAGCCACCGAAGACCGTGAAGTCGTGGGCGAAGACGAACGTCGTCCGTCCGTTCACCTCCCCGTAGCCGGTCACGACCCCGTCGCCAAGGGTCTGTTTGTCGGCCATGCCGAACTTGTGGGATCGGTGGGTGCGAAGCTGATCGATCTCGTTGAACGTTCCGTCGTCGAGGAAGTAATCGATCCGCTCACGGGCGGTGAGCTTGCCCCGCTCGTGTTGGGCCTCGATCCGGTCCTCGCCACCGCCTTTCCGGGCCTCCTCGCGCTTCTCCCGGAGATCGTCGATCCGATCGTCCATCGTCATGGCGTCTCACGAGCCCTCATTGACCGTCCCGACAACGGGCAGCGAAAAAGGGTTTCCGAACGGATCTCTCTCGCTCACCGTCGACTGGGGAGTCGTAGCCCCAACGTCGGTGCGGGGAGGCCGATACCAGTCGTCCGGGCGACCGCGAGGAGCAGTCCGGCCGCGATGAGGACCGGAGCGACGTTCAGATAGAGCAGGTTGATGAACCCCCAGAGCAGGGCGAAACTCACGAGGTCGTCCAGGGCGAACTCGCAAGTCTTCAACCGATCGGTGAGCGCATCCATCGGGAGCGACCAGTGGAGGACCGCCACGGCGATCCCGCCAGTGAGGAGCCACCCGGCGAAGTTCGAGACCGGAACGCCGTAATAGGGACCCCCGTTCGCGTACGCCCAGAAGCCGATGGCGACCGCCCCCGGGTCGAGGACCAGGTCCATGAGCAGGACCGCCACCAGCGCCGTCGGGACCACCAGCGGCGTGAACGGGGTCCGGTCCTTGAGCAGGACCGCGAGCAGGTAGGCGTCGGCCACGAGCGGCAGGTAGAACACGGGGAGGCCGAGCGGGATTCCACCGAGCATCGGCCCGAGGTCGATCAGGTACTTGAACTCGCCGTAGGGCCACCCGGTCGTCACGCCCACGAACTCGATAAGATAGGTGAACCCCAGCAGACCCGCGATCCCGGCTGCCCCCCGGCGATCGATGATCGGCGCGATCGCGACGAGTATCGGGAGTCGCATCACGATCGTTCCGACCATCACCAGCACGGGGTGATAGGCGAGGGGGGCCGGCAGCAGGCCTTCAGCGCTCGCCACGAGCAGCGCCGCCCCGATCAGGGGGAACACGACGGCGATCGTGAACCGGTTGGCCTCGACATGCCGGTCAGCTCGGCGGACGAGGGCGGCCCTATCCATAGAGGATCCCCCAGAGCCCGCCGAGGGTGAACGCCATCCCCGCGAGCGCGTTGATGCCGGGGAACCACCAGTAGGCCCGGTCGACCGGGAGGTTCCGAATCCTGATCCCGAGGACGATGGCCGGATAACTCAGGAACAGGCCGCCAGCGAGCGGGTCCAGAACGGCAAAGGCGAGAGCCGCGAGGGTCCAGACCACCGCACAGTAGGCCAATGTCGCGCGTTCGCCAAGCGCCGTCGCCAGCGTGCTGATCCCGCCGGCCCGATCCGGTTCGATGTCCGGGATGGCCGAGAAGGTGTGCATCGCCATGGCCCAGAGCCATGTCCCGAGGATCGCCATTGTCGGCGGGAGCGTCCCGGCCACGGCGACGTACGCGGCGACCCCGGGGAGGATGTACAGCCCGTTCGAAACCGAGTCGAACGGCGGCCGTGTCTTGAGCCGGAGCGGCGGCACCGAGTAGGCCGCGCCCAACACGAGGAACCCGAGGATCCACGGAATCGCCCCGTTCGGAACGACGACGAGGAGCGCCAGCCCGAGGCCGGCAGCGGTGATGACGGCGACACGGGTCAGGCGATCGCCGCGGTATCGGGCCTCGCGGCCGGATTTCTTCGGATTCCGTCGATCGATTTCGGCGTCGAAGACGTCGTTGATCCCGTAGAGGAAGACGTTGGCCGGGACGAGGAAGTACGCGAACAGGAGCAGGGCGACCGGCGAGACCAGCGAGGCGAGCGATGTAGCGCCGTAGGCCAATCCTACAAGAACCGGTCCGGCCAGGTAGAGCCAGAACCGGGGTCGCGACCTGACGAGGAGCCGGGCCAACGCGCTCATGCTTCCACGCGGGCGGGGAGGTCCGCCAGGACGGCCGTGGCGGCGTGCTCCCCGCTGATCAGGCACATCGGGACGCCGATACCGGGTCGGGTGAAGCCGCCGGTGAAGTAGAGCCCATCCAACGCGGATGACC
>CAYOLR010000078.1:2627-12008 GCA_964404815.1 uncultured Halobacteriales archaeon
GTCGGGTCGAACGGGGCCCGTTTGCCCCAGCGTGTGGGCCAGCCCGAGGGCCGAGCCCTCGCTCGCGTTGTACCGGTCGGCGAAATCCGAGACCGTGAAATGCTCCTCTAGGACGATCCGATCGCGGAGATCGACCCCCGTGTGCGTGGCGATGTCGTCGAGGACCATGTCACGGTACGCTCGTCTCGTTTCCGGGCCATCATCAAGGCCGGGTGCGATCGGGACCAGGGCGAACAGGTTCGAATGGCCGGTCGGGGCAACGGTGTCATCGGTCTTCGAGGGGACACAGAGGTAATATGCCGGGTCGTCCGGCCAGGCCGGGTCGTCGAAGATCTCCTCGAAGTGCTCCTCCCAATCCGTCGGTAACACGAGGGTGTGGTGGGCTAGCGGCTCGACCATCCCCTCGACGCCCAGGTAGAGCAGGAACGCGGACGGCGCGTAGGTCCGATCCGCCCAGTACTCCGCGGAGTATTGCCGGTCTTCGGGCGCCAGCAGCGCCTGTTCCGTGTGTGCCATGTCGGCATCGCTGACGACGATGTCGGCTTCGACGACCTCCCCGTCGACGCTGGTGACCCGGAAGTCTCCCCGTTGGCCGTCGATCGCCGCGACCTCGAATCCTGTCCGGTAGGTGACTCCCAGCTCGACCCCTAGAGCAGCAATGCCGTCGACGACGGCGCCGAACCCGCCCTCCGGGTAGTGGACGCCGAGGTTGAAATCAACGTGGCTCATCAGGTTGTACAGCGCCGGGGTATTCGACGGTGATCCGCCCAGGAAGACGAGCGTGTACTGGACGATCTGTTGGAGCTTGGGGTGGTCGAAGTATTTCTCGACATGGTCCTGCATCGAGCCGATGAGGCCGAGCCCCCGGGCGTTCCGGATCACGTCCCAGTCGAGGTAATCACGGAACCGGGGCCGGTCCGTGTAAACGAAGTGCTCCATCCCGATATCGTAAGTCTCCTTTGAGCGCTCGAGGTAGCGTTCGAGGGCGGCACCGGCCCCGGGTTCGTAGGAGTCGAACAGCGTCTTCGTCGCCTCGAAATCAGACGTGATGTCGACGCTCTCGCCGTCCTTGAAGAAGATCCGGTAGTGCGGATCGAGCCGTTCGAGCGAATAGTAATCCGACGGATCCTTCCCGAAGTGTTCGAAGAACCGCTCGAAGACGTCGGGCATGAGGTACCACGACGGTCCCATATCGAACCGGAAGCCGTCGCGTTCGAGGACGCTCGCCCGGCCCCCCAGCTGTTCGTTCTTCTCGAGGACCGTGACGTCGAGGCCCGCCTCGGCGAGGTAACACGCGGTGGCCAACCCGCCGAAGCCCCCGCCGATCACGACGATCGATTCGCGGTCCACCATCATTCCACCGTCCGACTCGGGAGCCGGGAGAGCATTCCACGGGCCGACCGGCTGAGGCGGCCCGGAATGGCCTGTCCCTGTTCATCGGGAGTCGGCGCCTCCGCGCTCGACGGGACCGCGCTCACCCGCTCGAACACCCGGACCGGATCCGGATCGACTCGCCAGTGCCACCAGGTTCGCAGGACGGCCCGGAGCGAATCGAACGTCGACAGCGTCGGCCGGGACGATACCACGTCATACTCCTGTGCCCGAATCAACCGGTGATGTTCGGCGTACAGGACCGCGGACAGCAGGACCGGGAACTGGCAGTCCTCGGGGAGGTGGTGGATACCGGCGACGCCTTGTCGGTAGTGGCACTCGGCCCGCGTCAGCTCCGAGCGGACGGCGGCGGCCATCCCCTCTGTGAACTGCAGGTTCCGGATCTGTTCCTCGCCGACCCCGTACTGGGCGAGCGTCTCTTTCGGGAGGTAAATCCGATCGAGGTCGACGACGTCCTCTCTGACGTCGCGGATGAAGTTCGTGAGCTGGAACGCCTCGCTCAGCGCCCGGGCGTGGGGACGAGCGGCTGCCGTGTCAGCGGGATCCATGATTGCCACCATCATGTTGCCCACGGCAACTGCCGAACCCCGCATGTACGATTCGAGGTCGGTGTAGGAATCGAATCCCGTCGGTTCGATATCTGCTGCCATCGCGTCGACGAAGGCATGGACCTCCTCGGCAGGAATGTCGTGGTGTTCGCGGACTTCGCTGAACGCCGAAATGACGGGATCGTCGGCCAGCTCGCGGCCGAGGGCGGCTGCCCTGAGGTCCGCCAGCCGTGCGCGCCGTTCCGGGAGCGGCGCCGGCTCCGGGTCATCCACGACGTCGTCGGCCGTCCGGAAGAAGGCGTAGAGGACATAAGTTGGGTGGCGGACCCGTTCCGGGAGGAACCGGGTGGCCAGGTGGAACGTCTTGCCCGTCCGCTGTTGGATCGCTTTACTCCGTTCGAGCTGGGTTTCGGTTACCATGTGTGGGGGTGCGTGGCCCCGTCTGTCGCATGGCGGGGCCACGAGCGGATTTCGCTACTTGACTGAACGGCCCGCAATGCCCTCAGGAGGATACCTAACTCGTATGGTAAATTCAGCAACCCGGCCGACGGGGCGGCCGGGCAGCTGACGGCCTTCCCCGCCACGGGCCCGCGTCGCTCGCGGCCCGAGCGACCGTCGACTAGCGGTCTGAAGGCCGGGCGAAACCCGGTGGGGAGCCGTTCGTGGATCCCGTGCGGGCAGCGTCAGGTGGGGGGCTCAGGCGCTGGATGTCCGGTGGCGGGCGGTCTCGCCGATCCCGGCGGTGGACGAACACGCCGGACAGGCCATGATGAGCCCTTGGTCGTCGGCGAAGACCCGTTTGAACTCGTTTGAGACGTACGAGCCGCAGTGGTCACAGTTGGGCATGATCCTACCTAGGGGGGATGTCAGCCCCACGCATTCGAATAGTACCTAACAGGTAAGGTTCAATCGAGGAACTCGGCCAGCAGCTTCCGTTCGGCGGCACGGAGGTGTTGGTGGAAGGTAGCTCGGGAGATATCCATCGATTCGGCGAGCTCGTCGCCCGATGTCCGCCGACTGGAATCGTAATAGCCGCTCACGTAGGCCGACCGGAGCGCGGTGAGCTGGCGGTCCGTCAACCGTTCCTTGAGGTCGGCGATGAACTCCTGTTTGGTCGTCGGCGGCCGTTCGCGCTCGCGGTAGGCCACGAGGTCGGTTTGAGGATACCGATCCCGGAGCCGCTGGGCGATCGCCCGGGAGTCCGCCGCCGGTGGGAGCTCCAAGGTGAGCCGTCCGCTGCCCCCATCGACGGTGATCGTACGGGTCTTCACGCCCCGCTCGGCGAGGTTGGCGATGAGGGATCCGGGTCCCAGTCGGAACTCGAAGAGGTGCGACCCTTCGTCACCACTGATCTCGGTGACGGCGTCGATCGATTCGATCCCGGTACAGTACTCGATGACCGCCTCCGGGGCCGCATCGCTCGAGAAAAACATCGAGAGGCCATCCCCGTCGCGTCCGACCGACCCTTGGAACTCCAGGGAACAATCCAGGGCCTCGGAGAGGTCGACGAAGAACAGGCCGGGATCGTTCACCGCGAACTCCAGCTCGACGAAGTTGTCGGCAACGAGGATCCGTCGGCTCTCGGCGGCGTTGATCGCCGTCGCGATCGCCCGACCCAATGCCTCGAGGACGACGATCTCGTTCTCGTCGAAGGTTCCCGCTTCCCTCGCGTAGACGGTGAGGACGCCGTAGATCGTCTCGCCGTATGCCAACGGGACGGCGGCGACCGACCGGGCCCCGTCGATGTGTCGCCCGGCGGCGGTCTCCTCGATCCCGGCACGCGTTCGGATCGACCGGTTCCGATAGGCGCCCGCGGTGGGATCGTCGCTCTCGAACGGAATGTCGATGGCGGCCAGGTCGGTCGCGGCGCCGGCCCAGGTCGACGCGACCAGGACGTCGTGGGCCAGATCCGGTTCGGCGAACCAGGCGGCGACGTACGGGTCCGACTCGACGATCCGTTCGCAGATCTCCCGCTCGGTTTCCTCCCGGGAGACCGCCTGCATGAGCGTCGCCGTGATATCGTTCAGCAGTCCGTTGATCCGGTCGACCAGGTGTTCGAGGTTGGCCCGCTCGCGTTCGACGGCGAGTTCGGCTTCCTTCCTCGCCGTCACGTCGCTCTGGAAACCGACGAAGTTCGTGACTTCGCCGGCCTCGTTCCTGAGGGGGGCGATGGTCACCTCGTTCCAGTATTCGCTGCCGTCCGGCCGGTAGTTCAGCAGCTCGACCTTCACCGGTTCCTCGTTGTCGATCGCCTCACGCATTTCGTCGATCGCCGCCGGGTCCGACTCCGGCCCCTGGAGCATCCGACAGTTGTTTCCGAGGACCTCGGATCGCGAATAGCCCGTCACCCGTTCGAAGGCGTCGTTGATGTAGATGAGCGGGTTGTCCGGTCGGTCCGGATCGGAGATGGTGATCCCGACCGGCGCCTCGTCCATCGCGCGTTCCTTGAGTTCGAAGGGGACGTCGAACTCCGACTCGCCGGTCGCCATGGAACGGCCTTGTTCGGGCGCGGCAATCAACCTTGTCGGTGAGCGATCGGCTCAGGCTTCGCCGTAGACTGGGATCGCGGCCCCGCTGGTAACCCCTGCCCCATCAGAACACAGGAAGAGGACGACCTCGGCGATATCGGCCGGATCGACCCATTTGCCGTGATCGGCGTCCGGCATCATCTCCCGGTTCATCGGCGTATCGATGACCGACGGCATGATCGCGTTCGCACGGACCGTCCCGACGTTCTCCTCGGCAATGGTCTCAGTGAGGAGCCGGATGCTGGCTTTTGAGGCCCGGTACGGCCCGTCGCCCTCGCCGCCCTCGAGGGATGAGCGGGCGGAGACCGAGACGATCGCACCCTCGGTCTCCCGGAGGTGTGGAATCGCGTGTTTCGACGTCAGGAACATGGTTTTGAGGTTCACGTCGAACAGGAGGTCGAACTCCTCGACGGGCGTCTCGTCGATTGGGGAGCCGCCGCGCCACGTCCCGGCGATGTTACAGAGGTGATCGAGCCGGCCGTGGTCGTCGATGATCCGGTCGACCACCCGCTCGACGTCGGCCTCGTCCGTCAGATCCGCCTCGTAGAACTCGTACTCTGTCTCCGGGTCGAGCTGGGCGTCGTCCGATCCGGGCGCCACGACGTCGACGGCGGCGACCGTGGCACCGGCCGCGGCGAACCGTTCGACGATGCTGCTCCCGAGGGCGCCGCTGGCCCCGGTCACCATGACGACCGATCCGTCGAGATCGAAGTTCACGGACATAGCGGGTATTGAGCCGTGGCGGCGATAAAGCCCGTGGGCGGCCAAGGGCTAAGTGCACCGCGGGCGACCGCCGGCTATGGCCGAGTACGCGGATATTACCTACGTCGTCGAGGACGACGTCGCGACGGTGACGATGGACCGCCCTGACGCCTTGAACGCCCTCCGACCGTCCATGCTCGACGAGCTGGAAGCCGCCATCGAGGCGGCCGATGCCGACGGCGCCCGGATCCTCGTCCTGACGGGGAACGGATCGGCCTTCTCCGCCGGCTACGACATCGGGGAGGGCGAGGCGGCACTGGGATCGGTCTCGGAACGGATGCGTGATCGCCGGTCACATCTCGACGCGATCTTCGGATCGCCGCTCCCGATCATCGCGCAGGTCGACGGGTACGCCCTCGCCGGCGGGTGTAACCTGGCGATCGCCTGTGACCTCACCATCGCGTCGGACCGATCCGAGTTCGGCTTTCCCGACATGCACTTCGGCGAGCCGCCGCCGAAGTTCGTTCTCCCGTTCGTCACGGCCTCGTTGAAACATGCCCGGGAACTCCTGTATACCGGCAAGCGGGTCCCGGCGAACGAGGCCTCCCGGATGGGATTGGTCAACCGGGTGGTCCCGACGGGCGAGCTAGACGAGGCGGTCGCCGAGGAGGCCGATCACATCAAGAAAACGCCCGGTGTCGCGGTCTCGCTCGTCAAGGAGATGATCAACGACGTCCAGACCGCCCAGGGCTATCGGTCGACGTCGCTCGACGAATACCTCGCCCTCCTCACGATGGAGACCGAGACGCCCAAGCGGTTCCGCGAGATCCGCGAGGAAGACGGGTTCGAGGCCGCCCTCGAGTGGATGCACGGAACCGACAAGCCCTGATCAGGGGACGATGACGAGCTTGCCGAGGAAGCTGTCCTCCATGACGGCCCGCTGGGCCTCGGTGGCCTCCTCGAGCGAGTAGGTGTTAGCGATCTCGATCGTGAGATCCCCTCGGTCCATGAGGAAGGCCAGGCCCTCGAGGGGGACCGCGAAGTCCGGCGTGTTGAACATGCTCATGAACTGGTAGTTGACGTCCTTCGAGCGGGCGACGCCGTCGTTCTCGAAGCCGACGACCGGGTCGTTCTCCCCGATACCGACGACGCGAGCGCCCGTGGCGGCGACCTCCGCGTCGAACTGAAGGTAGTCGTCCAAGCGGTGGTCGTAAATCACGTCGACCCCGCCATCCGAGGCCTCGAGGACCGCGTCCTTGAGATCGTCACGGGCGTAGTCCAGAACGACGTCGGCCCCCAGCGCCTTGAGGTGGTCGTGGTAGCCGGGCGAGGCCGTTGCGATGACGTGCCCGCCCATCGCGGCGGCCAGCTGGACGGCAGCGTGGCCCACCCCGCCGCTGGCGCCGTGGATGAGGCAGTGCTCGGCGGGATCGAGTTCCGCGTGATCGACCAGCACTCGCCAGGCCGTCACGGCCGCGACGCCCGCCGCCCCGGCTTCGACGATATCGGCGCCGTCAGGGAGGTGGACGACCCGGTCGGCCGGGACGTCGGCGTACTCACGGTAGCCGCCGTGATACGCCATCCCGCCGAGCCCGGTGCCGTACACGCGGTCGCCGGGTTCGAACCCGGAAACGTGGCCGCCAGTCTCGACGACCGTCCCGGCGAAATCGACGCCGGGCGTGTAGGGGAGTTCGAAGGGCTGGTACGAGCCCTCCCGGAAGTAGGTATCAACGGGGTTGACGCCCGCGGCCGCGACCTCGATCAGGACGCGATGGGAGCCGACCTCCGGCCGATCGATCTCGTCAACCTGCAACACATCGGTGCCGCCGTGCTCGTGGAACCTGACAGCTCGCATGATCAGGTCTATGGTTGGCCTGCACGGGTATTAGGTCATGCGACTTATCGCCCATCGGGGCTTCGCCGACGATCACCCCGAGAACACGCTCCTCGCCGTCCGGGAGGCCGCGGGGACGGCGGACGCGGTCGAGATCGACGTTCGCCAGTGTGCCACGGGCGAACCGGTCGTGATCCACGACGCTGACGTCGACCGCGTGACCGATGCCGCCGGGCCGGTCAGTTCGTTCAGCCTTGACGAGCTCGCCGAGCTGTCGGTGCTCGGGAGCGATGAGGGAGTGCCCTCGCTCGCTGCCGTGATCGATACGGTCCCGGCGGACGTCGGGATCAACATCGAACTCAAGGAACCGGGGTTGGCGGGGGCCGTGGCCGACCTCGCGGAAGCGGCGGCAAACGAGGTGTTCGTGTCCGCCTTCGATGCCGATCGGCTTCGTGAGATGCGGTCGGCAGCGCCGGACCTCCCCCTGGCCTATCTGTTCCACGACGAAACTGACGGTGCGGTCGAAACGGCGACGGACCTCGACTGTCGGTACCTCCATCCGTCCGTCGAGGTCTGTTCACCGGCACTGGTCGAGACCGCCCATCGCCGGGAGCTCGCGGTGAACGTCTGGACGGTGACCGAAGCCGAAACGGCCGCCCTGCTGGCGGGGATGGGGGTGGACGGGATCGTCGCAAACTCGGCCGCTATCGGCCGACCCCCGTGAGCTTCCAACGGCCAAACAGCCGTTTCACCTTGCTCAAGGGGTTTATCAATCCCCGGCAATGGTGGGGATGATGCGACGGAGACGGGGCATCCTCCTGGCGGTGCTCGCGGTCACGGTGACGATTGCCGGCTGTTCGGCCCTGGTCGGCGGTCCGACCCCGACCCCCACCACCGAGGACTGCACACCCGATGAGCAACACGTCGTCGACCCCTTCCGGGAGTCGGTCGAGCCGAGCGAGTTCCCCGAGCCGCCCGATCAGTGGACAGCGTCCTCGGTCGAGGCGTACGTGGTCGGCGTCGAGAAGGCCTATTCTCGGAACGACGCCCTCCGCCACGAATCGACCCGGGTGACCGTGAGCGTCTCGTCGGTCCAGGTCGTCCGGGAGGGCGAAAGCTGGGTCATCCAGCTGACTTCCCGGACCAACACGTGGGCGGCGGGGACGGCGACCGGGTCGGGGACACCGACGGTCATCCACGGCGACGGCGCGCTGGTGCCCGTGGTCTATCGCCTCACTGACCGGGCACTCTATCGCACGGAAGGCGACGTCGGCGGCAACCCCTCGGCCACAACGGAACCACCGACTCCCACGGGACGGACCCTGGTCTGCTTCGACGGCTGAGAGCCGTGACGCGGCCGACAGGATGCCCCGGGATGGCCGTCCCTGTCCGGCGTCTCCCGGCCTGACATCCCCCGGGATTTCGGAAATACTAACCCCCGTTCTCGGGAATGTTCTCCCAGGTCAACAATGCGATTACACGAATACCAGGCGAAGCAGGTCTTCGCTGATGCCGGGATCCCGGTCCCGGAGTCCCGTCTCGCCGCATCCGTCGACGAGGCGGTCGAGGCGGCAGATGCCGTGGGTTATCCAGTCGCCATCAAGGCGCAGGTGCACGTCGGGGGCCGCGGAAAGGCGGGCGGCATCGAAATCGCGGCGGATGCCGAGGAGGCCCGGACCGCCGCTCAGGCCATCATCGGGATGCATCTCAAGGGCTACCGGGTCGATCGCATCCTCGTCGAGGCGGCGGTCGATTTCACCGACGAGCTGTACGTCGGCGTGACGATGGACCGGGGCGAGGGGAAACCCGTGGCGATGGTGTCGTCTCGCGGCGGCGTCAACATCGAAGAGGTGGCGGCGGAGCACCCCGACGCCATCGCCCGCGAGCATATCGATCCGGCGTTCGGCCTGCATCCCTATCAGGCCCGAAAGGCGGTCTATCGGGCCGGTGTCGATGACGCCGTCGCCTTCGATGTCGCGGGGATCCTGTCCACGTTGTACGAGCTCTGGGCCAACAACGACGCGAGCGATGCCGAGATCAATCCCGTGATGGTCACCGGCGACGATGACGTCATCGCCGCCGACGCGGTCCTCAACATCGACGACGACGCGCTGTTCCGTCACCCTGACCTTGCCGAGATGGAGGATGAGGCGGCCGAGGACGACCTCGAGGCCAAGGCGAACGAGTACGGCTTCGATTACGTCCGCCTTGACGGAAACGTCGGCATCATCGGCAACGGCGCCGGCCTCGTGATGACGACGCTCGACCTGGTCGATCACTACGGTGGCGCCCCGGCCAACTTCCTGGATATCGGCGGGGGCGCCCAGGCCGAGCGGGTTCGGAACGCCCTCGACCTGGTGTTCTCCGACGAGAACGT
>CAYOLR010000079.1:0-11954 GCA_964404815.1 uncultured Halobacteriales archaeon
CTCGTACCCACACTCCGAGTTTGCGCAGGTCTCACATGCCGGGCCGACAGCGGGTGACTGGGTCGAGAACACCACCGTAATCCGGTAACGACACGCCTTTCTCCCGCCGTCCGGTCTGTCGCCCTATGGAGGCCAAGCGGGAGCTCACGAGCGTCGACATCGCTGCCGTGGCGACCGAGCTCCGCGGCTTTACGGATGCCTTCGTCGACAAGGCATACCTCTACGGCGAGGACCTCGTCCGCCTCAAGCTCAGGCATCCCGAGCGAGGCCGGGCCGAGCTCCTGCTCGAAGTCGGCGAGATCAAACGCGCCCACCTGGCCGACCCCGATCACGTCCCAGACGCCCCGGAACGGCCGCCGGACTTCGCCCGGAAACTCAGGAACCGGATCGGCGGAGCCTCGCTGGCCGGCGTCGAACAGTACGAGTTCGACCGGATCCTCCGACTCGAGTTCGACCGGCCGGACGAGTCGACCACGCTGGTTGCCGAACTCTTCGGGGACGGCAACGTGGCCGTCCTCGATCCAACCGGCGACGTGACGGCCTGTCTGGAAACGGTCCGCTTGAAATCCCGGACCGTCGTTCCCGGGGCGCAATACGAGTACCCGTCTTCTAGGCTGAATCCACTCCGGCTCAACTACGAGGGATTCGCCGCCCGGATGGACGAGTCGGACTCGGACCTCGTCCGGACACTCGCAACCTTGCTCAATTTCGGGGGACTCTACGGTGAGGAGCTCTGCGCACGGGCCGGCGTCGAGATGACCCGTTCGATCGAGGAGGCGACGGACGAGGACTATCAGGCACTTTTCGACGAGGTCCAGGACCTGAAGGAAACCCTCGCGAGCGGCCGGTTCGATCCCCGTGTCTATCGAGAAGACGACCGGCCAATCGACGTCACGCCGTTTCCCTTAGTCGAGCGTGAGGGGCTCGATGTTGAGGCGTACGATTCGTTCAACGACGCGCTCGACGCCTACTTCTGGACGCTCGAACGGGAGACGGACCGGACGCCGAACCGCCCCGATTTCGAGGACGCCATCGCCAAACGCGAACGGATCATCGACCAACAGGAACGGGCCATTGAACGGTTCGAAGCGGAAGCGGCCGCCGAGCGAGAGAAGGCCGAGCTCCTCTACGCCCATTACGACCTCGTCGACGAGATCCTGACGACGGTCCGAACGGCCCGCGAGGAGCACGACTGGGACGAGATCGAGGAACGCTTCGCGGCGGGGCGGGAGCAGGGCATCGAGGCGGCCGAGGCCGTCACCGGGATCGATCCCCAGCACGGGACGGTCACGGTGGAACTCGAGGACTACCGGATCGAGCTTGACCCGCGGGACGGCGTCGAGAAGAACGCCGATCGGCTCTATACCGAGGGGAAGCGGATCGAGGAGAAACGGGCGGGGGCGCTCGACGCCATCGAGGACACCCGGGAGGAACTCGCCGATCTCGAACGACGGCGCGATGAGTGGGCGGCCGAGCCGGAGACCGCCCAGGCCGACTCGGAACCGGTCGACTGGCTTGCCCGGCCGTCGATCCCCGTCCGGAAGGCCGACCCGTGGTTCGATCGCTTCCGGTGGTTTCACACGACGGATGGGTTCCTCGTCATCGGGGGCCGGAACGCCGATCAGAACGAGGAACTGGTCAAGAAGTACCTCGAACCCGGCGACCGGTTCTTCCATACCCAGGCCCACGGCGCACCGGCGACGATCCTGAAGGCGACCGACCCGTCGGAGTCGAGCCGCGAGGTGGACTTCCCTGAAACGACGCTCGAGCAGGCCGCCCAGTTCGCCGTCACCTATTCGTCGATCTGGAAGGACGGCCACTACAGCGGTGACGCCTACATGGTGTCACCGGACCAGGTCACGAAGACGCCCGAACCCGGCGAATACGTCGAGAAGGGATCCTTCGTCATTCGTGGCGATCGAACCTACTTCGAGGACACGCCCGTGGGGTGTGCCGTGGGGATCCGGTGTGAGCCGTCGACCGGCGTGATCGGCGGGCCACCCACGGCCATCCGGGAGCAGGCGGTGACAACCATCGAGGTCGAACCGGGTGAGTACGCCCAGGCCGACGTCGCCAAACGCATCTATCGGACGTTTCGCGATCGGTTCGCCGACACGTCGTTCGTTCGGAAGGTGGCGAGCCCCGACGAGATCGGTCGCTTCCTCCCGCCGGGCCAGAGCCGGATCGTCGACTAGCCCTCCGTGCCGGATAGCAGGGCACTTAGCCCTCGGCATCACAGTCCACGCTTATGCGCATCCAGGGCCGGGAGTCGCTCGAGGACGATCGGGAGCGGATCACGCTCGTCCCCGAAAGCCTCGACGACCTCTGGCACCTGCAATACGTGTTGGAGCCCGGCGATCACGTCGGCGGCGATACCACCCGTCGGATCCAACGGGACGACGAACAGCTTAGGGATACCGGCGGCCAGCGCGAGCCGATGCACGTTACCCTCGATGTCGAGGAGGTCGAGTTCCACAAGTTCGCCAACCGGCTCCGGGTGAGCGGTGATATCGTGGCGTGTTCCCGCGAGGACCAGCTCGGCCACCACCATACTCTCAACATCGAGGAGTTCGACGAGGTCAGCATCGAGAAGCGGTGGAAGCCGGATCAGCTCGACCGACTGAACGAGGCAGAGGCGGCGAGCGGGCGGCCGGACATCGCAATCGCGACCGTCGAGGAGGGGGAGGCGTTCGTCCACACCGTCTCCCAGTATGGGACTGACGAGTACGCCTCGTTCCGGGGGCCGACCGGGAAGGGAGAATACGCCCGAGCGCGGAGCGAGCTCTTCGAGGACTTGCTCGGCGGGCTCCGTCATCTCGACGTGGACGCGATCATCCTGGCCGGCCCGGGGTTCACGAAGCAGGACGCTTACGACTTCATCGCCGATGCCGACCCCGACCTGGCCGAGCTTATCACGATGGTGGATACCAGCTCGGCGGGTGACCGTGGCGTGCACGAGGTGCTCGCCCGGGGGGCCGTCGAGGAGGTGCTCGCGGAGACCCGGATCGCCGACGAGGCGGCGCTGATCGACGAGCTGATGCAGCGGATCAAGGAGGGTGAGACGGCGGTCTTCGGGCCGGAGCAGGTCCAACAGGCCGCCGAGTACGGCGCCGTCGAGGAGCTGCTCGTGCTCGACGAGCGGCTTCGTGAGGAACGCGGCGGCATGGGCGACTGGCCGGTCGACGTCGACGACGTCATCGAGACGGTCGAGCAACAGGGCGGCGACGTTACCGTGTTCTCCGGCGAGTTCGATCCGGGCCGACAGCTGGACGCTCTCGGCGGGATCGCCGCGCTCCTTCGGTACCGGATCACCTGACTACCGGGCGGGTTCGAGCAGGCTGAAGCGGTTGCCGTAGAGGTCCTCGAAGACGGCTTCGCGGCCGTAGGGGCGATCGGCCGGTTCTCTCGGGAATTCGACGCCAGCCTCGTGGAGCTTCTCGTAGGCGGCGTCAACGTCATCGGTCCGGAACGACCAGGTTGGGTTCCGGCCGACGAGTTCCGAAAGCTCCCGAGCTCCCTCATCACCGTGTTGGTCGGGGTTCGGTTCCTGGAGGAGGATTTCGACCTCGGTCTGGTCCGGCGGGGCGACGGTCAACCAGCGGGCCCCGGGACCGAACGTTTCGTCGGTCCGGGTTTCGAATCCGAGTTTCTCGGTATAGAAGGTGTGCGCCTCGTCCTGATCGTCGACCACGATGGTGACGATCGATTGCTGGGTGATCACGGTATCCTCCCTTGGACGGTTTGCGTTGCGAGGCGAAGTAAACACGTCTAGATCTCGAACGTGAGCCCATCACGGGCGAACTGGACGTCACCGTCATAGTGGTCGCCGATGGAGTCCAGCATCGCTGGATGATTGCCCTCAGTATGGGGATAGAGGTGGGTGAGATAGACTTGCCCGTACTCGTGGCCGGAGAGGACTCTCCCGAGCTGTGCGGGGGTGGGATGGTTCGAAACGTCGACCTCGTCAGGGAACGAACAGTCGTGAAGCAGGACGGCAGAGCCATCGGCGAACTCGGCCAATCCATCGAAGGCCTCGCTGTCGCCGCTGAAGGTGAACGATCCGTCATCGGCCTCGAATCGATAGGCCAGACAGTACATCGAATGGTGGGTTTCGAGCGCCCGGATATCGAACCCCTCGAGGGTGAACCGTCCGGGCTCGACCTCCTTCCGGGTCAGCTCAAGGCGGTCCTGCATGTATTCGTGCACGTCGAGCAATCCGTCGAGGAGGCCACGCGTTCCCGGTGGTCCGGCGACGGTGAATTCGGTCGCGCCGTCGAGCCACCGGGCCTTCAAGAGGGGCATGAGGTCGGAGACGTGATCCAGGTGATGGTGGGTGAAGAGCACCCCGTCGATCCCCGAATAGCTGATCGGTGTCTCCGCCAGTCGGTGGAGGACGCCGCTGCCACAGTCGACGAGGAGTGCCGCATCGCCGTGTTCTAGCAGCAATCCCGTTTGCATCCGTTTCCCCGTCGGCATGGCGCTTCCGGATCCAAGAACGGTGACCTGCATGTCGGGAGCGGATGGGCGCGGCCGATAAATGGCTTCGTCACTCGCCGCTTCACTTTCGGGGTGGTTTCCCAACGCACTTACCCCGATACAGCTTACCAACCCAGAGATGGAACGGGGGGAGTTCGTCGGCGACGTCGATCCCGATCGGGTGGACGACGCCCACGTCCTCGAGCTCCTCGAACCCCCCGTCCGGGAGTGGTGGGTCGACCAGTTCGGCGAGTTCGTCGAACAGAACGACGGCTACTTTACACCGCCGCAGAAGGAGGCCATCCCGTCCATTCAGGAGGGGCGGAATACGCTCGTGTGTGCGCCGACGGGATCTGGGAAGACCATGGCCTCGTTCTGTTCGATCATCAACGAGCTTTATCGGCGTGAACATGAGACCGGCCTCGACAACACCGTTTACTGTCTTTACGTCTCGCCCCTCAAATCCCTCGCCAACGACATTCACCGGAACCTCGAGGTCCCCTTGAATGGGATTCACGCCCAGCTGGAACGCCGCGGGGCCGAAGTCGATCCGATTCGCCACGCTATCAGACATGGTGACACCGAGGATTCTGACCGGAACCGGATGCTGGAGGAAACGCCCCACATCCTGAACACGACGCCCGAGACGCTGTCCATCCTGTTGAATGCCCCGCGATTCAGGGAGAAGCTCGAGACCGTCGAATACGTCATCGTCGACGAGATCCACGCGATGGCCGGCAACAAACGAGGGACCCACCTCTCCGTCAGCCTCGAACGGCTGGAGAACATCACTGAAAAGAGTCCAACCCGCATCGGCTGTTCGGCGACGATCGAACCCGTCGACGAGATGGCGAAGTTTCTGGTCGGGCGGGAGACGAGCGAGGGACCGCCGAGGGACTACGAAATCGTCGACACCCGGTTCGTTCGTGATTACGACCTCGAACTCCTTTGTCCGACCGACGACCTCATCGGGACGCCGTCGCACACCATCAACGACCGGTTCTACCGGCAACTCGACGACGCCATCAAGGCCCACGACACGACGCTCGTCTTCACCAACACCCGATCGGGCGCCGAACGGGTGCTTCATACGCTCCGGGAAGAGTTCCCCGGCTACACGGAGGCGAACTCCGGCTGCCATCACGGGTCGCTCTCGAAAACCGCTCGGCAATCGGTCGAGGAGAAGCTCAAGGCCGGGGAGCTTGACGTGGTCACGACGTCGACCAGCCTCGAACTCGGGATCGACATGCCCACCCTCGACCTCGTCGTCCAGGTCGGCTCGCCGAAATCCGTCGCCTCCCTCCTCCAGCGGGTGGGCCGTGCGGGCCACCGGGTCGGCGACACGGTCAAGGGTCGGGTGGTCGCGCTCGACCGCGACGACCTCATCGAGTGTGCGGTCATGCTGGCTGCCGCCGAACGGGGGTTCATCGACCGGGTCTTCATTCCCGAGAACGCCCAGGACGTCGCCGCCCAACACGTTTACGGCATGGCGATCAACTCGATCACCGCGGAGACCGACGTCTACGCCACGATCCGGCGGGCCTATCCGTACCGGAACTACACGCCGGCGCAGTGGGAGCAGTTGATGCGATATCTCACGGCCGATTACGCTGGGCTCGAGGACCGGAACGTCTACGCGAAAATCTGGCGCGACGAGAACGATCCCCCGGGCGGCGAGTACCACTACGACGAGTTCGACCCGGGCGAGCGTTTGATCGGCCGTCGGGGCCGGTTGGCCCGCCCGATCTACTTTCAGAACGTCGGTACGATCCCCGACTCCTTCACCTGCAACGTGTTCACGCGATCGGATGATGAGTGGGTCGGGGACCTCGACGAGGAATACCTCGACACGCTCGGCCCCGGCGACGTGTTCGTCCTCGGGGGCCGTCGTTTCGAGTACCGGTACCGTCGGGGCTCGCACGTCTACGTGGATCCGACGGATGATCGGCCGACAGTCCCGTCGTGGTTCTCGGAACGCCTGCCCCTCTCCTACGACCTGGGTCGGGAAATTCTCGACTTCCAGGGGGAGATGGTCGATCGACTCAAGCATGGCGGGCTCCCGGGACTCCGGGAGTGGCTTCGTGGATTGCCCCTCGATGAGAACGCGGTATACGCCCTGTCACGGATGTTCGACGAACAGGTGGACTACGCCGGGCCACAGAGCGTCTCGACGGCCGATCGGCTGGTGGTCGAGGAGGAGCGCGACGATGACCGCTTCAAGCGCCGGTTCTACGTCCACTCGAACTACGGCCGCCGCTTCAACGACGGGCTATCCCGGATCGTGGCCAACCGATGTGCGCAGGCGGCGAACGCCAACGTGGCGATCGCCGTCGCCGATCACGGCTTCACGTTGTCGATGCCGCTCAACCGGAAGGTCGACGTCGCGGCCATCCTTCGGGACCTCGACGTTGACCTCATCAGGCCGGCACTCAGACAGGCCCTGGCGGGGACGGACCTGCTACAGCGCTACTTCCGGATCAATGCGACCCGATCCCTGATGATCCTCAAGCGGTACAAAGGCCACGAGAAGTCGGCCCAGAAGCAGCAAGTGTCGAGCGAAATGCTTCTCGGGTATGCCGAATCCCTCGAGGACTTCGCGGTCCTGGAGGAGACCTATCGCGAGATTCTCGAGGACAAACTCGACGTGGCGGGGGTCGAGGCCGTCATCGACGAGATCCGCCGGGGCGAGATCGAAGTGGTCGATCACGTGGTCACCTCGCCCACGCCGAAGGCGTTCGGCCTCGCCACCCTCGCTTCGAGCGACGTGGTCCTCGCCGAGGACGAAAGCGCGGTCCTCCAGGAGTTCCACGACCGGGTGACGGAATCGGTGGACGACGCGTAGCTCAGCTCCGACGGACGAACTTTACGATCTCCTCGGCCACTCGCTCGCCCGCGTCCTCCTGGAGGAAGTGACCGGCGCCCTCGATCCACGTATCCGGCTGTTCGGTCGCCGTCGGGAGCAGCGACATGAGGTCCTCCCGGGCCGGGCCGGTGATCGGATCGCTATCGGAAAACAGCACGAACGCCGGCCGGTCCCAGTCGGAGAGCCGATCGCGGGCAGCCCCCACCCGGTCGGCACCCGGATCGTCCGGTGAGAGGGGCACCAGGCCAGGCCAGGCGCGGGCGCCCGCCTTGGCAGCCTCGGTCGGAAACGGCGCGTCGTAGGCCGCCAGGACGCCCTCGTCGAGGTCAGCGAGGCACCCGTTCTCGACGATTCTGGCGATCCGGAGCTCCTCGACGGTCTCGATGAACTCCCTGAACTCGTGCCAGATCTCCGGCATGTCGGCCGATCCGTCCGGCAAGCCCGTGTTCATCGGGACGAGCCGCTCGACCCGGCCGGGGTATTCGGCGGCGGCCGTCAACCCGAGGATGCCGCCCCAGTCCTGCCCGATCACCGTCACGCCGTCGAGGTCGAGAGTCTCGATGAAGTCGACCAATGCATCGTAGTGGAGATCGAACGTGTACGCGGCCGGGTCGTCGAATTTGTCGGAGCGGCCGAAACCGATGGCGTCGGGGACGATCACTCGACCCTCGTCTCGAAGCGTCGGAACGAGTTTTCGATAGAGGAACCCCCAGGTGGGTTCGCCGTGCAGGCAGAGGAAGGTCTCGTCGCCGGCTCCGACGTCGACGTACGCCATCCGCGGTTCCCCGACCTCGACGTAGTTCGGTTCGAACCCGTAAGCCGGGAGGCCGTCGAACGCGTCTTCCGGAGTTCGGAGCAGTCCCATGGCCCACCGTCGGGTGGGGGATTGGAAACGGTTGGGTTGGCGGCGAATCCCGATCCCGCCGGGGCGTCGTCGGTTTCAGTCAGCGGTATACGGCGCCCGTCGACCGGGTGCCGTTCGCAAGCCGACAGTTACATCCCCCTCCACCGGAAAGACCGCCCATATGCGGGTGCGTGATTGGCAGGACATCGTCTCCGACGTTGTCGAACGCGATGTGGATCCCGATGGCTGGCGTGCGGTCGCCGGCGATCGGCAGTCCGGGCTCGGCGAGGACCTCTATCTCGGCCATCCACGAGCCGGCCTTTTCCTCCTGAAGACCTATGCGAAGAACCCGTTCGAGGTGAAAGGCGTCGGAAGCCGGGTCGCCCGGAGCCTCGACGATGAGATCGGCGACTTCCTCCCGACGGAGACCGACGCGAAGTTCGCCGTTCACAGTCCCCCGGCCGACGAGGACGAGGCCCAGACGAAGGCGCGGCACCTCGAGGAAACGATCCGCGCCCACTCGGAGGCCCCGACGACGCCGGATCACCTCTTCGACGACGTCATGGAGGCGCTCGACTCGCCGGCCTACGGACCGATGGCCTACGAACCGACCGATCGACCCGAAGAACTGACATCGCTCTCGACGACCTTTGAGGACGCGGAACAGCTCCTCGACGCGGAACTCGACGACCTGGTCTCCGACGACGAGGTCGATCGCGGCTTCTTCTGATGGTCGGACCGATTTCGGACGAGGAACGGGCGTTCGCCTATCGCCAACTCGGCATCGGGTTCGTCCTGTTCGTCGGCCTCTCGGCGGGCCTAACCGGGCTCTGGGGTGGGGCGACCGTGACCGAGATCGGTGTCCTCGTCCTCGCGGGGTTGGGTGCCGGTGCCGTCGTCCTCCTCGCCCTCGGGTTCGGCCGTTAGCTCCGATCCAACCAGCGCATCGGGTCCTCGATCTCGGCACTCGACGGGAGCATCTCCGGCCCGTCCCAGACGCGTGTGGCGGCCTGGAGCCCGCCCCGGTTGACGACGGTTTCGAAGAAGGCCCGGCCACGCTCGTACTGACGGCGTTTCAACCCGAGGCCGAGCAACCGACGGAAGATCGCGTTGAGCAGCCCGCCGCCGCGACGCCGGGCTTCGACCTTTTCACGCAGGTCGTCGTACCTGTCGTCGAAGGCCCGGTCCATCACGAACTCGGCATAGCCCTCGACGACCGTCATGGTTCGATCAAGCTCGGAGAATGCCGCCGGGCGGAACGACCCGTCAGCCAGGTCGCCCACGGCCGCCTCCAGATTGGTCTCCAGGTGATCGGAGAGCCATGGCGCAGCCGCGAACTCGGCCGCGTGGGTGACCTCGTGGAAGGCGATCCACCGGCGGAACCGGTCGTAGTCAACGCCGAGTTCGCTGGCGACGCGCCGGATGTTCGGCCGGACGAAGTAGAGCCCGTGGTCGTCACTGTCGGCCAGGAGGAGGGGATCGTACTGACCGAGGACGTGATTTCCGAGAAAGGAGAGCAGCGTTGCCATTGTCACCGTGTTGAGACGGACGGTCACGGCCGGCATGATGACCGGTTTGGCCTCGAGCGGTGCCATGACGTTCTGGAACGTCTGGATGTTCGCATCGATCCAATGGTGGCGGTTCTGGACCTCGATCGACCGCGGGACGTCGAACGAAATTTCGGCGACGGTCCTGATCCGATCGCGGGCCTCGCGAACGTCGGCGGCATAGCCGGCCCGCTCGTCGGCATCGAGGTCGATCGACCCGGCCGGGATCGACGATTTGGCCGCCGCCGCGGCGGCATCCCAATCGACAGTCCCTTCGCTCGTCGCCCCGGCGATCGCCCCGGCGGTTCGAAGGAGGTTCACGGATTCCGTTGACAGCAGCGCGACAAAACGCTTCCGCCGTCAGTCAGTTTCGAACTCGTCGAGCTCCGCCTGTGAGGGGCGTTTGAGATATCGGGCGAGCGCCGCCAATCCCACCAGGATCGCCAGCATGGCGATCGGGGCGAGCTTGGGCCCCTCCCCTCCCGACTCCGTGACGGTATCCGGCTCCGGTTCCTCAGCGGATGCCTCGGTTTCGGACCCGGACGAGAACGGGGCATTGAACTGGGCGTTGGGCAGGTGTACCTCGAAGATTGTGATATCCATGCGCCGAAATATGTCGGCTTGACCCTTAGCCGTTCTGGGGATTGTCACGCGGCGAGAACCGATAGCTGGCTGTCGGTACGTTTATACAGTCCACGCCGGCGGTGGGCGTATGCCCGAGAAACCCATGGATGTCCTGGATGCCTCGCTCGAGGAACCCATCGCCGTCTCGCTGAAGGATGGGTCCGTCATCGAGGGGGACCTGCTCGGCTACGACCAACATCTGAACCTCGTCGTTGCCGCCGAAGGTCCGGAGAGTGAAGGCACAACCGTTATACGCGGCGATAACGTCGTCACGATCAACGCATGAGCTCCGGGACTCCCGCCCAGGGAAAGAAGAACAAAACGACGCACGTCAAGTGCCGTCGGTGCGGGGAGAAGTCCTATCACTCCCGCAAGAAGGTCTGTTCGAACTGTGGCTTCGGCAAGTCCGCCAAACGGCGAGACTACGCCTGGCAAGGTAAAACGGGCGACAACTGACCCCGCTGTTCTCCCCGTATCCACCGCCGACTATCCCCGTTCTCCGTAGCTGTCACGCTGAACCCAACGAGTCGTGAAGACACATCGTTACGGGGGATTTATCCTCCCGGTCGTCGAACGACGCGATATGGAACCCCGGGGGGGACCGACGGAGAAATGCGGCGTCGTCGGGGTGTCAATCGCGGACCGGAACGCCGCACTCTCGATCTATTACGCGCTCTACGCGCTCCAGCATCGCGGCCAGGAATCGGCGGGCATCGTCACGCACGACGGGTTTCAACAGCACGATCACGTCGAGATGGGACTGGTCGGCGACGCCATCACCGCCGACGACATCGACGACCTCGCCGGTGCCGCGGGGATCGGGCACGTCCGCTATCCCACGTCCGGCGGCGTCAAGAAGGCCTGTGCGCAGCCGTTTTCGGTCTCGTTTCGAAGTGGCTCGCTCGCCCTCGGCCACAACGGTAACCTCGTGAACGCCGACGAGGTCCGATCGGACCTGGAGGACCAGGGCCATGCGTTCACCTCGAACGGCGACACCGAGGTGATCGCCCACGATCTCGCCAGGAACCTCCTCGAGGAGGACCTCGTCCGGGCCGTCAAGCGGACGATGGCCCGCATTCACGGGTCGTATTCGCTGACCATCATGCACGACGACACGGTCCTCGGCCTCCGTGATCCGCAGGGCAACCGGCCACTCGTCATCGGGGAACTCAACGAGGGTTACATTCTGGCGTCGGAGAGCGCTGCCATCGACACGCTCGGCGGCGAACTCATCCGCGACGTCAACCCCGGCGAGCTCGTCATCCTCGAACCGGACGGCTCCGGCTTCGATTCGTACCAACTGGTGGACCTCGATCACACCGCCCACTGCTTCTTCGAATACGTCTACTTCTCGCGCCCGGATTCGATCATCGACGACAAGCTGGTGTACGAAATCCGGCGAGAACTCGGCCGGCGGCTGTTTCAGGACCACGGTGTCGAGACGGACGTCGTCATGCCGGTTCCGGACTCCGGCCGCTCGTTCGCCTCCGGGTACGCCGAGGCCGCTAACGCCGAGGGGAGCCCGGTCGAATTCGCGGAGGGCCTGATGAAGAACCGGTATGTCGGCCGGACGTTCATCATGCCGACCCAGGAGGCCCGC
>CAYOLR010000080.1:0-11951 GCA_964404815.1 uncultured Halobacteriales archaeon
GGTGAGCGTTACGTTCACCCCGATGGTTATCGGCGCCGCGCTGGGCGACATCCTCCCCGGGAGCTGAGATACCGGGATCCAAGCGGCGCGCGTTGATGTGGTCGGGAACGCGGGACGCGCTTTTGCTGAATATTGGTCGCCACGCTTCTCGGCCGAGACGCCAACCCATCGAATGTGCAAATTCGCTCGGGAACCAGAGTCTGATGTATCCCTCGCTGCACTGGCTACGGCAGGTGCTCCCACTCCCAGCCGAGGCAGTACAGCCAGGACACCCCCCAGAGCGTGCCGCTCGCGACCAGCAGGTACCAGCCCCACGGGACGAGCTCCAGGACGAGGAGCAGCCCGATGCTGACCACGATGCCGAGGACGCCGAGCGCGACGCCGACGACGCCGATACAGTCGGACGGTGACGGGATGGAGACCATCGGTGTTTCCTCGGTTGAACGAACGCCGACGACGGCTATGAAGTGGACGCGCGGTTCCATCCCGCGGGAATCGGCCGGTCGCGCCGGACCCGTGGGTCGCCCCAAGGTCCAAGCCCGCCGCGGGCCTACAACTGTCGGACGGTCCGCTCGAGCTCGCGGACCTCCTCGCGGAGGTCGGCGAGGAGCTCGGTCACCCGGTGTCGACCCTCGTCGAACTCCGACTCGACCGCCTCCGTGAGCTCCTCGAGGTCCGCCCGGAGCGTCTCGATCCGGGACAGCTCCAGTTCGGGCTCCTCCTGCTCGCGGATCGTCTCGATCCGTGTCCGGAGGGCCGCCGTCAGCTCGCGGACCCGGTCGCGACCCGATTCGACCGCGTCGTCGAGCTCGGCCTCGAACTCGTCGAACCGGTCGGTGATGTCGTCGATGCGGCCACTCTGGTTAGCAATCTCGCCTTCGGAACTCATGGACGGATGTTCGCTCCAGTCGAGCAAGTACGTGGCTCTGTTTCCCAGCTGATGGGAGCCGAGGCGGCGATCCGCGAGCGTCGGGGACCGGGAACGCCGGCCGGAAGGGGCGCTCAGACGGCCGCTTCGGGACGGTACTCGCGGGACTGCCACTCGATCACGGTGGCGATGTCCTTCAGCATCTCGCCGGTGGTCGCCACGACGTCGTCGAGCGTGGCGATGCCGGTCAGGTTCCCGTCGTCGTCGACGACCGGGATGCGACGGACCCGCCCCTCGGCCATGCGGGCCGGGAGGTCGACGGCGGTGGCGTCCTCGTGGATCGTTACCGGGTCCGGCGTCATGACGTCCTGCGCGGTCAGCAGGGAGAGGTCGTCGTGTCGGGCGACGGCGAGCGCGATGTCCCGGTCGGTGACGATGCCGACGGGCTTTCGCCCCTCCGCGATCACGAGGTCGCCGAGCTCGTCCTCGAGCATCGTGGTCGCGAGGGCCTTCACCGGAGTGTCGGGGTCGGCGGTCCGGACGTCGACGGCGATGGTCTTGACTGGCATAGCAACGGGACGTTCGACTCGCCCGGCCAAGAAGCCGGCCGACGGTTCCTACGAGCTGACAATCGGCGACGCCAGGGCACCGGCCCCAGGGTCGCGGATCAGGCGCGCTGCTCGGAGAACCGCTCGACGGCGACACGGATCGCCGCGAGCGAGCTCCCGACCCGGCCGTCGGCCACGCGGATGAGGTCGCCCGGGGAGTAGTCCGCGGAGTAGTCGAAGAGGCTGTTGATAACGCGGGCGGGGAGGTCGAATTCGACGAAGTCCTCGAGGACGTAAGCCCCGGCCACGTCGTCGCCGTCCCAGAGCGCCTCGCCGGCCCAGTCGCCGTCGTCGACGGTCGCCGCGATCCGGCCCGCACCGACGTACCGACCGTCGGCGTAGCAAAGCACGAGATCGCCGACCCCCATGCGGTCGAACGTCTGCTCTGAGCGGTCGCCGGGCTCGACGGCGCCGATCCTGGCCGCCTCGGCGTCCGCGAGGGCGTCGGGGCGGTCGTCGAGGGCTGCGAGGTCGACGGGCGTGGCGAGCGTGGCCGCGAACCGGTCGAGGTCCACGCCGGCCAGGAAGACGTTGGTGCCGACGTAGCCGCGGTTGCCGTCGGCGCTCATCGCCCCGTCGCCTCGCAGAGGTCGTGCATTGGCCGCCACGAGGCGGCCCTCGTACTTGAACGTTGTAATCCGTCGTCGACGGTCGTCCGGGGCGCCAGGGCGCTCGAGGGAAGCGCTTACGGCCCGGCCGGGAGTGAGGTCGGGGCGACTCGATGCGCTACTCCGGCACCTGGCTCACGCCCGACGACGAGGCCCTCCTCGAGGCGCTCCGCGACGGCGGCCCCGCGAGCGCGTCGGTGCTGTTCGAGCGCGAGGCCCTCCCGTTCAGCGAGGCCTTCATCGAGAGCCGGTGTTCGCGGCTGGCCGGCCGGGGCGGGCTCGTCGCCTTCGAGCGCGACCGGTACCGCTTGACCTCCAAGGGCGAAGCCTACCTCGCGGGCGAGCTTGACCCCGCCGAGGTCCCGACGGAGTGAGCCGCGGGGCGAGGCTCGCTCCCCGAGGGCGGGGGGAAACACAACCCTTTTTTCGGCCTCCGCCGTCGCCGGGGTTGCAGGCCGCCTTAGCTCAGACTGGGAGAGCACTCGACTGAAGATCGAGCTGTCCCCGGTTCAAATCCGGGAGGCGGCATAGGACCAAATGTTCGAATGCCGCGTTTCCTTCCCCGAAAACATTACTATCGCTTTACGAGATAGTGCCATCACGAACAGCATTCGAGCGACTACTCTCTATCGGATACCAACCGTGTTGGCGACGATGGCGATTGACGGGGGGTCATCGGCTGGGCGATCCTTCACCCCGTCTGAGATTATCGCCGTGAGAGACTCGGACCGTCTGTGCCGTAGGGCGTTGATTCAAGGAGAGGTCCTTCGTTTTCCTTCGTAGTCTGAATATGAGAGGATAGCTGTGCTAAATACAGGGCGCATATTCAGCACGGGTTCTCTGTCTGCGCTGCGGGATTTTGACCGGCCACTACGGGGGGAGATAGCGATCAGTTCCCTCAGGGATCCTTGCTCTCATTCTCGTGGCAGGTCTTTGGTTGCCCGACGCGAGACGCTCTGCACGATCCGTTCTGCCAGCCACCCCTCTGCTAATTGCTCGGCGAGTTCGAGTCGGTCCCAGTATTCCCAGTCGTCGATCATCTGGCCGTCGGCCACGTGAGTCACCGTCGCGCCCTGCCATTCTACTCTCTTGCCAGTCTCCCTCGCCGTACCATTGCCTGTCCAGCGACTGAGGACGCGATCCTCATCCACGATGTACTCGTGGACTTCCACCGTGAGTCCCTCAAATATCTCGTGTAGTGCGGCGACGAATCGCCCGAACCCCTCCGGACCGGTTAACTCGAAGCCACCGGGGCCCCGGTACGTGTATTCCTCGGCGACAAGCTCGTCGATCGTATCGAGGTCGCCGCCGTTGACTACCTCACTCCACACGCGTTCAACGACGGAACGGGCCCCGGACGTATCTCCACTCGACGCGGTCCTGTTTTCCATAGCTGATTCACCAGGTGTTCGAAGGCGGGCAGTGGCGATAACCTCCGATGCAGTTTTCCGAGATGTGAGAACGGAGTCACACCTGCTTCCGGAGACCCCTACCAGGTTCCGCATTGGCCTCGTGACCCCACTGCCATCGACGGTTTCGCCGGGCGTCTCAACCGGTTGTTCGCACTTCTATTTGATCAATGTCTGGTTTGCGGGACTCGCAGCAGACGTCACGGACCGACAGTTCAAATCACTCGTTTTGTCAGTTACATCGTGAGCGACTTAGACCATGCACGCCGCATCGCGTCGACCTCAGGTGATGGAATCCGAGGTTGTCTCTATACCTGGGAATGAGGGGGTCGTTGTGTTGCCTCAGACTCACCTAATCGAAGCAGGGACCGCCGAAACTACCCGGGGAGGGGAACACCTCGCCCCGATGTCAGCGCGAACGGAGGTAGCCGGTCAACCCGCCGCCGAGGACTCCGAATAGGATCGGGAACCCGACCACGGCCGTGAATGAGATCGGAAGCGTCATGTTCCACATCTCGACCGAAACGACAAACTGTCCCACGCCGAGCGCGAGTGCGATAGCATACCCGACCGCTACCATGGTACCAGTGAGCACGCCGGCTCGGAACCGCCTGACGCCAGCCAGCAGAACCACTGAGGCCCCGGCCAGGAAAATGTTGGCTCCCGGGAGGACCCACAACCGGATTGGCCCATCCTCAGCGGGCCCACCGACGATCAGTCGCAGCGGACCCCGACCAATGGCGTTCTTGTTTTCGAAGTAAGAAGGCGACTGAGCCCCGCATCGGTGATGTCGGCTTCCAGTGAAACCTACACCGCAGAGCCATCACAGCTTGAGAGGCATGGAAGGTTAAGAGTCCTCGACTGTTATTGAGAATCCCCACCGGTAACTCCAGTCGACGGCGTTCGAGTCGGAGTCGTCGGTAACCTCGTACCGAGATTCAATAGGATAGTCGCCCCGTGAGATACATGGTCCCGTGTTCTCCGGGTGGCCATAGATGTCGAATGTGTGTGACCGTGATTCGCCTGCAGCGTACTTGATCGCACTCACTACATTGGTATAGGCGGTATTAAGTTCGGCATTGCTCAATGCGGCTCGCCAGCAATCAGGCCTAACGGTTTCATATTTCACGTCTGTCTGCAAGAGGAGCAATCGCTGGCCGTTCGGTCCGGTCTGTGTGGTGAAGTCACTAAACGTTGGGATTCGGGTCGTGTTCCATACGGCCGTGTCGGCGGTGTTGGTTAGGCTGGTCCGAATTCGAGCGGTTCCGTCAGCTCTGACTTCAGATCGGATGACTTCAATCGCGTGCTTGAGCGGCGAATCATCGGGGCTAGTGCCGACTGAAGTGACGCGCACTTCTCGAGAGCCGCCCCGAGACGCGGGCGTTGATGAGTCGGTGGCATCAATGCCCGAGGTGGGCTGTCCGAGACAGCCGGGAATCGGGACCAGGCTGGCCCCGAGCGTGGTCAACAGCGTTCTGCGATTCATATCTACCTATGAGATGGCTGGTTGGAAGGGTCTTTTAGAGGTTCAAAGAGCCACTTCACCGAAACTTAGGCCATAGGGGAGTGTGGCAGACATATTTGACCTTGCGAGCTCCAAAATTGGCCTGTCATTGGGGGACGCGTGACGCTGGACGGGGTGCCTCATGAAATCGTTGCGACCCGGCCTCATCCATCGAATGTCGGCCGGCAAATCCACGTTCCGTGTCTCCTTCACCGAGCGGTCGACCCGAGAGGTGCTGAATACGCGCGTTGTATCTTACGGATCGTTTTATGTATCCGTCCCTTGTCAGAATAGCGTTGGCCGGTAGCGTGGATGAGTTCCGTACACAGTAACTCTGTCTCACCGAGAAACACGTTCAGTCGAAACACCCCGCTTCGACTGCACCTCGGCTCATATCCGGGTATTCATTTGTGCATCCTGGGTGATGGACTGACAGTAGGATGGTGACAGTCGGGCCGGCAGTCGAGTTGTTCCTCGCGGGCTTCATTACGTTCTTCGTTACCGGACTCGACGATACGATTGCTTACGCCCCGTTCATGCGAACGTGGCGAGCGAAGGTTCTCGTTAGTTCCGGGATCGTAACCGCCACGGTTCTCGATATTCTCATCGCGGTGTTTCTGTCCGGGCTGGTACGGCAACTACCCCATCCTCATCTTATTGGTGGGGGTGGGTTGGTACTGCTGGGATTGTGGGTGCTCCTGAAACGGGATCCCGAACAACGCCGTAACCGGATCCAGTCCCGGATGGCTGAGATCGAGGAACCATCACTGATTCAGCAGTTGCGACTCTTCTCGATCGGGTTTATTACGTTCTTTTTCACCGGGCTCGATGACACCATCGCGTATTCGTTCCTCCTCACCGGACAGGCGGCAATTATTGGGTTCTCCGCAGGAATTCTCACGGCCACCGCGGTCGATTTGCTCCTCGTCTTCTTCATCGCGGACCGGCTGCGAAAGCTTCCGTATACCCGCATAATCGGTGGGCTCGCTTTGATTGGCCTCGGTATGCTGCTTGCCTTCCAGATCCTGTAATCCTGGCCAACCGGTCCCAATACTGGTGAGAAGCCGAGATGGGATAACGAGTCAGGGGGCCTCAGTCCGGGACGCTAATACTGAGCTCGATTTAGGCTGGACGGTGTAAACGCGAGGTCATCAGGTGCGAATGGCACCGATGATTCCACGAAGTTGCGTCGGGGGCTGACTGATAACCCCCGAGGCAAATTGCGACGAGCGTTGTCGAGTGCCGATTCGAGTTCTGCCGAGGCATCCCTAAAGATCCCTTCGCCATGGCCGAACAGGATCCGCTCTGGGGCAACATCTATGAACACGTCACGCGGCGGTGCGAATCGGTGGAAGAAGTAACAGCCGAGGCGCTCATCTCCGACGGTCATTTCCGGGACAGTCGAGAGCATGTCGGGAACGTAAAGGGTTTTATCCGCTGGTCGATACGGGATCGCCTCCGTCCACGCGGTCAACGGATCGACAGTCCGAATCTTGATCCCTGAACTCCCCAAATCGACCCAGTCCCCGGTTGGAGATGAACAGCGCTTGATCGGCGCATCCACGTTGCCCGCCGCTCGATCCATCCACGTTGGGATGTGGACGGGAACATCGTAGCGCTCGGCGAAAGCGGCCGCATCGCGAGAGTGGGTATTCGATACTAGTGCCACACCTGCGACCGTCCCCAGTTCGTCGATTCGGTCGTCCACGCCCGGCCCATCGAACGGATCGAAGACTCACGCCCCGTCGTCCCCCTTGATCGCATGACTCGCCCGTTGTACATCCTCATCCGGATGGACCATCCAGCCGACGCCCTCATCCCATCGGTCGATCACTTCAATCCCGGTCGGGCGGACCGGTCATACATCGGCATACGAGATCGCAATACAGAACTGATACTTAGTTCTCATGAGGGCCAGGGAACTCATCACAGATTACACAGTGAGACCCGGGCACCACGGAAACGATTGATAAAGATATCTGAACTTTGTCGTCTCAACCTCTCGGGAGGAAGGTCGAAGTACCACTCAGCGACAACGACTCCTCTCTCGTTGCCACGATCTGCTGTTGTTTCGATCGATGCGGTCTTGGTTGTCATCGAACGATACCGCGTAGAATATGACTAGTATTTAGTATTGAGCGGGAGTTCCATCGGTTGCTGAGTTTGGGACCGTACCGTCGGAACGAGCCATTGGATACGACATCACGATGACACTCGACGAGACCATCAGATACGAGGAGACGCGAGTATCGACCCGGGGCAAACGAGCGGTGGTCCTCGGAGCGAGCATGGCTGGGTTACTGGCCGCCCGCGTCCTCACCGACGCGTACGAGCGGGTCACAGTCGTCGAACGCGACACCCTGCCGAGAGACCCCCAGACCCGAGATGGTGTGCCCCAAGGCAAACACGTGCACGTGCTTCTCGAGGCCGGCCGTGCGACCATCAGTGACCTCTTCCCGGGATATGGGGAGGACCTTATCGACGCCGGGGCGCTGATCATCGACGTCGGTGACGAACTGCGCCACTACGACAAGGGCGGGTACCTCACTGCCCCCGCGACGAGGATGGAGATGTACTGTGCGAGTCGACCCCTCTTGGAGACGGTCGTCCGTCGGCACCTATCCGAACGAGATAGCGTGACGATTCAGGATGGTACGCAGTTCCTCGGCTACCAGTTCGATACTGATGACGACCGAGTTGACGGTATCCGTATCAGAGGGGACAACGAGCTCGAGACGCTGGAGGCCGATCTCGTCGTTGACGCGACAGGTCGAACCAGTCGAACACCGGCCTGGCTGACCGAGAACGGCTACGGCGAGCCGACGGTTGAAGAGGTCGAAATCGACATGGTCTATAGCACCATCCGGGTGGATCGACCGGAGGGGGATCGCCGCATGCCGTTCGTCCCCCAGTCCGCCCCTAGAACCCGTGGGGCGCGGCCTTCCCGGTGGAAGGTGGCGAGTGGCTTGTGACTCTCGGCGGGATGCATGAGACCGAACCGCCAACCACCATCGAAGGATTCCTCCCGTACGCGCGGAAGCTCCCGATCGAGGACATCGAGACGATTCTCGCTTCACATGAGGTGGTGTCCGACGGCGTCGAACAGTACCCGTTCCCGTCCAACAGGCGGGTTCGATACGAGAAGCTGGACCGATTCCCCGGCGGGCTGGTCGTCCTGGGTGACGCGATCGCGAGCTTCAACCCAATCTACGGGCAGGGTATGTCTGTCGCCGCGTTAGAGGCCCTGACGCTCCACGAAACGCTCGCGTCGATTGGCGACGAAGCGCTAGGGATGCGGTTTTTCGAGAGGGCAGCGGACGTCGTCGACATCGCCTGGCAGATGGCCGTCGGATCCGATGCGGCCTTCGAACAGACCACCGGGCCAACACCGCCCGGCGCATCGATGTTCGATACCTACCTCTCGCGGCTAATTCGTCAGGCTCACACCGACCCGCATCTCTCGGAGGCGTTCTATCGCGTCGTTGGAATGGAAGTGGCCCCCACCGACCTGTTCCGGCCAGGTACCGTCTGGCGCACGGTGACACCATGACCGAATCGGTTCAGGTGTCGGCTAAGAGATCGGACTGGTAGCGTTCCGCATCCCCGACAATCAACAGAAATGGGGTCTCTCTGTCCATCCAGTACGGAGCATATTCCGATTCCAGCATCCTGAAAAACGATTTCCCAACCTCTACTGAGGTGGTCCTGCGGTTAGTGTTACTCTCACTGACTATAGCCTCTAGTTGTTCGTGAGGACACCGAATCATGGAAATGGCCTGTTACGATTCGGTTGATGGGCCCAGGCCGTGATCCCATCAACCGGCCAACCTACCTCTTGAAACTCAGGAATGCCTGCGGCGCGACAGTCGCGCCATGAGCGCAGTAGCGATGGGATAAACTAGACTTCTATCAGGAACGCTGTGACGATTCGGGCGCTCAACATCGAGATGAGTTCCTTTGTTACTCCAATCCGGTTCGTTCGATACCAGCCCATCCACGGACTGCTGCTCGAATGCCCGAGAAGAGTTCGAACAGCGGTGGTTCGGCGTCCGGAAGCGGCATCAGCAGCCGTTCTCCCTGATCTCCGACTCGGGGACCGACGGCCGGGTGACGTTCGTCGGCTCGTCGTAGCCCGAAAAGCGCCACGTCGCCGAGAGCGTCACGCGGGCGCCGCCGGCCTTCCAGTGGCTCACCAGCCGGCTCTCGATCGGCAGCCAGGTCCCCGTACTGAGCCACACCCGCAGCGTGGCGTTCCGGAAGTTCGCCTGTTCGGGGTCCTCTGGCTCGAACGTCCACATCCCCGGGCCGGCCAGCAGCTCCTCCTTGGTCGGACGGGCCTCGATCACGGCCGCCTGGGTGCCGTTCCGCTCCTCCCGGCCCGCCCAGTAGACCGGCGTCCGGGAGAGCAGCTCGAACTGCTCGCCGATGGGGGTGTACGCGACCCAGTCCCGGTCCGTCGAGAGGTTCACTTGCCCCCAGCCGCTGAGCCGACACTCCGTGAGCGCCGTGTAACCGTCCACGTATGTCCGCTTGACGCCCGGCAGCGGGTTCGACGGGTCGTCGACCCGGCCGGTCGAACGGACCTCCCGGGACGTGATGTTGACGGCGATTTCGCCGTCGACGGTGGCGGACTCCTCGCGGTCGTCACCGGTCATCCGCCCGAAGCCGTCGTTGTGGGCCCGGTACGACCGAACGTCCTCGAGGGCCGCCCGGCTGCGGTTCAGCGCGTCCTCGGCCCGCTGGTCGCTCGGGGCACGCTCCTCGCCCAGCAGCCCGACGCAGCCGCTCGTGACGAGCAGACCGGCGAGGAGCACGGCCGCGAGCGGTCGTCGCATCGGTGATCGATGGCGGAGTCAACAGCCCGCCGTGGTAAAGCACGCCCGGAGGCGAAAGCCGCGGTTTGACCCTTCGGTGGGCCATCCCGGCGGGCGAAATCGGAAGACCGACACCCAACGGACCAGAGCTCGGCTGCATGCGGACGTACCTCTCGCTCCCCTACGAGCACGACCACCCGCTCCCCGAGGGCTACACGAACGAGGTCCGCACACCCCCGGCGCTCGTCGAGCGGTTCCTCGAGGAGCACACCGCGGCCGGCGACCGGGTGATCGACGTCTTCGCCGGGTTCGGCACGACGCTCCGGGTCGCCGAGTCGATGGGCCGCGAGCCCTACGGCCTCGAGTACGACCCCGACCTGGCGCGCCTCGCGGCCGAGGCGGTCTCGAGCCCCGACCGCGTCCGGCAGGGGGACGTGCTCGAGCTCGACCCCTCGTGGTTCCCGGCCGCCGACTGCTGTTTCACCTCGCCGCCGTTCATGGAGCGGACGGACGACCGGAACCCGTTCGAGAACTACGCGGGCCAGAGCCGCTACGAGCGGTACCTCGACGACGTCGAGTCGGCGTTCGCCAACCTCCGCGGCGTCATGACCGAGGGCGGCACGGTCGTCGTGGACGTCTCCAACATGAAACACGAGGGGCGGGTGACCACACTGGCCTGGGACGTCGGCAGGCGGGTCGCCGGGCCCCTCAGCTTCCAGGGCGAGGTCGTCGTGACGTGGGAGGGGGCGGGCCGGCCCGACTCCGGCGGCGGGCGGTACGGCTACGGCTACGACCACTCGTACTGCCTCGTCTTCTCGGCCGACGACGGGGGAAGGCCCCCGAACGACACCTAACTGGTGAGGCCGAGGATACAGGGAGCTGGCGCCACGCCTCCTCGCTATGGAATGCGCCTGCTGCGGCGAGGAGGTGGCGGACATCGGGGCCCACCTGGAGGAGTGCCCGAACCCGCCCTCGACCACCAGCATGTCCCCCGACTGGGGCCGGTTCGACGGCCCGCTGTTCGGCCCGGGCGCGAACGCCCGGCGCCGGGAGTAGCGGCCGGCCCGACGGACCGGTCCCCTCAACCCGCCAGCGGCACCTCGACGTCCAGCTCGACGAGGAACGCCGGGAGCGCCAGCGACTCGACGCCGACGATCGTGCTGGCCGGCCGGGGCTCGCCGAGCCGGTCGTCCCAGACCTCGAGGAACGGCTCGAGGTGCGCGTCGGGGTCGACCAGGTAACCGGTGACCTTGGCGACGTGGGCGAGCTCCAGGCCGGCCTCCGCCAGGACCGCCTCGACGTTGTCCCAAGCCAGCCGGGTCTGGGCCTCGATGCCCTCAGCCACGTCGGCCGTCTCGTCCCAGCCGGGCTGGCCGGAGACGTACAGCGTGTGGGCGGTCTCGACCGCCTGGTTGTAGCCGATCCGCGTCGAGTCGGCGACGCCCGCGGGGTTGTGGACGGTGCGCATGGGACGGCCCTCGCGGGACCGCCGCATAGGCCTTCGGCCCGCCCGGCCCCCGGCGAGCAAAGCCTTTTGCGCCCCGACCGACGACTCCGCCCATGGCCGACTTCGGGAATCCGTACGCCGAGCACGACCCGTTCGTCCGGGCGCACTTCGACTGCCCGGCCTGCGACGGGAAGCTCTGGGAGTACGCCATCCAGCGGGTGATGATCTGTGAGGACTGCCGGGAGGTCTTCCGCGCGGCCGACATCTTCGATGCCCAGGCCGTGGCCGCCGACGAGGCGACCGGCTGAGCCGACCGGAACCGGCCCGGGGCGACCCCGACGGGCTGCCGGCGGCGGCATTTATTTCTCGCTTCCGTCCCTCTCGCTCGCCATGGGCGCCCAAGAGACCGAAGACCCCGACGAGCTCCTGACGCTGAGCGAGGAGACCCGCAGCGTCCTCGAGGAGCACCGCCTCCGGCCGCTCTGGGAGGTCGAGCAGGACTTCGGCGAGACCGTCTACGACGACGTCGAGCCGGGAATCTGGAAGTGGGCCGACATCAAGGCCGCGATCGACCACATCGAGGAGGACGTCCCGATCGCCGATCTCCCGCCGGGCTTCCAACGGCGGGTCGCGGTACCGATCAACGCCGCGCTCGGCAACGCCATCTCGAACACCATCTACATCGGCGTGCAA
>CAYOLR010000081.1:0-4944 GCA_964404815.1 uncultured Halobacteriales archaeon
GGTTGATTGTCCGAGACGGACCATCGAACGTCAACTCGATGTCGTAGCCCTCGCGGAGGTCATGGTTTCTGAGGTGGATGTCCTCCACGCCCTCGCGGTCATACCGGCGGTCAATGGAGTCGTCAAACGCCCAGTTCGCACGGCGGAGTTGAGCTGTTAAGCCTGGGTATTGCATATGGAAGGCATCAAGCCCGGTAGATAAAGGCCTCGTGTAGACTCAAACGGGGGTTTGAGCCTACGTATGTGAGCCACCCACATGGACGCACAAGATAAACAGACCAAGGGGTAGGAAGCCTCTATAGAGTGATTTTAGAGGCCAAATATTGATTTGAGTGAATTCGAGCAGAGGAACTGCCAATCGGTACCGGCCGTAAGCACGATCCATCAGATGGCCGTGAACTCATGCTCCCGTTTGAGTAGCCGAATCGAGGATCGATCAGACGCAGTGATAGGCCCGAACCGAACGGGGACACCCGCCCGGCCCCGAATCATCCTCTGTACGAGCGGTTACCAAGCGGGGCAGTCCCGAGAACGCCGGCGGTTGCCCGGGATGGCGCCCGAGTCGGACCTGAACAAACAACCACTGCGAATATCCACCGACAAAACGCTCCCTGGTCGGAGTTCACTTCCCAGAAGAGCGGAAGGACCGCCTCGGCGCTGGTTCCCCCGGAACAAACTGTAGCCGATGGCGGGGATCCGAACCAGCATGAGCGAGGCGCCGCTCTGCGAAGCCAGCGGCGGTCGGTCCCGATGGACATTGATGATTTGACCTGTGGAGTGCTAGCGCAGTGTTAACATGAGATTATCAAGCAGGAGGGAGATTGTAAGCGCGCATTAAGATCAATCCAGGCGTATCAGGCCAGAAATGAACCGATTTGAACAGTTTGGCACTTTCGGTATCCTTTATGAGTGAATATGGCGGATAACCTGATAACGCCCTGGAGGGGGTCATGGCCAGCGAACAAGCTTCAGAACGGAGTCACGCGTTTCGGACAATTGCCGCCTGCATCGATGCCATCGAGGCATCGGACAGAGAGGTCCGAGATGTTTCCTTTACCGAGGGCGAGGTCTACGCTGGCGAGTCCGTCGAGGTTCGGTTCGTCGTCACCGTTCCCGAGCTTTCGAATCTCCGGCGCATGGGCCTCACCCCTGACGCCGAGGGGCTAATGGTCACCAATGACGGGGAATGCTTGCTCGAGTTCAGCCTCGACATCCCCCATAACGACGCCCTCCGATCTGCGGGGGCCGGGATCGATTCGCTTGTCGACCGTGAGGAGCCGTTCGGAATCCTTGACCAGCTCCATGGCCCCGCAGCGGAGGAGGACGAGGAGTACCGGAGACCCTCAGCGCCAGCCCCCGACGTTGGGACGACGGGGTCTGAAGCTGGCTCGATCGAGGCGAGTGCGTCGGAGGATGCCACCCATGAAGACTCCGCGACCGGCCAGGAGCCTCAAAAAGCCTACCGGGACCCTCAACGGCTCCAGGAGGTGTATGAGACGCACGAGACCTTCCAGGAGATGCGAGACGCGCTCGGTGTCGACGTGACTCCGCAGACAGTCCGGCGCCACATGATCAAACACGGGATTCACGAGGTCTCTACGAACCCGATCTTAGACGCCCTGCGAAACGCATCCGCGGATCAGTCCAACGGCAGAGCGCTATCCAGTCGCAGGGCAAGGACCGGCCGTCAGACGGCCGAGAGGCCGTCGGAAAGCCCTTCAGACCAGCAGCCTGCCGACAGCTTGGACGGGAAACTGCCCGGTCGACTCACGGTCGAGGAAGTGGCCGATGCCGTGTCCTCCGCCCGGACTGTCTATGAGGTGCAGAACCAACTCAACCTCTCACGAGAGCCGACGATAGAAGTGCTCAATCGCTTCAACCTCATCGATATGGTGAAGGGGCGAGCGGCCGATTCAGAGGATCGTTCGCACTCCAAAGCGGATATCGAAGCCCGAATGCGGGAGGCGATGGCGGGGGAGGCTCACGGGCAGAGGGCGGATTCATCGACCTGACCGGTAGCCGAGGGCTTTGCGAGGCAAGGCCGATTTTCCTCAGGCCCGCTTGACCGGCCACGGGGTGCTCTCAAAGAGGGAGCTGTTCGCTGGCTGATCGTGGATGTGAACATTCGAACCCGGCGCGATAGCGACCCCGGGATCTGCCGTAGGCCAGTCATGCCGAAGGGCCGGACGAGGCGGTAGCTTCATGATAATTGTTAACAACTAGCCGACCGAACGGGCACCGGGCGTTCGTACGAGGAGGGGTCGAGGTTGGCGTCTCGTCGGGGCGAACGTACCGACTGCGGGAACGCCAATGACAGCATCCAAGGGGGAGAGCAGACGGGAACCGTATCGACCTGTAGCCGACTGCTGTGACCTGGCATTCTCCGAGCCAACCGTTCAGCGAGGCGCCGATGGGAGGGGATCCCCCCAAGGCCAGCCGACGCCGACCCGGCGGTCCCTTCTCCAGCGAGGGATCGGCCTCGGGGGCGTTGGGCTCATTGGCGGAATCGCTGGCTGTGCCCGGGGCGGTGAGGCGATCGGGGACTTGGCCGATGACGATGGGGCAGTCACGGCCACGGAGTCCGACATGGCCCTCCAGGAGGGCCTCCAGATCGGGCTTGGATCGACGGCGTTCGCGGGACTCGCGGGGCCGTCAGAAGTTGACCCAGACGAACCAGGCGGTGGTCGACTGGTCACTGTCGAGGCCGTGTCACCGGCCGACGAGGTGCGGCTCTCCTGGCGTGAGACCATCGAGCGCGAACTGACGCCCGAGGAGACCCCCACTGCCGGGGTCGGCGAGGAGACGCCCACACCGGAAACCGAGATCGTCGAGCGGACCGGGATGATTACGGCATCCGGGCTCGACGACGCCCATCGGCCCTTCCTGCCGATGTACTGGGAGCCCGGCGACAGCTCGACCGATTCATCGGCGATCTGGCTCTCCGAGTCGGCTTTCACCGAGCTTCGCGAGACCAGAGAGACGGCGTGGAGTCGTGACGTCCTCACCCGCATCTCGCGGCTCGGCGAGGAGGCCGTCGAGAAGATCGACACGGCCGCCCAGCAGGTCGACGAAGTGACCCTGCAGGCGGAGGCCGAGTTCGAGGATTTCGAGCTCGCCTTAGACGGCCAGGAGCGGACCGTCCAAGCGATTGCAGCGTACGATTCATTCGGGAACGCCTATCGAATCCTGGACGAGCCGGCGAACCCGTTGATCCTCAAGTTCACGTATGACGCCGTGTCCACTGGCTTCGCTGGCATCGACGCCGGGCTGTGGTCGCTGATCAAGACCGTCTTCTCGGGCTATCGGGTGGCATCGATCGATCGACCCAACTGAAGCCACGCGGCCGGTGATCCTAACCAGATAGTTCCCGAGGGATAGGGACCTCAGAAGCGATTGTTGGCGGCGTACCGAGCAGCCGGATATCCGCCGCCGTGGCCAGGCAAGCGAGCGGGCCGGCTAGAAGCCCCTGTTGAGCCGGCCTTCCAGCAAACCAAAACGGGCCCACGGCACACCACACGAATGCGGTCGCCGGAGAAGAATCGGCCGTCCACGGGCGCGGCCCGTGCGAACGGCCGGTTCGCGCGGTATGGAGGCTGGACGGCATCTCCCCTGAACGACAGCGATGTGTCAAGCGGTCCACCCTAGGGGGTGCCGTCCGACCCGTGTGTGACGGGTGGCGGACACTTAGTACGTGGTGGTCGTTTAGGCCACCAGGTGTGTCTGACAAAGATTCATAACGGTCGCCCGGGCAATGTCACCCGCCGGCTGGAGGAGGGGACCATACCCCACCCCTTTGCCCCAGTCCAGGCAGCACCGAACCAATTGAGCGCATGACACGGCGGGGTTTGCAGGCCCGTCAGCCTGCAACCGCCCCCTTCCCCCGCTTGCTCCCCCCTTCATTTCCAGTCGAGAGTTAGCCGCTTGCACACCGACGGGAGGGTGGTCCCGAATCCATCGCCCTGGGGGCGCTCGTGGTTGACCTGGGGGCGATATTCATCCTATATCAAGGTACCGTATTTCAAGAATCGTTTTTAGGTTGTATCGCGATTACAGATATCTGTGATGGGGGACCACTCACACTCTGGAGGAGACCATGGCAGGTGAAACCGAGGAGTCCGCTGCCGTCCAGGTCAAATGTATCCGGTGTAACGTCGACGGCGAACGTGTCAGTGGAGGGGAATTCGTCTGTCCCGATTGTGGCGGAGTCCTCGCCCAATCCGGCGGGGCTAGTACGTTCGAACTCAGAACCTACGCGGGGCCGTGACGCGCCCCGTCTGACCACTCACGATGGCGATCGAATCCCGGGACCGTGGCACGACCCTGGCGTCGGAATCGGCGCCCGCCCAGCCAACGCTCCTCGCTAGGGGAAGCGACATCACCCCGACGATATCGGTCGTGATGCCGACACTCAACGAGGAGGACGGGATCACGGCCTGTATCGAGCGGGTGAAGGCCGCCCTGCTCGAGCTCGGCGTCCCCGGCGAGGTCATCGTCAGCGACAGCTCCACCGACCGGACCGCCGAGCGTGCCCGCGAGGCGGGCGCCATCGTCGTCGAGCCCGACCAGCCTGGCTACGGGTATGCCTATCGCTATGGGTTCCAGTTCGTCCGCGGGGACTACGTCGTGATGGGGGACGCCGACATGACGTACGACTTCGAGCGGATCCCTGCCCTGCTCGCTCGGTTACTCGAGGAGGACGCCGACATCGTCCTCGGGAGCCGATTCGCCGGTGAGATCAAGCCCGGCGCCATGCCCGCGCTGCATCGCTACGTCGGGAACCCGATGTTGACGAAGTTCCTCAACACGTTCTACGGCGCGGACGTGACCGACGCCCACTCGGGCTTTCGGGTGCTCAGACGGTCGGTCCTCAAGCAGCTTGACCTCACCGCCGACGGGATGGAGTTCGCCAGTGAGATGGTGATGGACGCCGCCGCGAAGGACCTG